>NZ_CP197470.1:305670-611341 GCF_052180235.1 Microbacterium sp. F51-2R | reverse complement strand
CGCCTGGACGACGCCGAACGACCCGCAGAACCAGAACCTGCTGCAGCCGCCGTACTACCTCACGATGCAGATGCCGGGGCAGACGGCGCCGTCCTACTCGATGTTCACGAGCTTCATCCCGGGCGGTGAGAACACCCGGAACGTCCTCATGGGCTACCTCGCGGTCGATTCGAACGCGGGCAACGAGAAGGGCGTGAAGGCGAAGGACTACGGCAAGCTCAGGATGCTGGTGATCGACGCCGACACGAGCGTGCCCGGTCCCGGCCAGGTGCAGAACACGTTCGACGCGGATCCGCAGGTGTCGGCCTTCATCAACATCCTGCGACAGGGCCAGTCGGACGTGCTCAACGGCAACCTGCTGACGCTCCCCGTCGGCGGCGGCCTCCTCTACGTCCAGCCGGTGTTCGTGCAGTCGTCGGGGGCGACAAAGCTCCCGACCCTGCAGAAGGTGCTCGTGTCGTTCGGCAACAAGATCGCCTTCGAAGACACCCTCAACGAGGCCCTGGACGCGCTGTTCGGCGGCGACTCGGGCGCCGAGGCCGGCGACAACCAGGTCACGCCGACTCCGGCGCCGACCGCGCCGACACCCGGGCCGACGCCCGGGCCGACGCCCAGCACCGAGCCGACGCCGCAGCCGTCGCCCTCGGCTCCTGCCGACGCCTACCAGGCCGCTCTGCAGGACGCGCAGAAGGCGATGATCGACCGCCAGACCGCTCTCGCGGCCGGCGATTGGGCCGCCTACGGGGAGGCCGACGCGCGCCTCACCGCGGCCGTGCAGAAGCTCATCGAGCTGGGCGGCTGAGACACGACGCACAGCGGCGACGCTGAGGCCGGGCGCGGATGCGCCCGGCCTCAGCTCGTCAGGAACCAGTACCAGATCAGCAGGAGCGTCACGCCGAAGCCGGCGATCTGGTTGAGCCACAGGAAGCGGTCCCAGCCGCGGGTTGCGGCATCCGCCGTCTCATCGGTCACCGAGCGGAAGGGCCACACCGTCGCGAGGTAGGGCAGCGCGAGGATTGCGGCAAGCGGCCCCGGCCAGGCCGTCGTCAGCATGACGAGTCCTGCCGCGGCGTAGCACGCGAGCGAGAACCACACCGTGAAGCGCGCGCCCCGCGCCGTCGCGATCGACGAGATGCCGGCTTCGCGGTCGGCCGCGACATCCTGAACCGCGCCGAAGGCGTGCGAGGCGACTCCCCACAGCGCGAACGCGAGGATCACCGCGCCGAGCTGCCACGTCCAGACGGCGCCCGCGAGCACGAGCCCGTAGACGGCGGGGGAGAAGAAGTGGATGCTGCTGGTCACCGAATCCGCGAAGGGCCGCTCTTTGAGCCGGAGCGGCGGGGCGCTGTAGAACACGACGAAGAAGAGGCTGAGCGCGAGGACGAGCCACGACAGCGGCGAGCCGACGATGACGAGGTAGACGACGAAGGGCAGGCACGCCAGGCCCGCCGCCCACAGCGTGATCGGGTGCATCCGGCGATCGAGCACCGCGCCGTGCGCGCCGCCCTTGCGCGGGTTGCGCAGATCCGACTCGTAGTCGAAGACGTCGTTGATGCCGTACATCGCGAGGTTGTAGGGGATGAGGAAGAACAGCGTGCCGACGACGAGCACGGCGTCGAGCTCACGCGTGGTCAGGAGATAGGCCGCCGCGAACGGATAGGCCGTGTTGATCCAGCTGACGGGGCGGGATGCCACGAACAGCTGCCGCGCGACGGTGCCGGGGCGAAGCGGCACGCCTGGGCCGCTCGGCGCGCCCGCCGCCTCGGCGCTCACGCGCGGCCCTCGTCGGTCGTGCCGCCCCCGGCCGCCGCGCGCCCGGGCAGCAGGACGAAGACGGCGGGGACGAGGAAGGCGGCGCACACGGGGTACGCGAAGTCCTCGAGTGGCGCGAGCCCCACCCGCAGGCCGCTGATGTGCTCGGCGGGGTAGGTGAACAGGCCCGCCGCGATCATGACGTTGTCGAACACCGCCGTCAGGGCGAGGAGGACGGCGGCGGAGATGCCCGACGCGGCCATGCGGCGGCCGAAGCCCGGCCGCGCAAGAGTGGCGACGGTCACCGCGATCGTCACGGCGACGAACGGGATGAGGATGAGCGGGTAGGTCATTCGGACTCCGCGGGGGACGAGGCATCCGTCCCGCGTGCGCGGGAGAGCAGGCGCCGAGCGGCCGCCCACACGACGAGGGCGAGGTAGCTCAGGAAGGCGAGGAAGACCGGCTCTTCGACGGGCAGGTGCGGCGCGAGGTCGAGGCCGAGCAGCAGCGGACTGTCGCCCTTGACGAAGACCCCCGTCGCGATCCCGACGGCGTCCCACGCGAGGAAGAAGACCGTGCCGGCAGCGACGGCGAGGAGGGTGCGGCCGGGCGCGGGCCGCACCGCCAGCGCGAAGCGGATGTCGAGCAGGGCGATGCCGGCGAGGGAGACGAGGATCGTGAGCAGGTACAGACCCGGCACGTCACGCCCTCGCCGCGACCGGCTCGGGGAGGGGCCCCGGCGACCTGTCGCCGCGCAGCCGCTTGACGACGAGCTCGGCCGAGATGAGGCACATCGGCAGGCCGATCCCCGGGAGCGTCGAGCCGCCCGCGTACATCAGGCCGTCGACGCGCTTGGAGGCGTTGCGCGGCCGGAAGACGGCGCTCTGACCGAGCGTATGGGCGAGGCCGAGCGCGTTGCCGCGCCACGCGTTGAGGTCGGCAGCGAAGTCGCCCGGCGCGATCGTGCGCGAGACCACGATGCGTTCGGCGAGGTCGGGGATGCCGCACCACGTCGAGAGCTGGCGCACGACGCTGTCGGCGGCCGTCTCGATGCGCGGGTCGCCGTCGCCGTCCTCGCCGCCGCGTCCGAGCGACGGGTCGGCGGGAACGGGGACGAGCACGAACAGATTCTCGTATCCGGGCGGCGCAACGGTGGGGTCCGACGCGCTGGGACGGCACACGTAGAGCGACGCGGGATCCGGGATGCCGGGGCGTGCGCCGAAGATCTTGTCGAAGTTCGCGCGCCAGTCCTTCGTGAACAGGAGGGTGTGGTGCGCCAGCTGCGGCAGCTCGCCGCGGACGCCGAGGAGGAGCAGCAGCGCCCCGGGGCTCGGCGTGCGCTTCTCCCACCACGACTCCGGATACGTCTGCAGCGCGGGCGGCAGGAGCGCCGTCTCGGTGTGGTGCAGATCTGCCGTCGAGACCACGAGGTCCGCGGTGATCGAGCGTCCGTCGGAGAGACGGATGCCGGTGGCCGACGCTCCCTTGGATTCCGACGTGGTCTCGATCGCCGACACGCGCGCGCCGGTCTCGACCTCGACGCCCCGCGCGCGGGCGAGGCGCTCGATCGCGGCGATGATCTCGGTGAAGCCTCCGCGCGGGTAGAGCACGCCCTCGTCGAGGTCGAGGTGGCTCATGAGGTGGTACAGGCTCGGCACGCCGTACGGCGACCCGCCGAGGAACACGGCCGGGTAGCCGAGGATCTGGCGCAGCCGCTGGTCGGTGAAGCGCTGCTCGATGTACGACGCGAGCGGACGGGTGAGGAGGGGCGCGAGGCGGGGCAGGCGGCGGAGGAGCTCGGGGTCGCGCAGCCCCGCGGTCGTCTCGTACGGGTCGTAGAGGAACCGCGACACCGACAGGTCGTACGCGTCGGCGGCGGAGTCGAGATACGTCGAGAGCTTCGCGCCGGCGCCCGGCTCGATGCTCTCGAACAGGGCGGTCGCGGCATCCCGTCCCGACACGACGTCGACGGGCTCCGGATCCCCCTCCGTGTAGACGCGGTAGGCGGGGTCGAGGGGCACGAGGTCGAGCTCCTGAGCCGCCGAGGTGCCCAGGAGCCGGAAGAAGTGCTCGAAGACCTCGGGCATGAGGTACCAGCTCGGGCCCGTGTCGAAGCGGAAGCCGTCGCGCTCCCACGACCCCGCGCGTCCGCCGAGGTCGTCTCGGCCCTCGAACACGCGGACCGACCATCCCTCTTCGGCGAGGAGGGCGGCGGTGGCGAGTCCGGCGATCCCGCCGCCCACGATGACGGCGGTCCCGGGCGTCCGGGGTGTCTGAGAACGGCTCATGCGCGGGCACTCCAGGGAGAGAATCCCAGCCAGGCACGCGCGGCGAGCGCGGCCTTGACCGGGTCGGGGACGCGCACGCGCGTCGTGGCGGCGGGCTGGCGCCGCAGGCGCACGGCGAGGGCGGCGAAGAGGTCGTGGGCCGCCGTGACGGCACGTCGGCAGTCCGGGGGCAGGCGGGGGATGACCGCCGCGGCGGCGGCGAGGTCGGCGTCGATCCGCGCGAGCACCTGCTCGCGGGTCGCCGAGCCGAGGTAGTCGCGGCCGAGGGCGCCGCCGTCGTGGTCGGCGTCGCGGAGGAAGTTGACGTCCTGGAACGCCGCGCCCAGTCGCCGGGCGCCCTCGACGAGGTCGGGTCCGGGGTCGCGGGGTGCCGGCCGGCCGGCGTTGACGAACGCCTGGAGGCACATGAGGCCGATGACCTCCGCGGAGCCGTAGACGTACTCGTCGTGCGACGCGCTGTCGTGCTGGGCCGTCGTGAGGTCGGTGCGCATCGAGCGGAAGAAGGGGCGCACGAGATCTTCGCCGATGCCGCACTCGCGCGCCGTGCGGGCGAAGGCGTGCACGACGAGGTTGGCGCTGAAGCCGCGCTCGATCGCCGCGAGCGTCTCGGCCTCCAGATCGTCCAGGACGCGCCGCTCCGCCTCGGTGTCGAGTCCCGCGGCGCTCGCGGGGCCGTCGACGATCTCGTCGGCGACGCGGGCGAGGGCGTAGACGTTGCGCACGTGCGGCCGCACGCGAGGGCCCAGCATGCGACTGGCGAGGCCGAACGACGTCGAGTACGCCGCGATCACGGCGGCCGCGGCATCCTGAGCCGTCTGGTCGTACAGTGCCAGCCCCGTGACCTCGTCGCGGCCCCGGCCGCTCACGGGATCCTCCGGGCGATCGCCGACGCGATCTTCGTGACGAGCTGCTCCGCACCCGAGGGCAGGCTGGGGTCGGATGCCGCGAGCCGCGCGTCGGTCAGGGCATCGTCGACGAGCGCGACGAGTCGGGCGCGCGCTCCGCTCTCGTCGAGCACGCGCTGCGCTTCGCGCACCGCGATGGGGCCCGTGTGCGCGACGGAGATGGCCTCGTGCACGCGCGACCAGTCCTCGGACTCCCGGGCGAAGCCGATGAGCGGCGTGCGCTTGGCCTCGCGGAGGTCGCCTCCCGCGTCGCGCCCGGCCTGGGCGGGTGTGCCGAAAGCGCCGATGAGGTCGTCGGCGAGCTGGAAGGCGAGACCGAGGTGGCGCCCCGCGTCGGCGAGCGCCGCGATCGACTCGCGGGATGCGCCGGCCAGGACGGCGCCTGCCGACAGCGGTGCCGTGAACGAGTAGACGGCGGTCTTGTCGTGGGCGGCGGTGAGGAGAGCTGCCGAATCGGCGTACTCGGCCGACACGGCGTTCTCGACGTCGGCGAGCTCGCCCGCGGCGGAGACGAAGACGGCGTCGTCGACGAGGGCGAGGAGCGCCTCCCGCTGCCGGGCGTCCACGTCGGCCAGCGCGACCAGGCGGACGGCCTCGTGCAGCAGCAGGTCGCCGGCGAGGATCGCGGCGGCATCGCCGAGGAGGGCCGCGCCCGAGGCATCCGCCCCCCGCGAGCGGGCTCGCTGACGGAACTCGCCGGATACGTTCGGGATGCCGCGGCGCATCGTGTCGTGATCGATGACGTCGTCGTGCACGACGAACGCGGTGTGCAGCAGCTCGAAGGCCGCCGCGACGGGGTAGAGACCCGGCGCGTCGGCGGGAGTGCCGCCGAAGGCCTGGAAGGAAGCCGCGACCAGGGCGGGGCGGAACCGCTTTCCGCCGGCGCTCGCACGCTCGATCGCGCCGCCGAGCTCGGCGAATGCGGCTCCGAGGGCATCGGCGCGGCCTCGGATGCGCGAGACCGCGTCGTCGATCGCGTCGTCGATCGCCGCGGCGGGGGCCGGCGCGAGCGCGATCATGAAGCTCGTCGTCGCTCTCTCGGCGACGTCGTGTCGAACAGGTGCAGCTGCTCGGCCTGCAGCACGAGCCACGGGCTGAACGCCCACGGGGTCGACTCGAGGGAGGCCGCGAGGTCGGCCGGGTCGACCCAGCGGGCGTCGACGACCTCGAGCGGATTGAGGACGGGCTCGTCGTTCGCGCGTGCCGTGTAGACGGGGCACAGCTCGTGCTCGACGATGCCGTTCGCGTCGGTGGCGCGGTAGCGGAAGAGGGGGAGGGCGAGCTCGATCTCGGTGAGGGTGATTCCGAGCTCGTACTCGGCGCGGCGGCGGACGGCGGCGATGACCGGTTCGGCGGGCCGCGGGTGGCCGCAGAAGGAGTTCGTCCAGACACCCGGCCACGTCGTCTTGCCCAGCGCGCGGCGCGTCACGAGCACCTGACCGTCGTCGTTGACGACGTGGCAGGAGAATGCAAGGTGGAGGGCCGTCTCGGTGCCGTGCACGCTGCTCTTCGGCGCAGTGCCGATCTCTCGGCCGTCGTCGTCGAGGAGGACGACGTGATCGGTGTCGGTCATGTGGATCCTCCGTCAATTCGCTAGTTTAGCTAGCAATCAAGCTTTGCTCGATGATACATAGGGTGAGGAGGTTTTGTCACAGATGCAAGAGCGTTGGATCCCGCAGACAGACCGCGACCACGCGGTCATGGATGTGCTCAGGGGCATCCGTGCGCTCGGCGACGCCATGGACCGCATGCACAGCGGCATGAAGGGCGACATGGACATGAACGCCTCGGATGTCGCAGCCCTGCGCATGCTCATCGTGCGCGAGCAGCGCGGACAGGCCGTGAGCCCTCACGACCTCGCGCGGCACCTTCGGATCTCGACGGCGTCGACCACGAAGCTCCTGGACCGCCTCACCGCCTCGGGGCACCTCGAGCGCCGCCCCCACCCGCACGACCGGCGCGCCCGCGTCGTCGTGCTCACGCAGGAATCGCGCGATCAGTTCTACCGCCTCTTCAGCGAGCGGCTGCGCGCGATGCGCGTCGTCACCGAGAACTATGACGACGATGAGCTGCGCGTCGTCACGCGGTTCCTCTTCGAACTGAGCGATGCGCTCGATCCCGGCGACTGACCCGGCGGCGCACGGAACCCGCCCGTGGTGAGAGCCCTCCACAATCCGTGTTAGGCTCAATACTCGTGACGCGGGGTGGAGCAGCTCGGTAGCTCGCTGGGCTCATAACCCAGAGGTCGCAGGTTCAAATCCTGTCCCCGCAACGAAAAGAAAGGGCGTCCCGCACGGGGCGCCCTTTCTGCTTGCCTGCGCGCGGTCCTCTTCTGCTCGCCCGTTCACCTGCCGCGGCATGCCCTTTCTGCTTGCCTGCCTCTGGCCCGACCGGGAGGATTGAGCCATGCCGCCCGACGCCGACACCGATCCTCAGGACGACCGCAAGGACGGCCGCGACGAGACGCCGATGGAGCGGGCCGACCGCAACTGGGGCGAGATCCTCCAAGAGCTCCGCGTGCTGCAGACGGGCACGCAGATCCTGACGGGCTTCCTCCTGGCGCTCGCTTTCCAGCCGACGTTCGCCGACCTCTCCGACAGCCAGCGGGCCTTCTACCTCGCGCTGGTCGTGCTCGCCGCGCTCGCGACGATCGTGGCCCTCGCGCCGGTCGCCCTGCACCGGGCCCTCTTCCAGCAGAGCTTGAAGCGCGAGATCGTCGCCTACGGACATGCGGCGCTCGTGACGGCCCTCGTGACGGTCGGCGCGCTCGTCGTGGGGGTGGTCGCGTTCATCTTCGACGTCGTCGTGAGCGATCCGGCCGCCGTCGTCGTCGCGGTCTCCTTGAGTGCCGTGCTCGTGGTCCTCTGGATCCTCGTCCCCGCCGTCATGCGCGCCCGCGGTCGACAGGAGGCCCGGTCATGACGGCCGTCGCGGTGGCGGTCGCGCAGTTCGCCCCGACGGCGGATGCCTCGGCCAACATCGCCCTCATCGGGGAGCTCGTGCGCACGGCGACCGCCCGCGGCGCCCGCGTCGTGGTGTTCCCGGAATACTCGAGCTATTTCGTCGACCCGTTCGACGAATCGCTCGCCGCCCACGCGCAGGACGTCGACGGTCCCTTCACGCAGGCCCTCACCTCCCTCGCCGAGGAGCATGTGGTCACGATCGTCGCGGGGCTCCTCGAGCGCGCGGGCGACGGGCGGCGCGTGCGCAACACCGTCGTGGCCGTCGACGCGACGGGGGTCGTCGCCCGCTACCGCAAGCTGCACCTCTACGACGCCTTCGGCCAGCGCGAGTCGGACTGGGTCGAGCCGGGCGAGATCGCCGCGCCCGAGACCTTCACAGTGGGCGGACTCCGTTTCGGGATCATGACGTGCTACGACCTGAGGTTCCCCGAGGTCGGGCGGCTCCTCGTCGACGCCGGCGCCGAGGCCTTCCTCGTGCCGGCCGAGTGGGTACGAGGGCCCCTGAAGGAGTACCACTGGCGCACCCTCGTGCAGGCGCGGGCGATCGAGAACACGGTCTTCGTCGCGGCGGCCGATCACCCGCCACCCCTCGGCGTGGGCCTGTCGATGATCGTCGATCCGCAGGGCGTCGCGATGGCGGCGGTCGGCACGGCGACCGATGTCGCGGTCGCACATCTGGATCATGCCGCCGTCGAGCGCGTCCGCCGCGTCAACCCGTCGTTGTCGCTGCGCCGGTTCCGCGTCGAGCCGCGGGACTGATCCGCCGCACGCGTGCGGCAGGAGGGCTCAGCCGGCGAGCCGCGCGAGACGGGATGCCGCGTCCTCGAGCACCTCGACACGCTTGCACGCCGCGAACCGCACGAGCGTCGCATACTCCGCGCGGTGGCCGGGCGCCACGAAGGCGGTCAGCGGGATGGCGACGACGCCGGCTCGCCGGGGGAGGGCCCGGCAGAACTCCGCAGCATCCGTCGCACCCAGGGGTGCGGCATCGGCCACCGTGAAGTACGAGCCCGCCGGGACCGACACGCTGAAGCCCGCCGCCCGCAGTCCCGCGCCGAGCAGGTCGCGCTTGGCCTCGAGCCCGTCGGCGATCCCCGCGAAGTAGGCGTCGGCCAGGCGCAGCCCCGTCGCGATCGCCGGCTGGAAGGGCGCGCCGTTGACGTAGGTGAGCCACTGCTTGACCGCCAGCACGGCGTCGATGAGGTCGGCGGGGCCCGACGCCCAGCCGATCTTCCAGCCGGTCGTCGAGAACGTCTTGCCGCCCGACGAGATCGACACCGTCCGCTCCCACGCGCCCGGAAGCGTCGCGAGGGGCACGTGCGCCTGACCGAACACGAGGTGCTCGTAGACCTCGTCGGTCACGATGACCGCGTCGTGTCGCTCGGCGAGCTCCACGATCAGCGAGCGCACCTCGGCGGAGAACACCGCTCCGGTGGGGTTGTGGGGGTCGTTGACGAGGATGACGCGGGTGCGGTCGGTCACGGCATCCCGCAGCCGATCGAGATCGGGCTGGAAGTCGGGCCAGCGCAGCGGCACCGTTGCCAGCCGTGCACCCGAGAGCGCGACGACAGCGGCATAGGAGTCGTAATACGGCTCGAAGACGACGACCTCGTCGTCGGGCCCGTCGACGAGAGCGAGGAGGGTCGCGGCGATCGCCTCGGTGGCGCCGGCGGTCACGAGGACGTTCCGCGTGGGATCGAGGTGCAGTCCGTAGAAGCGGTCCTGGTGCTCCGCGATCGCCGCGAGGAGGTCCCGGATGCCGCGTCCCGGCGGGTACTGGTTGACGCCGTTCGCGATCGCGGCGCGCGCCGTCTCGAGGACTTCGGCGGGGCCGTCCTCGTCGGGGAAGCCCTGCCCGAGGTTCACGGCGCCCGTTTCGGCCGCGAGTGCGCTCATCTCGGCGAAGATGGTGGGACGAACGATCCCATCGGCGCCGATGAGTCCTGCGCCTGCCGCGACTCGGCGCCATGCGCCCGGAATGTCTCGCACCGGGTTCACGCTACTCGCATAGTCGAGTCCCAACGTCGGCATAAGAAATCCACAGACTCGCAGGGCACAGTGAAGACACTTGTCCACAAGGGAGCATCCATGAGCGACACCACGGGCGACCGCCCCGCCGACCAGACCCCAGAGCACGCCGTTCCGGCGACTCCGCCGACCCCGCCTGCTCCGCCCGCGCAGCCGCCCGCCTACCCCGTGTCGCACACGGTGCCGCCGCAGCCGCAGGCTCCCGCCGGCTGGCAGGCTCCCGGTCCGCAGCAGCAGCGCCCCGCGTACCCCGGCTACCCGCAGCAGCAACAGCCCTACGGCGCCCCGCGCCCCCAGGGCTACGCGGGCCAGCCCGCTCAGCACAGCCAGCACAGCCAGCACAGCCAGCCCGGATACCCGGGGCAGCCCGGGCAGCCCGGCCAGCCGTACGCCTCGTCATTCGGCACGGCCGCGAACCAGACGCAGCCGACCACGCCGCTGGGCGCGCCCGGCACCGTCACCACCGGCAAGCCCGCGAAGCAGAAGTCCGGCGCCGGCAAGGTCGTCGGGCTCATCGTGGCCGCGGCCATCGTGGGCGGCGCCGCCGGCCTCGGCGGCGCGTACGCCGGCGTCAACGTCTTCGGCGTGGACGGCGCGAGCCCGGCCGCCGGACCCACCACCGTGACCGTCAACGACACCGGCTCGGTCAACCAGACCACCGCGATCGCCGCCAAGGTCCTCCCGAGCGTCGTCACGATCCAGGCGACGAGCAACTCCGCCGGCGGCACGGGCTCGGGCGTCGTCCTCACCGACGACGGCTACGTCGTGACCAACACGCACGTCGTGACGCTCGACGGCGCGAGCTCGGATGCGGCCATCAAGGTCACCACCTCGGACGGCAAGGTCTACGACGCCACCGTCGTCGGCACCGACCCCACCTACGACCTCGCCGTCATCAAGCTCAAGAACGCGAAGGGCCTCACGCCGATCGAGTTCGCCGACTCGTCCAAGCTCAACGTCGGCGACGCGACCGTCGCGATCGGCGCGCCGCTCGGCCTGTCGAACACCGTCACGACGGGCATCGTGAGCGCTCTGAACCGCTCGATCCAGATCGCGTCCTCGGCGGCGCCGGAGGGCGACTCCAGCCAGAACCAGACGCCGGACCAGGGTGGCCAGAGCCCGTTCCAGTTCGATTTCGGCCAGGGTCAGTCGCAGCAGCAGGCGACGGAGTCGATCTCGATCTCGGTCATCCAGACCGACGCCGCGATCAACCCCGGCAACTCCGGCGGCGCGCTCGTCGACGACGAGGGCAAGCTGATCGGCATCAACGTCGCCATCGCCTCCGCCGGCTCGTCGGGCGGCGGCCAGTCGGGCTCGATCGGCGTCGGCTTCTCGATCCCCTCCGACATCGCCAAGCGCGTCACGAGCGAGATCATCGACAACGGCAAGGCCACGCACGGCCTCTTGGGCGCGAGCGTGCAGGACGCGGCATCCGTCCAGGGAGCGACCATCACCGGCGCGTACATCGCCGAGGTCGTCGACGGCGGCGCAGCCGCCGGGGCGGGCCTGTCGAAGGGCGACATCGTGACCGAGTTCAACGGCGTGCCGGTGACCGACGCGACCGACCTCACCGCGCAGGTGCGTGCCGCCGCCGGCGGCAGCGATGCCAAGCTGACCTACGTCCGCAACGGCGAGTCGAAGAGCATCAGCGTGACCCTCGGGACGCTCGGCCAGTAGGCCCCGGCACCCGTTCCTCTCCCAGAGGCAGGACGCCACCCCGCGATAGGCTCGCGGGGTGGCGTCCTTCTCTTTCGGCGCGGGCAACGCGGCGAAGCTGGCCCGCCTCCCGCTGTATGCCGCCGGGCGCCTCGCCACCCTCCTCGTGCCGCGTACGCACGACCTGTGGGTGTTCGGCTGCGCCGTCGGGATCGCCGACGGCGCCTTGTCGCTGTGGGAGGTCGCGGCCGCGCACGGCGAGCGTACGGTCTGGCTGGTCGCGAACGCCTCGGAGGCGACGGATGCCTCGGCCCGCGGCATCCGCACCGTCCGCAAGCACTCCCTGCGGGGCTTCTGGCTGACCGCCCGCGCTCGCGTCGTCGTCGTGACCCACGGCTTCGGCGACGTCAACCGCTATGCGACGCACGGGGCCTACGTCGTGCAGCTGTGGCACGGCATCCCGCTCAAGCGCATCGGCCTCGATTCCCGCGAGACGCTGCGGCCCCCCGCCGCTCTCGGCCACGGGCGCGCGGCACGCCTCGCGCGCCGCGTGCTGGGGCTCCTCTACCGCCGCACGGCCCACGGCATCCGCCTGATCCCCGCCGCGTCGCACACCGTCCGAGGCCGTCTCGAGTCGGCGTTCGGCCTTCCCGACGAGCGCGTGCCGGTCACCGGCGAGCCGCGCGTCGACGTGCTCTCGCGCGGGTCGGCGCCCGAGCGGCGCACCGTCGCGCGGCGGCGCATCGAAGAGCTCACGGGCCCCGTCGGGCCGCAGTCGCGGCTCGTCCTGTACGCCCCCACCTGGCGCGACGGAGAGCGCGATCCCGCCGTGCCCTCCGCGGCGGAGTGGCGCGGTCTCGTCGAGATGCTCGCGCGTCGCGACGCCGTGCTCCTCGTGCGCTCGCACCCCCTCGGCGCGGGCGAATACGCACCGCCCGTGGCGACCGACCGGGTGCGCAGCCTCGGCAGCGACATCGTCGCCGATGTCACGCCGCTGCTGAGCGGGCTCGACGCGCTCGTCACCGACTACTCCTCGCTCGTGTTCGACGCCTCGCTCGTGCCGCTTCCCGTCGTGCTCCTGGCTCCGGATGTCGAGGCCTACGCACGCCGCCGGGGCTTCTACGGCACGTACGCCGACATCGCCGGCGCCGACGCCGGCACCGACGCCGTCGACGACTGGCCGGCGGCGACGGAGCGCCTCGATGCGCTCCTGGGCGACCCGGGGATCGAGCAGGCGGCGATCGAGCGCTCCCGCGCCCTCGACGCCCGCGTGCACGCCTTCCGGGACGGGCACAACACGACACGGGTGTACCGTGCGATCCTGGCCGGTCTCGGCCGCCCCATCGACACCCCGGCCGCCGGCCGCGAGGAAGGACGAGGATGACCGACGCGCGCTTCACGAAAGAGTCCGGCGCGGCTCTCGTCCTCTCCGGCGACGGCCCTCGACCGGCGTCGGTCGAGCTCGTCGGCGCGCGGGCGCGCGTCGCCGCGAGCGTCACGGGGCGCGGCAAGACCTGGCGGGCCGTGCTGCCGCTGCGCGCCTCGCGCTGGGGCGGGGCTGAGCTGCCACTCCCCGCCGGCGATTACGCCCTGACGGTCGAGGCCGCCGACGGCGCGCCCGAGATCGGGCCTCCCGCGGAGCTGCCCATCGTGCAGCTGGGCACGCTGCGCGCATCGCTCGCCGACGGCGTCGTCCGCATCGGCCCGCCCATCGATCCCGCCTACGATTCCGGCGAGGGCCAGGCGGCTCTCGAGCGGCGCTACGCGACGCGGCCCGGAGGACTCGAGAACGCCGCGTTCTTCGAGAGCTTCTACGGCCGCAACGCGAGCTGCAACCCGCTGGCCATCGACCGCGAGATCGCACGCCGGCTACCGCACGTCACGCGCTACTGGAGCGTCGTCGATCTCTCCGTGCAGGTGCCCGAGGGTGCGATCCCCGTCGTGGAGGGGAGCCCCGACTGGTGGCGCGCCCGCGGGGCTGCGCGACTGCTCGTCGTCAACGATTGGCTCCGCCGACGCTTCGCGCGTCGCCCGGGGCAGGTCGTGCTGCAGACGTGGCACGGCACGCCGCTCAAGCGGCTCGCGCTGCACCGGCCGGGTTTCGATCCGCGCCGCATGGCCGCCGTCGTGCGGGAGTCGCGACGCTGGAACATCCTCCTCGCGCAGAACCCCTACGCGGCCCGCATCCTCGGCAAGGCGTACGCCTTCCTCACGCGGCCGATCTGGGTCGAGGGCTACCCCCGCAACGACGTGCTGCAGACCGGTGACGGCGCCGCGACGCGGCGGGACCTCGGCATCCGTCCCGAAGATCGCGTGATCCTCTACGCGCCGACCTGGCGCGACGACCGCGCCGAGATCGTCGACTTCGTCGATCCCGTGCAGCTCGCCGCCGAGACAGACGCCGTCGTGCTCGTGCGCGGTCACTCGCGGACGCTGTTGCCGGGGAAGGATGCCGCAGGCCCCCGCGTCGTCGACGTCACGGGCTTCCCCGACACGTCGCTGCTGCTCCTGGCCGCCGACGCGCTCGTGACCGACTACTCGTCGGTCATGTTCGACTTCAGCGTCACGGGCAAGCCCATGTACTTCCTCGTGCCCGACATGGAGCACTACCGCGGCGAGCTGCGCGGCTTCTACTTCGACCTGGTCGCGCACGCGCCGGGGCCCGTCGTGCGCACGCAGGCCGAGCTCGTGCGGGAGCTCCGCGCGGGCCACCCCGACCGCTACGCGGACCGCTACGCCCAGTGGCGGCAGAAGTTCAATCCGCGCGACGACGGGCGCGCGGCCGAACGCGTGGTCGACCGCATCCTCGATCAGGGATACCTCGCACGCGCCGAAGACTGACGCCGCCGGCCCGGGGCGCTAGGGGAGCGGCGTGTTGCGGTCGCCGAGCCGGGAGGTGTCGACGGTGTCGTGCGCGCCGCGGGCGAGGCCCGCGAGGAATCCGGCGCCCCACGACAGGTGCATCGTCGGCAGTACCGCGGCCGTCCAGAGCTTGTCGCGCCATCCGTTGCCGCCCCCCGGGCCGATGGCCCACGCCGCGATGAGCACGACGTACGCGAGCACGGGGAGATAGACGACGGATGCCGCGACCGCCCACCAGCCCGAGAGCACGCCTGTCAGCTGCAGGACGCCGACGACGGCGCTGAGGACGAGGACGACGACGAGGGCGGGCGGTGCGAAGAAGCGGAGCGAGTTGCCCCTGCCGAAGCGGCGGACGAGTTCGCCGCGCCAGCGCCCGGTCGCCCGGAACTGCCGCGCCAGGCGCGACCAGCTCTCGCGCGGCCAATACGTCACCGACAGCGCGGGATCGAACCACACGCGGTAGCCGGCACG
This sequence comes from Microbacterium sp. F51-2R, assembly GCF_052180235.1. Classification (GTDB taxonomy): domain Bacteria; phylum Actinomycetota; class Actinomycetes; order Actinomycetales; family Microbacteriaceae; genus Microbacterium. The sequence goes on along the minus strand of NZ_CP197470.1, from coordinate 596,416 downwards.
CCGGATGCGGAGGTTCAGCTCCCAGTCCTCGCCGCGGCGGATGGTCTCGTCGAAGAGCCCGACCTCGTCGAGCACCGCTCGGCGCATGACACCGAGGTAGGCGGATTCGGCCTCGCCCTCTTCGCGGCCGCCGTGGTAGGCGCCGCCGCCGAGACCCACCGGCGAGTTGTAGGCGCGCGCGACGGCACGCTGGAAGGGGGTGCGGCCCTCGGCGCGCATGACCCCGCCGACGTTCGCGGCGCGCACGCGCGCGAGCGTGGCGAGAGCGCGACGCGTGTACTCGGGCTGCAGCTCGGAGTGCGCGTCGACGCGGACGACGGTCGGGTAGCGGCCCGCCCGGATCGCGCGGTTGAGCCCGACGGGGATGTCGGCGTCGGGGTTGTCGACCAGCACGATGCGCTCATCGCCGGCCGCGAGAGTCTTCGCGAGCTCGTTCGTTCCGTCGGTCGAGGGAGCGAGCGCAAGGATGAGCTCGGAAGGGCCGTCGACCTCCTGGGCGAGGACCGTCTCGACGGCGCGCTGCAGATACCCGCGTTCGTTCAGCACCGGCATGACGAACGTCACGCCCGCGTCGTCGGGGACGACCGGCGCATCTCTGCGCCCGGGCTCTGTCGACTGCATCCGTCGATCATGGCATGCGGGCCCGCGGGTAGGCTGGAGGCGTGGGACTGGTCTCGGATGCACGTACAGCCGCCACCCTCCTGCGCAAGGCGCTCACCGGCCGCAAGGCCGTCAACGACGTGAGGCGCACTCTCGCGGTGCGGCCCGAGCATCCCGAGCACCACTATCAAGTGGCCGTCTACTTCGCCGACGGCGCCGTCAACATGTACCAGATGCGGCAGTGGTACAAGCCTCTCGCCGAGCTCTCGAAGATCTGGCCCGTCGTGGTCCTCAGCCGCTCCGCGACGGGTGCGCAGGCGCTCCTGGCCGAAGACGCCCCGCCTGTCGCGTTCGTGCCGACGGTGCGCGACCTCGAGCGGTTCCTCCTGACGCAGGACATCCGCGTCGTGCTGTACGTCAACCAGAACACGCGCAACTTCCAGATGTTCCGGTACGGCCGACGGTGGCACGTCTTCATCAACCACGGCGAGTCCGACAAGATGTACATGACGACGAACCAGTACAAGGCATACGATTACGCCTTCATCGCGGGGAACGCCGCCCGCGAGCGGCTCGCGCGCGTGCTGTGGGACTACGATCTCGACCGCCGCACCATCCAGATCGGCCGTCCGCAGGCCGACCACTACTCGGGCACGCTTCCCTACGCGCCCGACGAGCGCACCGTCGTGCTCTACGCGCCGACGTGGGAGGGCGACCGCCCCTCGGCGCACTACGGCTCGGTCCGCACGCATGGCGAGGCCCTCGTGACGGCGCTGCTCGCCACGAAGCGCCACCGCGTCATCTATCGCCCGCACCCGCGCTCCGGCGTCGTCGACCCGGAGTACGGCGCCGCGAATCAGCGCATCATCGCGGCTCTCGCCGCCGCGAACCGCACCGACGCGGGAGCCGAGCACGTCTACGACGACGGTCCCGATCTCGGCTGGCAGCTCGCCGCCGCGGATGTCGCGATCGTCGACATCTCGGCGATGGTGTACGACCGTCTCGCCGTCTCCAAGCCGCTGCTCATCACGCGTCCGGTCGATCCCGCGGCGATCGTCGACACCCACGGCTACCTGTCGGCCTGTGAATGGCTGGACGTCTCAGACGCGCCGCGGATCCTCGATGAGACCGAGCGGGTCATCCGCGACCCCGAGGCCGCGGCGCGCCTGGCCGAGTGGGTCACGCACTACTTCGGCGACACGACGCCCGGTGCGGCGACGCAGCGCTTCCACGAGGCCGTCGCGCACCTCATGGCCGAGTGGGACAGGTGGCACGAGCTGCACCTCCAGGACGAGCCCGAGGACGAGGTCGACGAAGAGGCCGAGCTCGACGACTGAGCCGGGTCATCGGGTGGGTCAGCCGACGGCCGGCCCCTCGACCAGACGCGTGATGGCCCGCAGCGGGATCGTGACCCAGGTCGGCCGGTTGCGCGACTCGTAGATCGCCTCGTAGACCGCCTTGTCGAGTTCGAGCGCGCTCAGCAGATCGCGCTGCGCGTCGAGATCGACGCCCGAGACGCGTGCGTACCCGTCGATGAAGCCCTCGCGCGCCGTGCGCGCCCAGTCACCGACTGCGCCGGGGGAGCGGTCGGGTCGATCGAGCCGGATCGACCCGGCGACGTAGTCGAACGATCTGAGCATTCCGGCGACGTCGCGCAGGGCGAGATCCGGGCGGGTGCGCTCTCCCATGGGGCGCAGCGGCTCTCCCTCGAAGTCGAGGAGCACCCAGCCGCGGGTCGGATGCTGGAGCACCTGGCCGAGGTGGTAGTCGCCGTGGATCCGCTGGAGCGGGGGCCACGCGGCATCCAGCGCCCTTTCGTAGACCTCGTCGATCGCACTCTTGCGCTCGGCGACCGCGGGAACCTCCGCCATCGCGATCGCGAGCCGTCGCCGCCACGTCGCCGCCATCGCCTCGCGGTCGGCGGCGCCGGGGGAGAGGGTCGGGAACAGCTGCGCGAGCGAGACGTGCACGTTCGCCGTCGCCTCGCCGAGCGCGTGCGCGCGCTCTGAGAAGTCCTCTCCGGCGGCCGCGGCGCGCAGTGCCACGCGCCAGGCGTCTTCGACGCCGGGAAGGAACTCCTGCGCGAAGGCGAGCGAGCCGCTGACCGTGCCGCCCGCGGTGGCGCCGTCGGGCCACTCGCCGTCGACGGATCCGATCGCGGGCGGGACGTGCGGCGATCCGGTGGCCGCGAGGGCCGTCGTCAGCTCGATGTCGGGATTGAGGCCGGGGTGCAGCTGCCGGAAGACCTTGCAGATGATGGGCGTCGAGGCGTCGTCGGCCCGGTAGATGAGGGACGTGTTGGACTGCTCGCCGGCCAGGACGGTCGCCGAACGCGCGATGCTCGTATCGAGATCGTGCGACGGATGCCCCGACACCGCCATGTGCGGACCCTTCGCCGCCGCGCCCTCGCCGATGAGGCGCAGGAGGGCCGTCGAATAGGCGGGATCGAACGGGCCGTCGATGAACGTCGTCCCGGGTTCGGGGCTGCCGATGATGTGGTCGGGGTTCGCGTCGACCGAGGCGGTCGCGCGGGCGACGACGGGGATCTGGTAGAGCACGACTGGGAGAGCGCCTTCGTCCGCGACGAGGAACGTGCGAACGACGCAGTCCTCCGCGGGCAGGTCCCACCAGGAGACGAGCCGCAGGCTCGGGAGCCTCGCCTTGGCCGCGTACCAGCGCTGCCGCGGCATCCACGCGGCCAGGCATGCCAACGTGCTGTCCATAAGGCGACACTATTGCGCCGCCGCGCCGGGCGTCACCTTGCCGCGCCGGGGTTGAAGCCCTGCGCGGGGCCGGTTAGTCTTGCGCGCCCGACCCATCGGGCTCGGAGTCGGTGCGGTCGGCGGACTGCTCGACGACAGGCGTGACCGGGATCACGACCGAGCCCGCGCCGAAGAGCAGGTCGAGTCCGGCCGCGTCGTAGGACGAGGCATCCGTCAATCGCTCGGCGACCGACTCGCGGCGCGCGGGATCGGACGGAATGCCCGCCCAGTCCTCGTTCTCTTCCGGACGCTGGGTGAAAAGTCCCACGGCTCAGTCCTCTCCCGCGGCGATCTCATCGGGCTTGGGGCGCCGGGTGAGGGCGCCGCCGACCTTGCGCCCGGCGCTGCCGGCGGCCTGCACGCTGCGCGTGACGCCGCCCACGACGGCCCCGCCGGCGCGCCGGATGCCGCGGCCCGCCGCGTGCTCCATGCGGGTCGCGCCGGGACGCGGCTCGAGCTCCTCGGGAAGGCGCACGGGCGGGAGCCCGAACGCGCGCCGGGAGCTCACGAGCACACGGCGGCCGAGGATGTGGTTGCCCGCGCCGCCCACCGCGGCGCCGATGCCGAAGGGAAGCGCCTTGCCGATCCACGACGCGCCGCCGCGCACGGCGAAGTGCCGCATGAACGAGTTCTTCAACTGGTCGACGAGAGGCCCGACGGCGGCGCGCGGGATCGTCTTGGTGATCATCTCGCCCCAGTACTTGTCGCGCGACACGCCGCGGCCGGCGGCCTGGCCCGCCAGTTGCGACACGAGGTCGACGCCCTCCTTGCCGAGCATGAGCGTCAGCACGAGCGCGCGTGCGCGATCGGGGCTCTCGACCGGGATGCCGTGCACCTCGGCGACGGACTGGGCGAAGAGCGCGGTCGCCTCGAGGAAGGCCAGCGTCTCGACGCCGCTCAGCGTCAGGGTGATCCCGGTTCCGATGCCCGGAACGACCGCCGTCGCGCCGACCGCGGCGCCTCCCGTGGTGACGGCGGCGAGGTAGCGGCGCTCGAGGATGCGTACGATCTCGGTCGACGAGGCGGACGGATGCCGCAGCCGGATGCTGCGCAGATGCGCGAGCACGACGGGCCGCTGTATCGCCAGCACGCGATCGAGCGCGCGGATCGTGCGCGGATGCTCGTCGGAGCCCACGGGTGGAAGCCCGGCGTCCCAGGGGGAGCCGTCGGGGAGCGAGTGGATGCGGTGCACCTTGTCGGCCATCAGGCCGATCCTACGAGCAGGCGCTGAGCGCAACCTGGGGCTTGACGTGTGTCAGACGTAGAGGTTCGCGCGCTCGAGGTCTTCGGCGAAGTCGACCTCGACGGCATACAGGTCGGAGATGTCGAGGGGGTGCAGGCGCACGCCGTCCTCGGCGATCGCGAGCTCGAGGCCGCGCTCGAAGTAGTCCTGGTCGTCCACGCGCGAGAGGTGGCGGATGAAGGCCTTCTTGTCGGCGGCGGAGATGTAGTTGATGCCGACGGCCTCACCGATCCCGCCCACGACGGTCTTGGACAGCTCCTTGATGAAGCCCTCGGGAGAGGTCGTGTACTTGACCTCTTCGTCGCTCACCTTGGAGGTGTTGACCGTCACGAACGACTGATCGCGCTCGATGTGGGCGATCGCGCGCCCGAGGACTCGCGGGTCGAAGACGACGTCGCCGTTCATCCACAGCACGCCGCTGCGGCCGGTCGCGTTGAGCGCGCGGAGCAGGCTCTTGGACGTGTTCGTCTGGTCGTAGCGGTCGTTGTAGACGTAGTCGACGTGCGGGAAGGCCTCGACGATGGTCTCGGCGCGGTAGCCGACGACGGTCGTGATGCGCGCCTCGGCGCCGAACGCGGCACGGATGTTGTCGTGCTGCTGCTGCATGATGCTGCGGCCGTCGCTCAGCTCGGTGAGCGGCTTGGGCAGGCTGCGGCCGAGCCGCGAGCCCATGCCCGCTGCAAGGATGACGGTCTGAAGTGTCAAGATCTGCTCCTGGAGTGCGATTGTCCACGGTCGGTTAACCGAATCGACACTCCGTCGTGCCTGCTACATGGTAGCCAAGCCGCCTGGGAGGGTGCATAATATGGCGCCGCCGTTGTCGTTTCGTGACATTAGAGGTTCCCTGCCCTCAGGGCGGCGTCGAACGCAACCCCCGGCGGTGTTCCGATCGGGCTTGATACGTTTGGTCGGTGACAGCCTCAATGCCGGTGCCACGTGACGCCTTCCCGGAAGAGCCGGAGGGTGCCACGCGCGAGGGCCGCGAGGCGCCCGTCGTGCCGCTGCCGCAGAGCCACGCTCCCCTCGATCCGGGCCCGCCGCCGCCGCTGCCCGCCGACCTCGCGGAAGAGATCGAGATCCCGCCGAAGCCGCCCCTCCCCGCTCCCGCTCTCGAGCCTGCCCTCGAGGCCGACACCGACTCCGACACCGACTCCGACACCCCCGATCCGTTCGCGGCATCCGTCGTCCTCGACGAGACCACCGCAGCGGCCCCGGCGGCCCTCACGCTCCGGGCCGTGACGAAGGCGTTCGGCGACACGCGGGCCGTCGACGGGATCGATCTGACCGTCCCCGCCGGCACGTTCTACGGACTGGTCGGGCCCAACGGCGCGGGCAAGACCACGACGCTGTCGCTCATCGCAGGCCTGCTCCGTCCTGACAAAGGGACGATCGAGGTTGCGGGCGTCGACGCACGGGCGAACCCCACGGGGGCCAAGCGCCTCATGGGCGTGCTGCCCGATCGCCTGCGCACGTTCGACCGCCTGACCGGACGCCAGCTGCTCTATTACTACGGGGTGCTGCGCGGACTCCCGTCGGCGACCGTCGAGAGCCGGATCGCCGACCTCGCGCGCGCCTTCGACCTCACCGATGCTCTGGGCCGGACGGTCTCGGACTACTCCGCCGGAATGCTCAAGAAGGTCATGCTCGCCGGCGCCCTCATCCATTCCCCGCGCCTGCTCGTGCTCGATGAGCCGTTCGAAGCCGTCGACCCGGTCTCGAGCGCCGTGATCCTCGACATCCTCTCGGCGTACGTCGCGCACGGCGGCACCGTCATCCTCTCGAGCCACGGCATGCAGTTCGTCGAGCGCGTCTGCTCGCGCGTCGCCGTGATCGTGGCCGGGCAGGTCCTCGCGGAGGGCACCGTCGACGAGGTCCGTGGCGAGCTGACGCTCGAGCAGCGCTTCATCGAGCTCGCGGGCGGTCTGAGCGACGTGGAGGGCCTCGAGTGGCTGCACACGTTCTCCGACTGAGGCTCGGTCTTCTCGTCGGAACGCTGCGCGGCGACGGCCGCCACGTCGCGCGCGTCGTCGTGGGCCTCGTCCTCCTCGTGGTCGCGACGGCGGCGGCGTGCTGGGGCATCCTGACTCTGAAGACCGCTCCCGATCCGGTGATGCTCGCCGTGACGGTGCTCGGCGGGGCGGGCGTCACCCTCGGCTATGCGATCGCCCCCCTCATCGGCGGCGTGACCGACCCGCTGGATCCGCGCCGATTCACCGTGTTCGGCGTCCCGCCGCTGCGGCTGGCAGGGATCCTCGGGGTCGTCGGGTTCGTCAGCGTCCCGACCTTCGTGCTCGCCGCAGTCTGCATCTGCGCAGCCGTGGTCTGGGTCGCGCACGGCGTTGCCTGGCCCGCGGCAGCCCTCGGGGCGATCCTGCAGCTCGTCACGTGCGTGCTCCTCATGCGCGTGAGCACGGCCGTCACCTCGATGTTCCTCGACGAACGTCGCTCCCGCGAGCTGTCGGGCCTGTTCGTCCTCGTGATCCTCGTCGTCGTCGTGCCCGTCGGCGTCTTCCTCTCGTCGCTGGAGTGGAACGGCGTCGTCCCCACGCAGCTCACCGAGGCGGTGCGCCTCCTCGCGCTGACTCCGCTCGGCGCCGCCGTGGCGTTCCCCGGGCTGCTCGCGATCGGAGCGCCCGAAGCAGGGACGAGTCTCGTCGTGTCGCTTCTCACCGTCGTCGTGCTGGGGCTCCTCTGGGTGTGGGCGGTGCGCCGCGTCCTCACCACGACCGAGCGCCCCGTCGCCGGCCGGGAGCGCGGCGGGCTGGGCTGGTTCGCGGTCGCTCCGGGCACACCGAGCGGCGCCGTGGCGGCGCGGAGCCTGCAGTACTGGTTCGGCGATCGCCGCTACATCGCCAACGTCGTCATCATCCCGGTCGCGGCCGCCCTGGTGATGGTGCCGCTGCTCATCGCGGGCGTCCCCGCCGCCATCGTGGCCCTCGTCCCCGTGCCGCTGGCAGCCCTCTTCTTCGGGTGGCTCCCGCACAACGACCTCGCGTACGACTCGTCCGCCGTGTGGATGCACATCGCGAGCGGCATCCGGGGAAGCTCGGACCGCATCGGACGTCTCGTGCCCGTCCTCGTCATCGGCATCCCCACGCTCGCGATCGCGATCCCCATCGCGATCTCGGCGCACGGTCGCTGGGCTCTGCTCCCGGCGATGATCGGCGTGTGCGCCTCGCTCTTCCTCGCCGGTCTCGGGCTCTCGAGCATCTCGTCGGCGGCCTGGCCCTACCCCGTCACGCGGCCGGGAGAGAGCCCCTTCCAGCAGCCGCAGCGCACGGGCTCGGGGAGCGCCATCACGCAGGCCTTCGTCATGCTCGGAGCGCTCGTGCTGAGCGCGCCCGCACTGTGGTGGGGCTGGCTCGCGCTCACCCGCGACGTCTCGTACGCCGACATGGCGCTCTGGGGCGGTGTGGCGGTCGGCGTCGGCGTGCTCATCTTCGGTGTGGCGATCGGCTCGGTCGTCTTCCGGCGGCGGAGCGGCCGGATCATGGAGTTCGCCGAGACCACCTGACGGGGCCGCCGCTAGACTTGGCCACTATGAGCACTCCCCTCGAAGGCCCGGATCAGGGGGGCCTTGCCACCCTCGACCGAGAGCTCGAAGAGCTCATCCGCGAAGAGTCGATCGAGCCGGGTGACCACGAGCGCTTCTCGCACTACGTCAAGAAGGACAAGATCCTCGAGTCGGCCATCACCGGCAAGCCCGTCCGCGCCCTGTGCGGCAAGAAGTGGACGCCGGGCCGCGACCCCGAGAAGTTCCCCGTCTGCCCGACCTGCAAAGAGATCTACGAGTCCCTGAACGGCTGAGTCGCGGCGCCGACCCCGTGGCTATCCCGCGACGTCGATGTAGACCGTCGGGATCGCCGGGTCGGACCGGCTCAGCGCGAGACCGCGCACCGGAAGCTCTTCGCGCACCCGCGCATGGTGCTCGCGCGCGGACTCGACGCCGGCAGGGCCCTCGTAGGCCGTGTCGATGTCTCCGTCGACGACGAGCGGCACCTGCAGGGCCCGCGCCTGCGGGTGCTGTGCGGGCGTGTCGACGGACTCGAACCCGTCCGAGACGGCGATGAGCTCGCTCGTGGCCACGCCGTGCTCGAGCGTGCGGAACGCCGCCTTGCGTCCGCCCTTCGAGCCCTTGTCGGTCGAGGCCTTCGCGACTCCCACCCACGACCCGTCGGAGGCCTGCCGCGCGACGAGCTTGTAGACCATGCCGGCCGTCGGCGCTCCCGATCCGGTCACGACGGACGTGCCGACGCCGTACGAGTCGACGGGGGAGGCGGCCAGGGCCGCGATCGCGAACTCGTCGAGGTCGCTCGTCACCGTGATGCGGGTCTTCGTCGCCCCCAGTTCGTCGAGCTGCGCCCGCACGTCCGCCGCGACGGTCGGAAGGTCGCCCGAATCGATGCGCACTCCGCCGAGCTCCGTCCCCGCGACGCGGATCGCCGTCTCGACGCCCTCGCGGATGTCGTAGGTGTCGACGAGGAGGGTCGTGCCGACACCGAGCGTTGCGATCTGTGCGCGGAACGCCTCCTCCTCGGTGTCGTGGAGGAGCGTCCAGGCGTGGGCTGCGGTCCCCATCGTGGGGATGCCCCAGCGCCGTCCGGCCTCGAGGTTGGAGGTCGCCGTGAATCCGGCGATGTAGGCAGCACGGGCGGCCGCGACGGCGGAGTCCTCGCCGGCGCGGCGCGAGCCCATCTCGGCGAGCGGGCGGTCGCCGGCGGCGACGCTCATGCGCGCCGCCGCGGTCGCGACGGCCGAGTCGTGGTTGAGCACGCTCAGGGCGAGCGTCTCGAGGATGACCGCCTCGGCGAAGGTGCCCTCGATCGTCAGGAGCGGAGACCCGGGGAAGTACAGCTCGCCTTCGCGGTATCCGCTGATCGACCCCGTGAACCGGTAGCCCTCGAGGAAGCCGAGGGTCGCGGCATCCACCACCTTCTCGTCGCGGAGGAACCGCAGCTCGTCCTCGCCGAAGCGGAAGTCCCGCAGGAGCGACAGGAGTCTTCCCGTTCCCGCGACGACGCCGAAGCGGCGGGCACCGGGCAGTCGGCGGCCGAACAGCTCGAACACGCACCGGCGCTGCGCCGTCCCGTCGCGCAGGGCCGCGTCGAGCATCGTCAGCTCGTAGCGGTCGGTGTGCAGGGCGGTGCTCGCGGGGGCTGGCATGCGGTCAGCCTAACGAGCCGCTGGCGTAGGCTGGACGATCGTGAACGACGCTCCGATCGGCATCTTCGACTCCGGGGTCGGCGGTCTCACGGTGGCGCGGGCGATCTCGGCGCAGCTTCCCCGCGAGTCGATGCTCTACATCGGCGACACGGCGCACTCGCCGTACGGCCCGAAGACCATCGCCGACGTGCGCCGCTACGCGCTCGAAGTGCTCGACACGCTCGTCGACGAGGGCGTCAAGATGCTCGTGATCGCGTGCAACACCGCGTCGTCGGCGATGCTGCGCGATGCCCGGGAGCGCTACGACGTCCCGGTCGTCGAGGTCATCGGTCCGGCGGTGCGCACCGCGATGTCGACGACGCGCAACGGGCGGATCGGAGTGATCGGCACGGCCGGTACGATCGGCTCTCGCGCCTATCAGGACATGCTCGAGGTCAACGAGCGCCTCACGGTGTTCGCGCAGGCCTGCCCCCGCTTCGTCGAGTTCGTCGAGGCGGGCATCACCGACACCCCGGAGGTGCTGGCGGTCGCCGAGGGGTACCTCGCGCCGCTGCGCGATGCGGGCGTCGACACGCTCGTGCTGGGCTGCACGCACTACCCGTTCCTCGAGGGCGCCATCAGCTACGTCATGGGTCCCGACGTCTCGCTCGTCTCGAGCGACACCGAGACGGCGAAGGACGTCTACCGTCAGCTGGTCTCCCGCGACCTGCTCGCGGGTCGGGATGCCGCGCCCCGCCATGTCTACGAAGCCACCGGCGACTCCGCCGACGAGTTCATCCGCCTCGCACACCGCCTGATGGGTCGCGAGGTCACCGACGTCCGTCTCGTGCAGACCGGTGCCATCCACATCCTGAAGGGATCCGAATGACCGAGATCATCCGAGCCGATGGCCGTTCCGTCGATCAGCTGCGCCCCATCGTCATCGAGCGGGGGTGGAGCAGCCAGGCCGAGGGCTCGGCGCTCATCTCGTTCGGCGAGACGCGTGTGCTGTGCACGGCGTCGTTCACGAACGGCGTCCCGCGGTGGCTGACGGGCAAGGGCAAGGGCTGGATCACGGCCGAGTACGCCATGCTCCCGCGCTCCACCAACGAGCGCAACGATCGCGAGTCGGTCAAGGGCCGCATCGGGGGCCGCACGCACGAGATCTCGCGCCTGATCGGCCGCGCGCTGCGCTCGGTCGTCGACACGAAGGCCCTCGGTGAGAACACCATCGTCATCGACTGCGACGTGCTGCAGGCCGACGGGGGCACGCGCACCGCGGCGATCACGGGCGCCTACGTCGCTCTCGCCGACGCGATCGAGTGGGCCCGCGGCCGCAAGTTCGTCGGGCAGAAGTCGCGCGTGCTCATCGACTCCGTCGCCGCCGTCTCGGTCGGCATCATCGACGGCGAGCCCATGCTCGACCTCGCGTACGTCGAGGATGTCCGTGCCGAGACCGACATGAACGTCGTCGTGACGGGCCGCGGCCTCTTCGTCGAGGTGCAGGGCACGGCCGAGGGCGCGCCGTTCGACAAGCGCGAGCTCGACCAGCTGCTCGAGCTCGGCGTCGACGGCTGCGCAGAGCTCCGCGACCTGCAGGCGGCGGCGCTCGCGCCCGCTGCCGAGGGCTGACCCGTGCGCCAGGTCGTGCTCGCGACGCACAACCCGCACAAGGTCGAGGAGTTCCAGGCCATCGTCGCCGCGACCCGCCCCGATCTCGAGGTCGTCGGGTACGACGGCCCCGAGCCCGTCGAGGACGGCACGAGCTTCGCCGAGAACGCCCTCATCAAGGCGCGCGCCGCAGCGGCGCACACGGGACTCCCGGCGCTCGCCGACGACTCCGGCATCTGCGTCGACGTGCTGGGCGGTTCGCCGGGAGTGTTCTCGGCGTACTGGGCAGGGCATGCGAAGGATGCCGCGGCCAACCTGAACCTCCTGCTCGACCAGCTCTCCGACATCGCCGATCCGCACCGGTCGGCGCAGTTCGTCTCGACGATCGCGCTCGTCGTGCCGGCCGCCGGGGCGGCGGAGGCGTTCGAGCACGTCGTGGAGGGCGTGTGGCCGGGGCGGCTCGCGAAAGCCGCGCGGGGTGCGGGCGGCTTCGGCTACGACCCGATCTTCGTGCCCGACGAACAGCCGACCGCCCTCGAGCGGAGCGTCGGCGAGTGGACGGCGCAGGAGAAGAACGAGGCATCCCACCGCGCACGCGCCTTCCGCGCGCTCGCGCCGCTCCTCGCAGCTCTCTGAGTCACCTGCCGGCGGAGCTCATTCGCCGGTCTCCGGGGCAGGGTAGGTGAGGCGCCCGTCTCGCACGCGGGCGAACGGGGTGAGCTCGGCGGGACGCGTCACGGTCACCGACATGATGTGGCAGACGGTGACTCCGCGAACCAGGAGTGCATCGGTGATCAATCGACGATGGCACCGCCACGGGACTGCTTCGCTGCACATGATGGCCGGCGAGGAGTGGCCGGCGAGGTCGATCAGCTCATCGAGACCGGCCTGGAACGTGTCGGTCTCCATGTAGTCGGCGTAATCGCGGAATGCCTTCACGCGCCACCCGCCATTCGGGGTCGGCTGACCGGCGGGGGTGTGCCGGCGCCCCCCGAGCGCCCGTATCCACTGATAGCCGATATCGGGCGGGAGCGCCGCCTCGATGTTCTCGCGGTCCCACTGGGGGAACTTCCGTGACGACGGGAACGAGCGCACGTCGACCAGTTCCGTGACGGTGTTGCTGCGGAGCATGGCCAGGACATCGTCGAAGTCGCGCGTCGAGTGGCCGATGGTGCGGACGATCGTCATGCGCTGGGCGGGAGCCGGTGTCCGGTCTCATCGCCGCGACCCAGTCCGCCATCGACAGTCGTGGCGACCCGGCGCCAGTCGCGCTCGAACTTCTGGATGCCCTGCCGGGTGAGAGTGTCGATGACGTCCGGATAGTCGATCCCCGCTGCCATGAGGGTGTCCAAGACGGCGCGGGACTCGGCGCGGTGCGCGGTGACGCGATCGCCGGTGATGATGCCGTGATCGGCGACGGACCGGAGGGTCGCTTCGGGCAGGGTCATCACCGTTCCCGGGCCGGCCAGCTCCTCGACGTACATGGTGTCGCGGTAGGTCGGATCCTTCACCCCCGTGGACGCCCACAGCGGCCGCTGAGGGCGCGCGCCCTTCTCCTGCAGTGCGGCCCAGCGGTCGGTGCCGAACTTCGCATCCTGCGCGGCGTAGGCCAGTCGCGCGTTCGCGATCCCCGCCTGTCCGAACAGCTCGCCCGGCGCGTTGCGCGCACGAAGACGCGCATCGACTTCGGTGTCCACCCGCGAGACGAAGAAGGAGGCCACTGAGTGGATCGTCGAGATGTCCAGCCCGCCGTCTCGCGCATCCTCGAGCCCGCCGATGAACGCCTCCAGCACCGCGTCGTATTGCTCCAGGCCGAAGATGAGCGTCACGTTGACGTCGATGCCTTCGCCCAGGCAGGCGCGGATCGCCGGGAATCCTGCGGGAGTGGCCGGGATCTTGATGTAGCAGTTCCTCCGGTCGACCGCATCCCGGATGCGCCGTGCCGACTCGACGGTGGCCGCAGTGTCATCGGCGAGGCCGGGCGCGACTTCGATCGACACGCGCCCGTCGACCCCGTCGCTGGCTTCGAAGGTGGGAGCGAAGATGTCGCATGCGAGCCGGACATCGGTGGTGATCAGTTCGAAGACGGCCTCGGGGGTGTTGGCGTGGGCGTGGGCGAGCTCCGCGAGCTGCCGGTCGTAGCGCTTCCCGCTCGTCAGGGCGTGGGCGAAGATCGTGGGGTTGGTCGTCACTCCCACGACGTGACTGTCCGCGATCAGGTGTGCGAGGTTGCCGGACTCGATCCGGTCACGCGACAGGTCGTCGAGCCAGATCGACACTCCCGCGTCGTTCAGCCGGGTCAGTGCGTCGTTCATCGGAGACTCCTTGCGGGCAGGCGGTGAGACGGAGCAGGCATGGCCTCACACGTTCCGCGTGGGGTGCGTGTTGTGGATGACACGCACGGGGGGCCGCATCCCGAGCATCGCCTCGGTCATGCGGGCAGCATCGACCGCCGCTTGGACGTCGTGCATGCGCACGATCCGCGCGCCTTGCCAGATGCACGCCGTCATCGCCGCGAGAGTCCCCGCAAGCCGCTCGCCTCGAGGGCGGTCGATCGATTCGCCGATGAAGTCCTTGTGCGAGACCGCGACCAGCAGGGGGAGTCCGAGGGACGCGATCTCGCCGAGCCGACGGGTGATCTCCAGCGAATGCAGGGTGTTCTTGTCCAGATCGTGGCCCGGGTCGATGATGATCCGTTCGCGGGGGATCCCCGCTGCTTGCGCTCGGTGGATGCGTCCGAGGAGGAACCTGCGCACTTCGGCGACGACATCCGTGAAATGCGCTGCGGGCTTCTCCTGCCGCGGAGGGCCGACGCTATGGGTGATCACGATGTGCACCCCGGTCTCGGCGACCACTGCAGCCATCTGCGGATCGGCCAGGCCGCTGGTGTCGTTCACCACCGACGCGCCCGCGGCGACCGCTTCTCGTGCGACGGCCGCGCTGTGGGTGTCGACGGAGATCACGACGTCCGGGCGGCGAGCGGCGATCGCCGAGATCAGCGGCACGACGCGATCGATCTCCGCCGATGTGCTCACAGCCGGTCCGCGACCGAACGGGACTCCACCGACGTCGACCCATCGTGCGCCGAGGTCGGCAGCCTGCACAGCACGCGCGACGGCGGCATCCAGCGCGAACGTGGCCCCCGCGTCGTGGAACGAGTCGGGAGTGCGGTTGACGACGGCCATCACCACCACCTCTCTCGTGAAGTCGAATCGGCGTGCACCGATCCGGTGACTCGTCACCGGGTCACTGACGGCGTACGCGGCGCTCACCGGCTCGTTCCGATGCTCGCGCGGACATCGCCGGCAGCGTCCCAGTCGTTGGCGTGCATGGCGGCGACCACGTGACCGTCTTTGACCCAGTACGCGCGGAAGGCGCCATCGGCGGCGGGGCCGATGGTCCCTTCGACATCGACGCGGTCGTAGCCCGTGGGGCCGACGCTGCCGAAGTACTCCATGCCCAGGTCGTACTGATCGGTGAAGAAGTACGGCAGCTTCACGTACTCGTCCGAGCCTCCGAGCAGATTGGCCGCCACCGTCTTTCCCTGCCGGATGGCGGTGTCCCAATGCTCGACCCGGATCCTGCGCCCCAGCACGGGGTGCAAGTGATTCGCGACATCGCCGATCGCGTAGATGTCCGGATCAGAGGTCCGGAGAGTCTCGTCGACCAGAACCCCGTTCTCCACCGCGAGACCGGCATCCTCGGCCAGCGCGGTGCGAGGGATCGCGCCGATGCCGACGACCACGACATCGGCACCCGAGAGGTCTGCTTCGGTGACGTGACTGTTCAGGCGCAGATCCACCCCGTGATGACGGTGCAGGTCCGCGAAGACCTCTGCGACCTCCCGCCCGAGCACGCCGAGCAACGGCAGCGCGCCGGCCTCGAAGACTGTCACGTCCGCGCCCGCGATCCGGGCGGCGGCGGCGACTTCGAGCCCGATCCATCCGCCTCCGACGATGACGACCCGCTGTCGCGCACGCAGCCGGCTGCGCAGCAGCTCGCTGTCCTCGATGGTGCGCAGATAGATCGGCTCGCCGACCTCGTCGGCGAGCGCGAACCGACGTGGCTCTGCCCCGGGTGCCAGAAGCAGTCGGTCGTAGGTCAGGGTGCCGTCGCCATCGGCGGTGACGGTCCGCGCGGCTGGGTCGATTGCCGTCACCGTCACCCCGACACGAAGATCGACGTGATGAGTGTCGTACCAGGCGGCGTCGTGCACCACGGCCGCGCTGAATTCCTCCTTGCCCTGCAGGATCCCCTTCGACAGCGGGGGGCGCTCATAGGGGAGATGGGGTTCGGCGGCGAAGATCACGACTTCGCCGTCGAATCCGCGCTTGCGCAGCTCAGTGGCGGCCGTGGCGGCGGCGAGACCTCCACCGATCATGACGATTCGCATCGGTTGTCCTTTCTTCGTCGCCCGCGGGTATCCGTGATGCTCGAGGGCGTGACTGCTCAGTGAGGGGTGTGCCCGGCCAGAGCGAAGAACTCCGTGCGGGAACGAGGATCATCGCGCATCACGCCGCGCACAGCCGACGTCCTCGTGATGGCCGTTCCTGCCCGGACTCCCCGGAGGGTCGTACACGTGTGGGTCGCCTCCACGACCACCCCGACGCCCTGCGGGGCCAGATGATCCACGAGTGCGTCGGCGATCTGGACCGTCAACCGCTCCTGGGTCTGCAGGCGCCGCGCGAAGTGATTGACCATGCGGGGGATCTTCGAAAGCCCCACCACCCGGTCGCCGGGGAGATAGCCCACGTGCGCCTTGCCCGTGAACGGGAGCAGATGATGCTCGCACATCGACTGCACCGGGATGTCGCTGACGATCACCATCTCGTCGTACCCCTCGATGTTCTCGAAGGTCGTGAAGTCGAAGCTCTCCGATGTGAGCAACTCCGCATAGGCCTCGGCGAAGCGACGCGGGGTGCGTGCAAGATCCGGAGTCGCCGTCGAATCGAGATCGATGCCCAACGCGCGAAGCAACGCCCGGCCCGCGTTCTCGGCGGCCACGAGGTCCACGCCGGCGCGCAGCGAGGAGATCCGTGTGCGTCGCACGGGGGACGGCCCAGCGAATGCGCTTGCCTGCACCATCGGATTGTTCATCACCATTGCGGCTGCCTTTCGTCTGGACCTGCCTTCATTGAGTCACCGATTGACTCTAAAGTCAACATGCTTTATTTTTAGAACGGTCGAGACTCAGAGGAGTACGCGTGGAGAGCATTGATGCGATCGGCTTGCTGGCGGAGCCGACTCGGTTGCGGGTCTACCGCTGCGTGACGGAGTCCGAGGATCCGCTCAGTCGCAACGAGGTCGTGGAGCGCACCGGCATCGGCGTCGGCGTGGTGACGTTCCATCTCGAGAAGCTCGCTGCCGCCGGATTGCTCGTCGCCGAGTTCCACAAGCCTGCCGACCGCCGGGGACCCGGCTCGGGGCGTCCTGCGAAGCGCTACAGGCGAAGCCCGGTCCACCAGTCCGTGGATGTGCCCCCTCGGCAGTTCGGGCTGCTCAGCAGGGTGCTCGTCGAGGCGATCGTCGAGTCGTCGCACACGGGCGAACCGAGCACCACCGCAGCGCACCGCGTCGCCGCCGAGACAGGCCGGCGCCTCGGCTCCCGGTCGGCCGACTCCACGAGCACTCCGCCCGTCCTCGGCACGCTCCGCTCCGTCGGCTACGAGCCGCGTGAAGCGGACCGTGTGGTCACATTGACCAACTGTCCCTTCCACGAGGCCGCTGAAACCCAACGCGATCTCGTCTGCGGCCTCAACCTCGCCCTGGTGGAGGGGATCCTCCGTGGCGCGGAGTGCACCGGTGCCCGGGCAGCGCTCGTCCCGCAACCAGGCCGCTGCTGCGTCTCCATCTCGCTCGACCCTTTGACAGGTGAGGCGTCCCCGGCGGGTGCGGCACCGGACGCGGCAACGGACGCGGCACCGGACGCGGCGTGAGCCGCTGAGTCTGAGAATCAGAGTCGTTCCCGGGTTCGCGCACGGGGCGCGGGCGCCGCGGCCCGCGCCGTAGCCTGGGGCCATGCACGATCACGCCCCGACCGGGATCCGCGGAGCAGGCGCACGCCGGCTGCTCGCGATCTCGCTAGGGATCACCACGATCGTCATGGTCGTGCAGATCGTCGGGTCGATCCTGTCGGGATCCCTTGCGCTGCTCGCCGACGCGGCCCACATGTTCACGGATGCCGCGGCCCTCGTGATCGCGCTGATCGCGTCGTCGGTGGCCGCCCGCCCCGCCGATGACCGGCGGACGTTCGGGTATCAGCGCGCCGAAGTGCTCGGCGCCCTCGTCAACGGCGTCATCCTCATCGTGCTGGCCGTGTGGGTCGCGGTCGAGGCGATCCAGCGTCTCGCGCAGCCCGGCGACGTCGAGATCGCGGGCGGGCTCATGCTCATCGTCGCGCTCGTCGGGCTCGTGGCCAACGCGGCGGCGATGTGGCTCCTGAGTGCGGCGCAGCGGACGAGCATCAACGTCCGCGGCGCGTACCTGGAGGTGCTGGGCGACATGTTCGGCTCGGCGGCCGTCATCGTGGCGGCGATCGTGGTCCTCGTGACGGGGTGGGTGCAGGCCGATGCCGTCGCATCCCTCCTCATCGCCGCCATGATCGTGCCGCGCGCGATCGGGCTCCTCCGGGAGGTCGTCTCGGTGCTGACGGAGTCGACCCCCGAGAACGTCCACGTCCGCGAGATCCGCGACCACATCGTGTCGACTCCAGGGGTCGTCGACGTCCACGACGTGCACGTGTGGCAGCTCACGCGTGGGGCCCCCGTCTTCACGGCGCACGTCGTGGTCGATCCCGAGACCCTGCGAAGTGGCCGGTCGGGTGCACTGCTGGAAGAGCTTCAGGGATGCCTCAGCACGCACTTCGACGTCGAGCACTCGACGTTCCAACTCGAGCCCGCCGGCCACATCGAGCACGACGCGCACGCCTGACTCAGCTCTCGCGCACGACCTCGCCGGGCGTCTTGTCGGGGCGAAGGCCCCGCCAGCGGGAGTGGCGGAGGATGCCGCCGGGCGTGAACTCGCCGAACTCCACTTCGCCGACGAGCTCGGGCCGCAGCCACTGCACGCCCCGCGCGTCGAGGGCCGGCACCCCGACGAGGGGGTTCTCGTCGGAGTGCAGCGGCGCGAGCTGCTTCTGCAGTGCGCGCAGCGCCGCGTCGCTGAAGCCCGTGCCGACGCGCCCCGCGTACTCCAGGCCGTCGGGCCCGGGAATCCCCAGGAGCAGGGATCCGAACGTCGATGCGCGGCCGCCCTGTCCTGGCCGGATGCCGGCCAGGACGACCTCCTGCGTGCGGGTCAGCTTGACCTTGAGCGATGACTGGGAGCGGATGCCGCGACGGTAGGGGGAGCGCGGATCCTTCACGACGATCCCCTCGAGGTCGAACCGGCGGCTCGCCTCGAGCGCGGCATCCACGTCGTCGAAGACGGGCGGCACGACGATCGAGGGGATCGTGTGAGCGGCGAGGTCTTCGAGGATGCGTCGGCGCTCCGTCAGCGGGAGCGCCGTGACGTCGCGGCCCCGGGCGACGAGCACGTCGAAGAGGTAGTAGTGCACCGGAGTGCGCGTGGCGGCGCGCGCGATGTCGGCGGCGCCGGCGAGGTTCATGCGGGTCTGCAGGAGCGCGAAGCTCGGTCGACCCTCGTCCAGGGCGACGAGCTCGCCGTCGACGATGCACGGCTCGGCGCCGAGGCCCGGGTCGCCGCCGGCGATCTCGGGGTATTTCGCGGTGCTCTCGTTGCCGCTGCGCGCCCACAGGCGGAGCGAGGCTCCGTCCCAGACGCCCACCGCGCGGATCCCGTCCCACTTCGCCTCGGCCCACGCCGGGGCGCCCCACTGGCGGGCGTCGGCGCGGGCGCGATCGGGGGACGCGGTGGTCGAGAGCATCGGCGAGAGGTCGGCGGGTGCGGGCGGCCACTGCGCCTTCGGGGCGTCTTCGAGAAGATCCGCGATCGACGTCGGTCGCGCGTCAGCGGCGGGAGGCACCGTTGCCACCGTCGCCGCGGCTTCGGGCTGCGGCCGACCCGCGGCATCCGTCTTCATCCGGTGCAGGAGCCAACTCGACTTGGGCCCGGTCTTGTCGTCGGTGCGGATGAACGCGAGCCGCACGCGGCCGAGGGGCCCGCCGGGGGCGCCCTCCGCCGTGAAGATGACCTCGTCGTCGCGCCACTTCTCCAGCTCGTAGCGGCCGTGGTCCCAGATCGTCACGCTGCCGCCGCCGTACTCGCCCTGCGGGATCGTCCCCTCGAAGGTCGCGTAGTCCATCGGGTGGTCCTCGGTCTGGATCGCGAGGTTGTTGCGCTTCGAGGTGTGCGGCACGCCGCGCGGCACGGCCCAGCTGACCAGCACGCCGTCGCGCTCGAGGCGGAAGTCCCAGTGCAGTGCGGTGGCGTGGTGCTCCTGGATGACGAAGATGGGCGCCTCGTCGGTGGCGCGCACCGCGGCAGCCGGGTCGGACGGCACCGGCTCGGGCGTACGGTCTGCGGAGCGCATCGCGATGTAGGTGCTGAGCGGTCCGTCGTCGGCGTCCCGTCCGCCCGCGGGGAAGCCCAGGGGCGAGAGCGGATCTCCGATCTCTTCGACCCGCTCGAGCACTTCGTCGAAGAGCAGATGCCGCAGGCCGGGGTCTTCGAGCTCCTCCCAGGTCCGCGGCACGGCGACCGTCGGGTGCGGGCGCCCGCGCAGCGAATACGGCGCGATCGTCGTCTTCGAGCCGCTGTTCTGGCTCCAGTCGATGAGCACCCGCCCTGTGCGGATGGACTTCTTCATGCTGCTCACGACGAGGTCGGGGTGGTCGGCCTCGATGGCGCGCGCGAGCTCGTGCGCGAGCGCCGACGCCTGCTCGCTGGACTGCCCGTGCGGAAGCGCCGCGTAGAGCTGAATTCCCTTGCTCCCGCTCGTGACGGGGAAGGGGGCCAGGCCCATCGGGGTCAGGATGTCGCGTGCCCACCGCGCGACCTCGGCGCACTCGGCGAGCCCGACGCCCGGTCCGGGGTCGAGGTCGAGCACGAGCCTGTCGGCGTCGCCGCGCTCGCCCGACGCCGTGAACCGCCACTGCGGGACGTGCAGCTCGAGGCTCGCGACCTGGGCGAGGTAGACGATCGTCGGCACATCGCCGGCGAGCGGGTAGTACTTCGGTCCACCCGAGTGCGGGATCGGAAGGCGGCGCACCCACTCCGGAGCGCCGCGTTCGAGGTCTTTCGCGAAGAAGTGCGGGCCGGGATCCTCGTCGGTCCCCACGCCGTCGGGCCAGCGCTTGCGCGTCACGGGTCGCCCGGTGATGTGCGGAATCATCGTGGGCGCGATGCGCGTGTAATAGTCGATGACCTCGGCCTTCGTCGTCCCCGTCTCGGGGTAGAGCACCTTGCTCAGATTCGTCAGACGCAGGCGTCGCCCGCCGATCCTCACGAGCTGGTCATCGCCGGGCATGGCACCATCCTGCCCCGTCAAGGCCTAGCCGTGACGCCTGTGGCCGGTGTGTACTGGTGTGATGAGAGCGATCTGGAAGGGCGCCCTGACCTTCGGCCTCGTCAACGTGCCCGTCAAGGTGTATGCCGCGACGGAGGATCACGACGTCTCGCTGCACCAGGTGCACAGCAAGGACGGAGGCCGCATCCGCTATCAGCGGGTGTGCGAGATCGACGGCGAGGTCGTGCCGTACCAGGACATCGACAAGGCCTACGACGACGGCGAGAAGACGGTCGTGCTGACGAAGGACGACCTCGCCTCGCTCCCGGCCGAGCGCAGCCGTGAGATCGACGTGGTCGAGTTCGTGCCGAGCGAGCAGGTCGACCTGCTGACGCTCGACCGCGCCTATTACCTGGAGCCCGACTCGGCGTCGCCGAAGGCATACGTGCTCCTGCGCAAGACCCTCGAGCAGACCGATCGCACGGCCATCGTGCGCTTCTCGCTGCGTCAGAAGACGCGTCTGGCCGCTCTCCGGGTGCGGGGCGACGTGCTCGTGCTGCAGACCCTCCTGTGGGCCGACGAGGTGCGCGAGGCGAACTTCCCCGCGCTGGACGAGTCGGTGCGGATCTCCGCGAAGGAGCTCGAGCTCTCGGCATCCCTCGTCGAAAGCTTCGCGAGCGATTTCGACCCCGAGCAGTTCACCGACGAGTATCAGGCGGAGTTGCGCACGCTGATCGAGGCGAAGCTCGAGAAGGGCGACGCGCTCGACACCACCGAGACGTTCGGGGAGCAGGAGGAGGAGACCGGCGGCGAGGTCATCGACCTCATGGCGGCGCTGCGCGCATCGGTCGAGCGCTCGCGCGCGGCCCGTGCGGGCTCATCGGACGACGCGGAGAAGAAAGCACCTGCGAAGAAGGCGGCGCCGAAGGAATCCGTGGCGAAGAAGCCTGCCGCCAAGAAGCCCGCCGCGAAGAGGGCGTCGAAGGCGTCCTGACCCGCGCGGCCTACCGCTCGGGGGCCGGGGGAGTGCCGTCGGGGTGGTGGCCGTCGTCGTGCCCGCGGTGGCGTCCGTCGTGGTGGCCATCGTGGTGCTCGGGGCCCCGGTCGAACACCTCGGGGTCGAGCACCAGGTGGCGCGCCTCTTCGGCGTCGGTCACGACATCCTCTCCCGCCGCCTCTTCCTTGCGCGCCTTCGAGCGCTCGCGGAAGTAGTGCCACAGCGTCACGATGAGGGTGCCGCCCACGGCCGCGAGGAGGATGAGGTCGATGTACTCCGCGACGAGCTCGCCCACGACCGGGATGAACCCGATCGCGTAGCCGAGCATCGTGAGGCCGAAGCCCCACAGCACCGCGCCGACCAGGTTGTAGAGCGTGTAGCGGCCCTTGTGCATCTTGCCGACGCCCGCCGCCACCGGGGCGAAGGTGCGCACGATCGGCACGAAGCGGGCCACGATGACGGTCAGTCCGCCGTACTTCACGAAGAACTCGTTCGTGCGTTCGACGTTCTTGACGCTGAAGACACCCGATTCCTTGCGCTCGAAGACGGTGGGGCCGCCCTTGTAGCCGATCAGGTACCCGACTTCGCCGCCGATGAACGCCGCGATTCCGATGAGGAGCGCGACCCACCACACGCTGATGCCGAACACGCCGTTGGGAGCCGCCGCGGTGGAGTGCGAGAGCAGGCCCGAGATCACCAGGAGCGTGTCGCCCGGGAGGAGGAAGCCGATGAGCAGGCCCGTCTCGGCGAAGACGATGAAGCAGACGACGAGCAGGGCCCACGGCCCGGCCGCGGCGATGATCGTCTCGGGGTCGAGCCAGGGGATGAGCGCGATGTGCTGCAAGGGGTTCCCGTCGGTCGGAGCGGTCGGCGGTCAGGGGCTGAAAGGGAGCCGAGGAAACGGCGACGCCGTGCGGAAGGTGGGACTTGAACCCACACGCCCGGAGGCACAGGAACCTAAATCCTGCGTGTCTGCCAATTCCACCACTCCCGCGAGTGGGTTCAGTCTACTGAGCGACCTGGACTGCGGCTGAGGGGGTCAGCCCCCTGATCGTCGAGGGGGTTAGCATGTGCGCGTGCGGCCCGCCGGCCGCCTGCTCTCGCCCGGAAGGCGCCGCATGGACTGGCTCCTGTCCCTCCCCATCATCGATGGTCCGATCCCGTGGATCGTCTACGGTCTGGCGTCGGCGATCGTCGTCGCGCTGCTCATCCGCCGCCCCACGCGACGCTGGCTTCTCGCGGCGGGTCTCGGCATCCTCGCGGGCGTCGTGGTCGCGCTCGCCGTCTACGTCGTCGCCGACGCGACCGAGGCCTTCGGCGCGGCGCTGCCGCTCCCCGTGCTGTGGTGGAGCATCGCGTGCTTCGCCGGAGTGGGTCTGTGCATCGCGAGCTTCTGGGGCGCCCGCGCGTGGCGCAAGGTCGTGGCGGGTCTCGGCATCCTGATCATTCCGCTCGCCGGCGTGCTGGGTGTCAACTCCTTCTACGGGATCAATCCGACCGTCGGCAGCCTCATCGGGGTGCTGGCCTCGGATCCCATCGCCCTGCCCGCGCCGACGGCGTCGGACGGACCGCCCGCGCAGCCGCTGTACGAGACGTGGAAGCCGCCGAAGGACATGCCCGCCAAGGGCGAGGTCGGCACGGTGACGATCCCGGCGACCGTGTCGGGGTTCACGGCTCGTGACGCGGGGATCTACCTCCCGCCGGCGGCGCTCGTGAAGGATGCCCCGGCACTGCCGGTCGTGATCTTCATGATGGGTCATCCCGGCAACCCCGACCCCACGGCGATCGCCGCGGCCCTCGACGACTACGCCGCCAAGAACAACGGCCTCGCACCCATCGCCGTCGTGCCGGATCAGCTGGGGCCTGCCCAGAACGACCCCGCCTGCGCCGACTCGAAGATGTACGGCAACGCCGAGACCTACGTCACGACGGATGTCGCGGATTGGGTCGCCAAGAACCTGAACGTCATCCAGGACAGGCGCTGGTGGGTCATCGGCGGCTACTCCAACGGCGGGGGCTGCGCGATCACCTTCGGCGCGCAGTACCCCGAGAAGTGGCGCAACATCATCGACGTGTCGGGGGAGCCCTTCCCGGGCTCGGAGGATCCGCAGAACGTCACGAACCAGATCTACGGTGGCAGTGCTTCCGCCTTCGAGGCCTCCAAGCCGGTCGACATCCTGACGCAGCACCCTGGCGCGTACGGCGGGATGACCGCGGCCTTCACCGCGGGGGCCGACGACCCCTCGTACATCAAGGCGGCTCAGGAGGTGTCGCGCGCCGCGAAGGCCGCCGGCATGACGGTCGACGTCGAGACGATCCCCGGGGCGGGACACACGGGCGAGGCCCTCACGAAGGGCCTCGCGATCACGATCGGCGTGATGTACCCCGTGCTGGGCCTGTCGGCGAAATAGGCAGGCTCGTCGGGCCCGCGTTCAGCGCCGGTCGTGCCGGATGCCGAAGAGGAAGTACGCGGCCGGCCCGATCCAGTTGATGAAGAGCGCCGGCGCCCAGGCCAGCTTCGGCCCGCGCACGTCGTCGGCATCGCGCATCGCGAGGTCCCACGCCGCGAGGAACGCGAAGGCGAACTGCACCAGGGCGAGGATGATCCCCCCGATCCGGAGCGGCACGGCGGCGACCCCCGCGGCGGTGGTGGCCTTCGTCGCGGCAACAGCAGCCTTGGATGCGGTGCTGTTCGCGGTGCTGCTCGCGGTGTTGTCTTTGCTTGCGAGGTTCTGGGTGTAAGAGGTCATGGCAGTCCTTCCACGGTCACGACCATCGTGTCACCGCACGGCGGCGGTGTCAGGTGCTGTCTTCGGCTCGGGTGCTGTGGATAACTTCCGGATGCCTCGCGCGCGCCTTGCGAGGATTCTCCGGTGCTTCCGACCGCTGCTCCCGCTCCCGTGAGGGGCGACGCTCCCGTCATGGGGCCCGCAGCCGTCGTGGCCGAGCGGGTGCGCGAGCTTCTCCGCGCCGAGCGGGCCGATCCGGCGCGCGATCCCGAGCTCGCCGCGCGGATCGTCCGCGCCGAAGTGCGCCGGCACAACGACTTCGCGCTCGCGCGCGGTCTCGCTCCCGTCGACGACGAAGCCGCGTGCGCGCGCGAGGTGCTCGCGACCGTCGCCGGCTACGGCCCGCTGCAGGCCTATCTCGATGACCCCACGGTCGAAGAAGTGTGGATCAACGCCCCCGACCGGATCCACGTCGCGCGGCGCGGCGTGTCGGAGCGCGTGCCGCTCGCGCTGACGGACACGCAGGTACGCGACCTGGTGGAGCGGATGCTGCACGCGACGGGTCGCCGAGTCGATCTCAGTCAGCCGTTCGTCGACGCCTCGCTCCCCGACGGGAGCCGTCTTCATGTCGTCATCCCCGACATCACGCGGCGGCACTGGGCGGTCAACATCCGCAAGTTCCTGCCCGCGTACCGCGACCTCGGCGATCTCGTCGCCGCGGGATCGATCGCGCCGGAGGGTGCGGCCCTGCTGCGCACGGCGATGCACGACGGGCGCAGCATCCTCGTGTCGGGCGCCACGCATGCCGGCAAGACGACGCTCCTCGCGGCGTTGATCGCCGCCGCTCCGCGCGATCATCGCATCGTCACGGTCGAGGAGACGTTCGAGCTCGCCGTGGACGCGCCCGACCTCGTCGCGCTCCAGGGGCGTCAGCCGAGTCTCGAGGGCACCGGCGAGGTGACGCTCCGACGTCTCGTGAAGGAGGCGCTGCGCATGCGGCCCGACCGGCTCGTCGTTGGCGAAGTGCGCGACGCCGAGGCCCTCGACCTGCTGCTCGCACTGAACACGGGCGTCCCTGGCACCGCCACGATCCACGCCAACTCCGCGCGGGAAGGTCTGGCCAAGCTCGCGGCGCTTCCCCTTCTGGCGGGTCGCAACATCGATGCCGGGTTCGTGCAGCCGGCGGTCGCGGCATCCGTCCACCTCGTCGCGCACTGCGAGCGTGACGTGACCGGGAGGCGACGCGTCGTCGAGATCGTCGAGCCGACCGGGATCACCGCGTCCGGCATCCAGGCGCGCACGGTCTATGCGGGAGCGGGCCGATGACCGTCGTGTGGGGCGCCGTGCTGGCCGCGGGGCTCCTCCTCACGATCTCGCCGTGGATGTGGCCCGCACGGCGGAGCGCCGAGCGACAGCACGCGACGGGCCCTCTCGCACGCCTGCTCGAAGAGGCAGGGATGGCCGACGTCGCGCCGGGTCTCGTGGTGGGCGCGTCCATCGGGTCGGCGGTGCTCGCCGCCGCCATCGCCTGGATCGTCGTTCCGGTCGTCGCGATCGTCGGGGTCGCGGCGGCGGCGGGCGTGCTCGCACCACTCGTCTTCCTCCGCGCTCGCCGCCCCGGCTCATCCGCAGTCGCCGCGCGCTGTGGCCGGATGTGTGCGATCTGCTGATCGCGTCCGTGCGAGCGGGGATGTCGCTCCCGGACTCGGTGGCCGCGCTCGCCGATTCGGCGCTCGCGCCGCTGCGGACGCCCTTCGACGCGTTCCGTCGCGACCTCGCCGCGTCGGGCCATTTCGACTCGAGTATCTGCCGGCTCTCGAAGCTTCGGCCAAATTCAGGCGCGCCAATGCGGGCTCTCTCGGCGCGTTCGAATGGTTCAAGCGCACGCCAGCCCTCGATGATGAGAAGGCCGTACATCTCCATGACGAGCTGTTCGCGGAGGAGTCGGTGAATGCAACGTTCCTGATACGCTCGCGCGTGACCGTCGAGCAATACAAGGAAGCGAAACATGACGAATGAGAAGGCGACGGACCAGTTCGTTCGCGACTTGCTGCGAGAGATCGGCGTGGATCGACCTTGGGAGCAGGACGGTGGTCCGCAGTGGAAGCGTGATGCTCTGAAGGGCGGGACGAAGTCCGCAAGCGCCATTGCTGAGGGTAAGCCCGAGTTCGTCTTCCTCTCCGACGGCTTCATCGTGGTCGTCGAGGACAAGAAGGAGACCCGTTTCACGAGACATCTCGCCGATGGCGAGATCCCCACTGCTTATCCTTGGCGAGCCGACTTCGCCCTCAACGGGGCCGTCCACTATGCCCAGACAATGCTTGGAAACGGTGTTCCCCACGACAAGGGGATCTTTGCGGTCGGAATCGGTGGGGAGGAAACGCACCATGAGATTGCGGTCGCCTTCCTCGCGCCCGGAGTCACCAAGTGCCTCGACGACCTCGACAACCTTGATGTCTTCGCACCTGACCAGATCGCCGAGTATCACGCCGTGCAGGTCCTTGGCCAACGCCCGAAGGCCGAGATTCGCCTCGATGACATCCGTGCCGCCGCAGAACGCCTCCACGAGGGCATGCGCAACTACGGCTCGGTCGAGAACAACCGAAAAGCCCCGCTCATCTCCGCGATCCTGCTTGCACTTCGCAACGAGTACTTCGACATTGGTCAGCTCCAGGGGCGCACTCCCGGCAATAACAGCCAGGTGTGGGACGGACGCATCATCTACGACGCGGCCGAGCAGTACATGCGCGCCGAGTCCCTTATGCCACAGCAGAAGATCGGCACTCTGCTGGATCAGTTCGCCTTCATTCGAACCGCACCGCAGCTGAACCGACCGCATGGCGATCTGGGTGAGTCGCCACTCAAGTGGATGACCCGAATCCTGCAGAACGACGTGTTGCACGCGGTCACCGATCCCGCTATGACCGCCTTCGACGTCCTCGGAAACTTCTATCACGAGTTCATCGCCTACGGCGGCGGAGACGGCTCGGGCCTGGGCATCGTGCTTACCCCGGACCACGTCACGACGCTCATGGCGGAGATCATCGATATTTCGGCGAGCGACTACGTGCTCGATCCCACCGCGGGCACCGCGTCTTTCCTCATCGCCGCGATGCAGCGCATGTTTAGCGATGCCGGCAACAACGACGCGGTGAAGGAGGACATCCGTCGCAACCGCCTGCACGGGATCGAACTCCAGGACAAGCTGTTCGCCATCGGAACGACCAACATGATTCTGCGCGGCGATGGAAAGTCGAACTTCAGACGCGATTCGATCTTTGAAGCGCCCATGCACGAGATGCGTGGCGATGTCCGGCGGGACGACGGCACGTGGACCGTTGGGCACGGGTTCACCAAGGTCCTGCTCAACCCGCCATACTCGCAAGCCAAGGATAAGAACACCCGAAACCTCTCCGAGCTTTCGTTCATCGAGAAGGCGCTGAGCTTTCTCAACCCGGGCGGTCGACTTGCGGCGATCGTGCCACAGTCGGCCATGGTTGGGAAGACAACGGAGGATAGGGCTCGTAAGAAGCAGATACTGACCCATCACTCCTTGGACATGGTCATCACGATGAATCCAATGACGTTCGCCAACTCGGGGCACACGCCCCACACTGTCATCGCAGTGTTCACCGCAGGTCGGCCACATAAGCCCGATGCGAAAGTTAAGTTCATCAACTTCGAGAAGGACGGCTACGTGGTGGCGCAACACCGTGGGCTGGTCGACGATGGGACTGCTGAGTCACGCCGCAAGCACCTTCTTGAGGTAATAAGCGGCGACGCCCAGGACGATACGAGCTTCATAGTCCGATCAGAGGTTACGGCCGAGGACGAATGGCAGCACTCGTACTTTTACTTCAACGACGTACCTCCGCTGTACGAGGACTTTTACGCAACCGTGGCGGACTTCGTGGCTTGGCAGGTCGATATGCACGCTCATGGGGTAGGAGACCTCATCACGCCGGCCGCGGAGGCGAACGCGAGCGATTCTGACGGGGAGGTGACTGCGTGAGCGACCTCGAAGCGTTGAACTTCCGGCCGATGCTGATTGACGACGTCTTTGAGTCGATGAAGGCCTCCAGCGCCTGGTACGACAAGTCCAAGCTGAATCGGGTGGGGCCTACGACCTATCCGTTCGTGTCGCGAACCAAGGCCGGGAATGGCGTAGACGGCTTCTGCGCTCGCCAAGAGAAGGACCCGGAACCCGGCCGTGCGATCACGATCGGCCTGGACACCCAGACGATCGGGTACCAGCCGGTGCCGTTCTACACCAGTCAGAACATCCAGATCCTTCGTCACCCGCGCCTCAACGAGAATGTGGGTTTGACGCTCGCCGCGCTCATCAAGAAGCAGCTTGGGAAATTCAGCTGGGGCGGCAACGGTGCAACACTCGGACGCCTCAAGAGGACCCGCATCATGGTCCCGGTCGTTGCCGGAGCTGACGGCGACGAACTCGTGGACTGGGATGGCCTCGACCTCCTCGGCTCCGCCCTCACAGCCGACGTAGTCGCGGACTCCCGGCGCCCATTACGCTTGAACTCGGAGGCAGGCGGCGCCCTTCCTGCGCTCGTGTTCGCCCCGTGGGACGTTGTACACACCCAGCATCAGGACGGTTTGTTTAAAGCGCACAAGGGGAAGCGTCTAATTGCCGCTCATCGCAAGCCTGGTTCTGTTCCATTCGTCGGGGCAGCGAAGACGAACAACAGTATCGTTGACTTTGCCGATACGGAGGGTCGTTTTCCCGGAGGATGGTTGACCCTGGTCTACAACGGCGACGGGGGTACCGGCCACTCAAAATATCAGCCGATGTCATTCGATGCGTCCGACGACGTCATCGCGCTCGAGCCCGTTGACGCGCGCGCGACGGAGGAAGCGCTGCTTCTGATTGCGTGCCTTCTGACGCAGCAGTGCGTCTCGAAGTTCAATTTCGGTTACAAGCTCACCCTGCATCGCCTCAAGAGACAGAAGCTGATGCTGCCGGTCACGACAAGTGCCAGCGGCGAGACGGTCGTCGACTGGGATGGCATGACGAAGTACGGCCGCGTGCTGCGCGCGCGCGCGGAACAAGCGCTGACTCCGGTGTTAGAGAGCGTGAAATGAGCAGGACACCAAACCCCTCGAAGGGTGTCGGAGCACAGATTCGTGATGCTCGTGAGAGTCGCGGCTGGACGCAGCAAGTACTTGCTGAGAAGGCGAATGTCTCGCGGCCGACAATCGCTCGTGTAGAGACCGGGAACAACATCTCCACGAGGACGCTCGAGCGAGTCGCTCATGCGCTCGGCCTCAATCTCGACCTGAAGTAGCGCGCCTCGCCCGCGAATGCGCGCGTCAGCGCGCATCGCCCGTAGGCCTGGTACATATCTCAGTCGCTATCACTTCAAGTCCAGGTCCGCAGCCGTTGCATGTCCCTGCACGTGCAGCCAGTGGGTGCAGCGGCCGACGTCCCCTTCGTGCCCTTGACCTCTCTGTTACAACGCGGGTATCGCCTACAACGCGGGTATCGCCGTTGGTGGACTAGCCGTTGCCGGCGGCCACGTCGGTTCGTCTGATGGCGGTGGTGCGTCCGGCTCATTCCAGGACGAGTTCTCGCGCCCTAGGTCGACTAGCGGTAAAGCATAGAGTCATGGTCGCTTCCACAGTGGTCTACGGATATGGCCGAACGAGCCGTCTTGAGCCGCACGAGCTGGTGCGGGCGCTGAACGAAGCTCTCGGCCCAACACTGGTGGCGTTTCTCGTGGGGTCCACGAGCCGCGCGCAACCCCACGAGTGGGCCAAGCCCGGCGGTGCCGAGCCGCGCCCGCCCGCCCGGAAGCGCCTTCAGTTCGCCCATCAGATCTGGAGCGCTGTCGAGGAGGCCGAGGGCGCAGATGTCGCCCGGCGGTGGTTCATCGGAGGCAACCCGCTGCTTGGCGGGGACCTGGCACATCCGCCCGTCATGACCGTCTTCGTGCCGGGCGGCGTGGCGCTGGAGGCCACCGCGACCAGCCGCACGGCGCTGCGCTGACCCGCCTTCGGACGAATCATGAGGCGAGCCCACGGCCGAATATGGGGAGCCGTTCCCGATGTGAGGGTGTGCCCCGCGAAACGAGCATGGACGCACTCCGGCAGACGCCGGTCCCTCTCGAAGAACGGAAAACACCATGAAGACCTTCCTCATCGAACGCGAAGTCCCGGGCGCCTCGAAGCTCAGCCACGCGGAGCTCGCCGAGATCGCGAAGACCTCGAACGCGGCGGTCGACTCGCTCGGCATCCCGTACACCTGGGTCACCACCTACGTCGCGGGCGACAAGCTCTACTGCCTGCACCAGACCGACAGCCCCGAGTCGGTGCGCGAGCACGCGCGCCGCGGCGGCTTTCCCGCCAACCTCGTGAGCGAGGTCGTCGCCGAGTTCGGCCCGCAGACCGCCGCGGAGGCGGCGTGAGCACCGCGGCGACGTCGACGTTCGCCTCGCTCGGCGCGCGGACCGAACACCTCTACATCGGGCCGGGCCGGCCCGGGGCCGAACTCGGACGCGTCCTGCGGGCGCTGCTCGACAGGCTGAAGGCACGTCGCGAACGCGCGACCCACGAGTCGATCGCGATCAGCCGGGCGAACGAGCGCTCACGCGACAGCCGCTACGCGGGCGCGCAGCGACTGCGGCTGCACGTCGGCCAGCCCATCGTCTGAATGCACGCGCACACCTCCGCCGAACAGCCCCATGGCGCCTACGATGCTCCCATGGGGCTGTTCGAGCGAGAGCTCGAGACGGCGGCGATGCGTCGAGAGCTCGAGGGGCTCGTCGAATCCGGGCGCGTCATCTCCGTCACGGGCGAAGCGGGGTCGGGAAAGACGAGCCTCGTCGCGTCCGTCCTCGACGCGGGCGCGCAGCGGGTGCTGCGCGGACTGTGCGACCCCCTCGGCACGCCGCGACCGCTCGGGCCGATCCGCGATGTGCTCCACGGCCTCGGCGAGCCCGTCCCCGGGCAGGCCGACACCGCCCTGGCCCTCGAGGGCCGATTCGTCGATCTCGTCGCCGCCACCCCGACGGTGCTCGTGATCGAGGACGCCCAGTGGATCGATGCCGCCTCCGTCGAGGTGCTGCGCTTCCTCGTGCGGCGCATCGACGGCCTCCCCGTCGCGTTCGTCGTGACGTACCGCGACGGCGACGTCCGCCTCGGCCACACCCTGCTGCCGCTCCTCGGCGACATCGCGCGCAGCGAGAGCGCCAAGCACATCCCGCTGAACCCGCTCTCGGTGGGAGCCGTCGGTGCGATGCTCGCGGATGCCGGACTCGACCCTGCGCGCGTGCACGATCTGACCGGCGGCAATCCCTTCTTCGTCGCCGAGATCGCCCGGCACCCGCACGAGGCGCTCCCGCCGACCGTCCGCGATGCGGTCCTCGCGAGCACGACCGGGCTCAGTGAGGCCGACATCGAGACGCTGCAGCTCATCGCCGCCGCGCCGGATGCGGTCGACGATGCGCTCCTCACGCGGATCGGCGTCGATGCCGAGGCCCTCAGGCGGGTCGAGACGACCGGCCTCCTCGTTCAGTCGCACCGCGGGGTCGCCTTCCATCACGAGCTCGCGCGCCTCGCCGTCGTCGAGTACACGCCTCCCGGCGTCGGTCGGCGGCTGCACCTGCGGCTTCTCGAAGGCCTGGAGTCCGCGGCATCCGCAGATCACGCCGTCCTGACGCACCATGCCGTCCATGCCGGCGACCCCGAGCGGATCCTGCGCTACGCGCGGCTGGCCGCCGACGAGGCGACGCGCACCGGCTCCCACTCCGAAGCCGTCGCGTTCCTGACACTCGCCCTCGAGCAGCTCGTCGACGACTCGGCGGAGCGGGCGAGCCTGCTCGAGATGCTGAGCACCGAGCAGTACATGGTGAGCCGCCTGCCGGAGGCGCGCGGCTCGGCGAGGGCGGCGCTGCGCATCCGCGAACGGCTCGGAGACGCCGACGGCATCGCCGCGGCGCACGAGCGCCGCGCCATCATCGAGTACTACTCCGCGCGGCGGGACGACGCCGAGGAGCAGGCCGACCTCGCCGCCCACGCGGCGGCCAGCGCCGCGGCGTCGGCTGCGGCCGAGGCGACGCGTGCGTACCTCGCCTACCGGCGGCAGGACCTCGACACCGCCCGCCGGATCTCGGGGCAGGCGCTGAGGCTTGCGAGCGAGGCGACGGGGGAGCAGACGGATGCCGCGCGCCGGCGCCTTGCGATCACGGAAGCCGCCGCCGATCTCGTCGAGGGACGCACGTCCAGCCGTCTGCGGCTGCTGCTGCAGGCGTCGACGGCGCTCCAGGACTCGTTCGACGAGATCGGCACGACGGCGTACTCGAATCTGTCCGCCCTCGACATCGAGCACCGCCGGCTCGCCGAGGCCGAGACGGTGCTCGCGCAGTCGATTCCGGTGACGGTCGCCCGCGACATCCCGATCTGCTACCAGTGGCAGACCGGCATGCGTGCGCGACTGCACCTGCTGCGAGGCCGATGGACCGCCTCCGCCGAAGACGCCGCGACGATCCTCGAGGCGCACGCCGCGCCGCTCGCGGTCATCTGGCCGCATGTGATCTCGGGCTTGCTGGCCCTCCGGCAGGGCGGCGATCCGAGCGCGATCGACCGGCATCTGGCCGAGGCGTGGGAGCATGCGCGGGCGCTGGACGAGTCGCCGATCCTGCTGGCCGTGCTCGCCGCCTACGCCGAACGCGCGTGGCACACGGGCGAGCGGCATCCGGTCCTCGACGAAGCCGACGCGCAGCTCGCGCGGGCCGACGAGACGCCCGGCACATCATGGGCCATCGGCGAGCTGCTCGTGTGGCTCGACCGCCTGGGCGTGCGCGCGACAGCGCAGCAGATCGCCGAGCCCTATCGGCTGGAGCTCGAGGGGCGCCACGGCGACGCGTCCGAGGCGTGGCTCGAGCTGGGAGTTCCGTTCGACTCCGCTCTCGCGGGACTGCACAGCACGGATGCCGAGACCGCCGCCGCGGCGCTCGCGCGGCTCGATCAGCTCGGCGTGGAGGGCACCGCCGCACGGGCACGCGCGATGCTGCTCGCGCGAGGGATCAGCAGTCTTCCTGCTCGGCCGCGCCGAGCTACGAGGGCGAACCCGTCGGGGCTGACGAACCGGCAGCTCGATGTCGCGCGGCTCGTCGCGCAGGGGCTCACCAATGGCGAGCTGGCAGAGCGTCTCTACATCTCGCCGAAGACGGCCGACCACCACGTCTCCGCAGTTCTCGCGAAGCTCGGCCTCGCGAGCCGCCGCGAGATCGTGCGTTCTGCGGCCGAGCTCGGTCTGGCCTGACAGAGGCTCGCGCCCCGTCGACCGGTGCTCAGCGCGGCCTGTGCGGCACGAAGCGCGGGACGTAGACGGCGAAGAGGCCGGCGCCGAGGAGTCCGATGGCGCCGACCACCCCCGTCGCGAGGGCGAGCGACGAGACGGCGGCGATGCCCGAGACGAGGAGCGGCGCGACGGCGCCGCCCGCGTCGGTCAGGGTGCGCCACGACCCGAGGAAGGGCGCAGGGTCGCTCCGGGGCGCGACGTCGGCGCCGAGGGTCAGGAGGATGCCGCTCGAGAGGCCGTTGCCGACGCCGAGGACGGCCGCGAACATCGCGAACCACATCGCCGCGGAGTCGAGGTCGTGCGTGAATGCGAGGGCGACGAATCCGGCGCCCATGAGGAGCATGGCCGGAAGCGCCGCCCACAGCCGGCCGAAGCGGTCCATCACCTGGCCGCTCGCGTAGAAGAGCGCGAAGTCGATCGCGCCCGAGATGCCCACGACGAGCGCGATCGTCTGGGCATCGAGTCCGATCGAGAGCCCCCACAGGGGCAGCACGACCTGGCGCGCCGATCGCACGCCCGAGAGCGTCGCGGCCGCGACGCCCAGGCGGCCGAGCACGCGCCGGAATCGCCACATCGTGCGGAAGACACCCGCGCGCTCATACGTCGGGATCGATCCCGAGACGGCCTCGCCGGTGTCTTCCCGGGCGAGCGGCTCGTCGAGGGCGGCGACCTGCTTCTCGGGATCAGGACCGAGGAGCACGAGCAGCACGCAGGCCACGAGGCATCCGCCGAAGAACCAGATCGTCGCGTGCTCATCGCCGAAGATCGCGAGGAGCGCCGCAGCGACGAACGGGCCGACGAACATCCCCAGCCGGAACGTGCCGCCCAGGAGCGACAGCGCGCGTGCACGGAAGACCAGCGGCACGCGCGTCGTCATGAACGAGTGGCGCGCGAGTCCGAAGGCCGCCGCGCAGAATCCGATGAGGAAGACGGATGCCGCGAACACGCCGAGGACGGGAGCGAAGGCCAGGGCGACCACCCCGACGAACGAGATCGCGCCCGCGATCGCCATCGTGAGGCGTTCGCCGACGCGCGCGACGGCCCATCCGGCCGGGATGTTGCCGCAGAGCTGGCCCACGACGAGCGCCGACGCGACGAGTGCGGCGGTCGCGACATCCGCCCCCAATTGCGAGGCGACGACGGGGATCAGCGGGATGACGGCGCCTTCGCCGAGCGCGAAGAGCACTGTCGGGCCGTAGATCATGGGCCCGAATCGGCCCAGGACTTGCCGTGCCCCGGTCGGCTCGGCACTGTGTGTCATCGCTTCCACGTTAGTCTGGACTGTCATGCTCGAACTCGATCTTTCCGCCGACATCGAAGCGCTCCGTTCCACGTTCGCCGACATCAAGGCCGTCGTGGACGTCGAAGCGCTCACCTCCGACATCGCTCGCTTGAGCGAGGAAGCCGGCGCGCCCGATCTCTGGGACGACGTCGAGAAGGCGCAGAAGGTCACGAGCGCGCTGAGCCACCGTCAGGCCGATCTCAAGCGCATCACCGACATCGAGGCGCGCCTCGACGATCTCGACGTGCTGATCGAGCTCGCGATCGAGATGGACGACGAGGATTCCGCCGAGGAGGCGCGCCGCGAGCTCGCCGAGCTCGAAGACATCATCGGCCAGCTCGAGGTGCAGACGCTGCTGGACGGCGAGTACGACGAGCGCTCCGCCGTCGTGACGATCCGCTCGGGCGCGGGCGGCGACGACGCGACCGACTTCGCCGAGATGCTCATGCGCATGTATCTGCGCTGGGCAGAGCGTCACAAGTACCCGGTCAAGGTCATGGACACCTCTTACGCGGAGGGTGCCGGCATCAAGTCGGCGACGTTCGAGATCGACGCGCCCTACGCCTACGGCACTCTGTCGGTCGAGGCGGGGACGCATCGGCTCGCGCGGATCAGTCCCTTCGGCTCCGCCGACAAGCGTCAGACGTCGTTCGCGGCGGTCGAGGTCATTCCCGTCATGGAGGAGGCCGTCGAGGTCGACATCCCCGAGGGTGATCTGCGCGTCGACGTCTTCCGCTCGTCGGGCCCGGGCGGGCAGTCGGTCAACACGACGGACTCGGCTGTGCGGCTGACCCACCTTCCGACCGGCATTGTCGTGTCGATGCAGAACGAGAAGTCGCAGATCCAGAACCGCGCCGCCGCCATGCGCGTGCTGCAGACCCGCCTGCTCCTGCTCAAGCGGGAGGAGGAGGCGGCCAAGAAGAAGGAGCTCGCCGGCACCATCACGGCGAGCTGGGGCGACCAGATGCGGTCGTACTTCCTGTACGGGCAGCAGCTGGTCAAAGACCTGCGCACGGGCTACGAGGTCGGCAACCCCGCCCCGGTGTTCGACGGCGACATCGACGGCTTCATCGCGGCCGGCATCCGCTGGCGCAAGCGCAAAGACGACGACTGAACGTCGACTGAGCGCCGCTAGACCGCGGTGTACTGCTGGCTCGGCGACGCCGCCGGCGCCATGAATCGCGTCGGCTGGGCGAACAGGACGATCAGCACGATCAGGCCCGCCACCGGCAGCAGGATCCAGAAGAGGTTCCCCCAGCTGTGCCCGGCGTCGCGGAGTCGGCGCACCGAGACGGCACCAGAACTCCGCTCGGGATGCGCGGCCCAGGAACTCCGCGTACTTGATGCCGCGCCCGCGGGTGTCGCTCTGACGGTCGGCGCGCGTCGCGCTTAGGCTCGTTGAGCCATGATCCGGTTCGAGAACGTCACGAAGCGCTTTCGCGGCACCGCGAAGCCCGCCCTCCACAACATCGATTTCGAGGTGACGCGGGGCGAGTTCCTCTTCCTCGTCGGCCCTTCGGGCTCGGGGAAGTCGTCGTGCCTGCGGCTGATCCTCCGCGAGGAGACGCCGTCGGACGGCCGGATCGTCGTCCTCGGCCGCGACCTCAAGTCCCTGCCGAACCGCAAGGTGCCCTACCTCCGCCGTCACATCGGTGCGGTGTTCCAGGACTTCCGGCTGCTGCCGACGAAGACCGTGTTCCAGAACGTCGCCTTCACGCTTCAGGTGATCGGCTCGTCGCGGGCCTTCGTGCAGCAGGCCGTGCCGGAGGTTCTCGCTCTCGTGGGGCTCAAGGGCAAGGAGCGCCGCTTCCCGCACGAGCTCTCCGGCGGTGAGCAGCAGCGCGTCGCCATCGCGCGGGCGCTCGTAAACCGCCCGCAGGTGCTGCTCGCGGATGAGCCGACAGGAAACCTCGACCCCGCGACATCCGTCGACATCATGCAGCTGCTCGCGCGCATCAACGCGGGTGGCACGACCGTCGTCATGGCCACGCACGAGGCGGGCTTCGTCGACCAGATGCAGCGACGGGTCATCGAGCTGTCGCACGGCGAGATGGTGCGCGACGAGCGGCACGGCGGCTACGGCGATACCTCCGGCCTGCCGAGCCTCGCGCCCGAGCCGGAGAAGGGCGCGGCGGCCGTCGCAGCGCTCACCGCCGTGCTCGAGCTGCACCGCGAGATCGTGCAGACGGGCACCGTGGACTCCGAAGCCGTCGACGCCGCCGTCGCGGCGGCCGCAGCCTCGGCGGAGCTGGCCGTCGAGGACGAGGCCATCGTGGCCAGCGAGCTGGCGATCGAGGAGTCGGTCGAGGCGCTGGCGGAGGCGAGGGTCGATGAGGCCCCCCTCGTGCTTCCGGAGCCCGAGCTCGCGCCCGAGGCATCGTCGGAACCTGCCGCCACCAAGCCGGCCGAACCCGTCGAGAAGATCGCTGCCGAAGAGCCGTCACGCCCGCGGACGGCTCCCATCCCGACAGTGGAGGCGCTCGAACTGGACGTCGCCGAACTCGGCCTCGCCGACCGCCTCGGGCTCGGCGAAGTCGATCCCGACGATGAAGTGGGGCCCACGTCATGAGGCTCGGGCTCGTCCTCGGCGAGGCGCTGAACGGCCTTCGCCGCAACGTCTCCATGGTCATCTCCGTCGTCCTCGTGACGTTCGTGTCGCTCACCTTCGTCGGTGCGGCGATTCTCATGCAGATGCAGATCGGCACGATGCGCGACTTCTGGGTCGACCGCGCCCAGGTCGCGATCTACATGTGCACGTCGGTCTCGCAGACCGCGACGTGTGCGAGCGGGGCTGCGACCGAGGACCAGCTGAACGAGGTGCGCGCGCGCCTCGACGGCGCCGCATTGGCGCCCCTCATCCGCACGTACGACTTCGTCGACCACGATCAGGCGTACAAGGAGCTGCTCGATCTCGTCGGCGAGGAGGCGGCCAGCGTCGTGACCCCCGACCAGGTCAACCAGACGTTCCGCGTCAACCTCGTCGATCAACGCCAGTCGGCTGTCATCATCGAGGCCTTCCGAGGGATGAACGGGGTCGAGGAGGTGAAGGACCAGCTGCAATACCTCGAGCCGCTCTTCTCGGCGCTGACCGTCGCGACGTACATCGCGGTGGGTATCGCGGCGCTCATGCTCGTCGCGGCGGTTCTCCTCATCGCCACGACGATCCGGCTGTCGGCATATGCCCGAAGACGGGAGCTGGGCATCATGCGCCTGGTCGGGGCATCCAACAGCTTCATCCAGACGCCGTTCGTGCTCGAAGGCGTGTTCGCCGCGCTCATCGGGTCGATCCTCGCAAGCGGTGCCGTGCTGCTCGGGGTGCACTTCGGGGTGAACGAGTACCTGCGGAACCGCGTCGACTTCGTCACGACCTGGGTCGGGATCGACGATGCGTGGACTGTCATACCCATTCTCATCATCATCGGGATCGTCCTTGCTGCGCTGTCGGCGGGCTTCGCGATCCGCCGGTGGCTGCGGGCCTGAGATAGACTGACGGGCCGTCCTGCCGACCCTGGCGGGCGTGCTGCCGCTCGTCGGCACGAACCGAAGGAAATCGCCATGCCCCGGGAACGCGGTGAGAAGGTCGTCGCGACCAACCGTCGCGCGCGCCACGAGTACGCCATCGAGAAGACGTATGAGGCGGGGCTCGTGCTGACGGGCACAGAGGTGAAGTCCCTTCGCGAGGGGCGTGCGAACCTCTCGGACGGCTATGCCTTCATCGACGGGGGAGAGGCCTACCTCGACGCCGTCAACATTCCGGAGTATTCGCAGGGCCACTGGACCAACCACTCCGCCAAGCGCACGCGCAAGCTGCTGCTGCACAAGGACGAGATCGTCAAGCTCTCGCACGCGATCTCGGCCGGCGGATACACGCTCGTGCCGCTGCGGCTCTACTTCTCGGACGGCCGGGCGAAGGTCGAGATCGCCGTCGCGAAGGGCAAGCGCGAGTTCGAGAAGCGCCAGACGATCCGCGAGCGCGAAGACAAGCGAGAGGCCGAGCGCGCCATGCGCTCCCGCAACCGCCTCGGCGACTAGGTCAGCGAACCCCAGGACCAGCTCAGAATCCCGGCGGATCGCCGTCGTCCGCGCGCCACGTCGTCGGATCCCGCAGGTCGATTCCCGGTGGCTCCGGTGGCTCCGGTGATGCGGTGAACCGCAGGACCGGTTCGGCCAGATCGACGTAGACCCGGCCGGTCGGGCTCGTCCATTCGAGGACGCCATCCTCGAGTTGCCGGACGGTCCAGTGAGTCTGGTGCTTGAGGATGTGGTGACGTTTGCACAAGTGCGCGAGGTTCGAGCAGTGGGTCGCGCCGCCGAGAGCCGCATCGAGCGTGTGATCGAGATCGCACCGCCACACGGGCTGACGGCACCCGGGAAAGCGGCATCGCTCATCTCGCGCTCCGAGGAACCGCTTCATCGCCTTGCTGGGCCGGTAGGTGTCGACCGCCACGACAACGCCCGTGACCGGAGACGTCATGACCCGCTCCCACGTCTTCGCCCCTCCCGCGAGCCGACGGGCTGTTGTCGGGTCGATGGGGCCGTAGCCGGCAAGCAGCGCCGGCTCGCTTCCCGTGCCCGCCGCGGTGAGCACCGGCACGATGATCTGCACCCGTGCCGAGATCGCGTCGAGGCCGTCGCCGGCGGAACAGCTCTGAGCTGTACCCGTCAGGAGCAGGTCGGTGAGGATGTCGACGCGCAGCTGGTCCATCGTGCGGTCGTCGGAGACGTCGGAGACGTCGGAGGTCGCGGCATCGGCGGCTGCGGTGTCGGGCGCTCCGCCCTCTGTCGCGAGCGCCTCGTGGGCACCAGGCCGTGCAGCGATGATGCCGCGCGCATCCGCGGTGAGCCGATCGTAGATCGCGTGAATGAGCATTGCGGCACCGGAGACCTGGAGCGTCGCCATACAATCGGCGCCGTCGAAGACCCGCACACTCCGTGCCTCGAAGGCGTGATCGTGGCGCTCCTGGATCGACTGCGGGTTCGCCCGGGTCGCCAGCACCTGCACGATGGGCCGCAGGCGCCCCGGTGTCATGGTCTCGGCGCGGGAGATGGCCGCAGCGACGAACCCGGCGCGAGCCGAGGCATCCTCGATCGGAAAGCCCGCGTCGTGGATCACGTTCACGTGCGCACGAGAGATGCGCGCGGCTGCCAGGGCGTCGACGAGCTCGGGGAATCGTCGGCACAAATCGGCGGACTCGTCGAGCTGGCGTTGGACCGTCCGCTCGCTGACTCGAGCGGCGGTCGCGAACTCCGCCACCATCGTGCGAGCCGGGAGATCGGACTTGATCGAGGCCCGCGTGGTCAGCCTGCCACGCTGCTCGTCGACAAGCTGTGCCGCAGCAGCAAGGGTGCGGATCTCTTCGGCCTCCTGCGCCGCGCGGCTTTCACGGCCACCCACGAAGGCTGACACGAGCACCGAAGTGCGGGTCTCGTCGCGAGCGCGCTGCGCGTCGGAGTCGGGTTGCGGTTCAGGGTTCATGGACGTCTCGCTCGACCAGGGGAGGGGTACCGAGATTCGGTGGGCGCGGCATGCGCA
The DNA here is from genome assembly GCF_052180235.1 of Microbacterium sp. F51-2R. Taxonomy (GTDB): domain Bacteria; phylum Actinomycetota; class Actinomycetes; order Actinomycetales; family Microbacteriaceae; genus Microbacterium. Next base: position 555,792 of record NZ_CP197470.1, on the reverse strand, counting down.
CCCCTACTCAGCCCTGGTCAGCGTCACTCGTCCTGAATCAACCGTCGTCGAATCTCTTGCGTCGAGTATCGCACATATGTTCTAATCCCGCAATGGAAATCCGCACCTCAGTTCGCGACGAAACGGCCTTCCACGGCCGCCGACACGATGATTTCTTCGGGCTGCAGCTCGACGGCCGCGGCTCCGCCTGCGTCGGAGGCGAACGACGCCTTCATCATCCGCGCCATCTCGACAGGCGGCGGATCGCTGCGGGTGAGCAGGCCGACATCGGCGATCTCCACGGCCTTCACCGACGTGAGGCCGATCGCCTTGGCGTAGGCGGTCGCACGATCGACCGCGACGCGCACGGCTTCGGCCGCGACATCCGCCTCAGCCTGCTTCGCCGTCGCGCGGCTGAGCTGCCATTCGACGCCGTCGATCTGGATGCCGTCTCGCTCCGCGATCTCACTGACCCACCATGAGAGCGCGGCGAAGTCGGTGAAAGTGGCACTGAACTCGACCGACGCATAGTGCACGAGGGCCAGCTGCTTGCCCTCGTTGTTCCACGGGCGATTGGCCCAGACTGCGACGCGCCGGCTCGACCATTCGCGCACCCCGCCCTGCTGTTGGCGCGCCGCCAGATCGGTGCGCAGCGGCTCGGCGAGTGCGGAGATGCGCTCGACGACGCCTCCGCGGTCGGGGCCTTCGGCGCGCACCGAAAGGCGGACGACCCCTTCCTCGGGCGAGACCCACGCCTCGTGCTCGCCGCGGACAGTGATGACGACATCGCTCATGCGGGCGACTCTACGCGAGGCCGGGAATGACGGATGCCTCGGTTCCGTTGTATCCTGGTGTGCTCCTGATGCTTCGGCATCGGGGGTGAAAACTCCACAGTGTGACAACGGCCGCTTCAGACGAAGCACCACCTCGATTCGAGGGCACGGGGATGATCGGTTTCGACATCGCCTGCGAATCTGCGAGAAGCGGGCCGAGGATGCAGGGTTATCTCGTGAACGCCCCCTGCGAACCAATAACTGCCGAACACAAGCAGTCCGAGTTCGCCCTCGCTGCGTAAGCAGCGAGCCCGACTCCGTCAATCCGTGACTGATCCCGTCACGGTCCTTGGCGTCATTTAGGGATCTTGCTGCGTGATGACGCCTGAGCGTCACGCGGGACTTTTTCAGGCTGGGCTCGTCGACTTAGGTGTCTGTGACAAAGGTCGGGGCCGAGCAGAACGCATGCACAGACTGCGCCCGGAGAATCCGCCGTTACTCAGCGATGGACGGGGGTTCGATTCCCCCCATCTCCACAAAGCCGTTGTCACAGAACAGGGCCCGAGAGCCGCGATCACGCGGAACTCGGGCCCTTTTCGCTGGCCGGGTGTCAGTCGCGGGCCCCGCTGTCCAGCCGGTCACTTCACCGGCGGCGCGGGCCGCCGGTCAAGCTGCGGGCGTCGCGCATATGAGGGCTCACGCGCTCGGTGCCGCGGCCTACGCTGCCAGAGCGGCGGGCCTGGCGGAGCCCGACAGCGGGTCAGCAACCGCAGACGAGATCACGTGGCAGCTCCGCCATATGACCGACGACGTTCGGTCGGCGCTCCGGCAGCTGCCCCCGGTCGGCGAAGACTCGGCGGGGCCGCTGGGGGCCGGCCTGCTCGCATCCGGTGAGCTCGGCGCCATCATCCGTTCTCTGCAGAATCCGCTCACCGAGCCGATTCCGTGACGCTCCGCGGGTTTCCGGGCGACACGCCATTCGGTCGGGGCTCCGTAAGCCGTAGCCGCCAACAGGCCTGCTTTAGCCTGGCCCGATGCGAATGCTCCTCACCTCGAACGGCATTGCGAACGAGCTGATCCGTGGTGCCCTCGTCGATCTGCTCGGCAAGCCCACCGCGGAATCGCGCGTCGTCGTGGTGATCGACGCGATCCTCGGGTTCCCCGGCGACAGCTCGAAGCTCGTCGAGCATCTGGAGGGGCTCCGCGCACTCGGCTGGGCCGAGTTCGATGTCGCGTCGCTCTTCGCGGGTCCGCCCGCGTTGGTGGAGTCGCGACTGCGCTCGGCCGATGTGATCCTCGGCTATGGCGGCAGCAACCTGTGGCTGGCGCACGCGTGGACGGCGACGGGCCTGGCTCCCATCCTGAAGGAGCTCCTCGAAGAGAAGGTGTACGTCGGGTGGAGCGCCGGATCGATGATCTTCCCGCGCATGCTCGGCCGATGGCCGGAGGACTTCGAGGATCAGGACGAGCTCGAGCTCTTCGGACTCGATGAGATCGCCCCCGCCGTCCCGCTCTTCGACTGGTTCTTCCTCGGTCATCTCGGCGCCGACTGGATGTCGCCGAACGCCGAAGAGTGGGCCGCCCGGGGTGCGGAGCGAACGCGTCAGGCCGTCTGGTTCGTCGACGACGACTCGGCGCTCGTCGTGCGGGATCCCGCGGTCGACCCGGTCGTCGTCTCGTCAGGCCACTGGCGCCGCTTTGACCCTGACGGCTCGCTGGCCGAGTCGCACTAGGTCCAGGCGTCTTCGATCGGGATGTCGCGCCCGAGCACGTTCTGCGCCGCCCGATGCCCCGAGAGGAGCGCCGCCGGAACGGTCGCGGGATCGTCGGTCCAGGTCGCCTCACCGGCGAGGTGGAGCACTCCGCCGATCGGGGTGGCGAGGTCGTCGTGGTCGGCGGTCGTCGAACCGACGGTCATGTAGGCGTACGAGCCGTGGGCGAGCGGGTCGTCCTGCCAGTCCGACACCAGGATGTGCGACGGCTGCGGCACCGCCGCCTCGCCGTAGAGCCGGCGCAGCTGCGCGAGCACCGACTCCGCGATGCGCTCTTCGTCCCAGTCGCGCGTCTGGACGGCGGCCGGGCCGGCAGCGAAGGTCAGGAGCGTCGGCTCGCCGTGCAGCGACGTGAGGTCGTACCAGGTATGCCACCACCGCCCCTCGGGTCCGAGCTGACGGATCGCGTACACGCCGTCGTCCCAGAACTTCGTCGGGAAGCGCAGCACGACCTTCTCGAACGCATTCATGCGCAGTCGGCTGAGCGCTCCGGCGACGGGCTCGGGGAGCGGCGGCTCGATGACGAAGTCGTCGGACTGGAGCACTCCGACGGGAACCGTGACGATGGCGGCGCGCGCTGAGAAGACGCCGTACTCCGTCGTCACCGCCACGCCGTCCGGCGACCACGCGACGCGCTCCACCTCGTGCGTGAGACGGATGACGAGTCCTTCCGAGAGCCCCGCCGCGAGCCGGTCGTACCCGTCGGGGAAGACCACCTCGTCGCCCTCGATCGAGTCGTCGTCGAGGCCGTGCGCGGCAAGATCCTCGATCCACGCGCCGTACTGCTCCTCCGAGCGATGCTCGAGGTACTCCCGGACGCGCTGCGCGCGCTCTTCATCCCAGTGCTGAGCAGCGAGGGCCGCCTCGGTCACGTCGCGGTACGAGGCATCCGGAGCCGAATCGGCGACCACGGCGCGCAGGGTCTCGTCGACCGCGCGGATGTCGTCGACGAATCGGCGGGTCGCCTCAACCCCGAGCCTCTCGCCATCGGGTCCGTAGTACGCGATGGGGCGGCCGTCGGGCTGATAGCCACCGACGGTGAACTCCATCGTGCGCATGCCGAACGCCGCCGCGGCAGCGGCGACAGGGCTGCCGGTGATGCCGTGGATCCAGGAGGCACCGAGATCGGTCACATGCCCCTCGTGGCGGACCGTCCACACCCGCCCGCCGATGCGGTCGCGCGCTTCGAGCACGACGACCTTCTGCCCGTGCCGCGTCAGCAGGCGCGCCGCCGTGAGTCCGGCGACTCCCGCGCCGACGACGATCGTGTCGAACTGCTGCATCGCGACGCTCCTCGCCGGGCGCCCTTCGCCCGCACTTCGACGCTAGCGGTCCGTCAGGAGGGGCGCGGCATCGGGCGCGGCATCGCGGGTGACACTGCGGCCGGCGGCGGATGCCTCGCGCTACGCCTGCGCCGTCTGCTCGTGCACGTCGGTCGCCAGCGTCGTGCCGTTCAGCTCGAGGTAGAGCCGCCGCTCGGTGATCGAGACCGACATCGTGTTGCGCCGCTCGAGGACGGCTGTCGCCGCGTCGAGGAAGCCCGGGTCGAAGCTGTAGAGGCGGATGTCGTCGGCGCGGTGGATCTTCTTGCCGGCCCACAGCGGGGCGACCTTCGCCGGGTCGCGGTGCGTGTAGACGGCGACGCGCTCGGCCTGGAGGCTGCCGGTGTGCAGACGTGCGGCATCGGGCGCCCCCACCTCGACCCAGGCGAGGAGCTTGCCGGTGAGGTCGCGCACCGACACGGCGGGTTCGTCGGTCGCCGAGATCCCCTCGCTGAACGCGATCCCCTCCTCGTACTCGAGGCAGTAGGCGAGCACGCGGGTGAGCATGAAGGCGTCCGTCTCGGACGCATGGCGCGCCACACGGAGGCTGAGCGCCTCGTAGACGCCGCGGTCGACGTCGGCCAGCTGCACCGCGAAGGTGTGGATCGTCGCCCCGATTGCCATAACGCTCGAGCCTATCGGCGCCGGTGCGGGAAGTTGTCGACGCCGCCGATGTGGCGGACCGTGCGGCGACGCTCCACGACGATCACGATGGCACCGATGATCCACAGCGGGAACTGCGTCAGGAATGCCATGCGGAACGCGTCGAGCGAATAGGTCGCGGGCGTGCCGGCGCCCTGCAGATCGAGGGCGAGACCGATCAGGAGGATCGCGATGAGGGCGGCGAGGAATCCGCCGCCGTTCACGATGCCGGTCGCGGTGCTGAGGCGATGGCTCGGGTTGAACGTGCGCGCGTGGTCGAACGCGATCATCGACGCAGGTCCGCCGGTCGCGAGAGCGAACATCAGGATGACGAGGAGCCATACCGGCGCGGGCCCCGGCCAGAGGATCACGGCGAGCCACATGAGCGCCTGGAACGCGACGGTGGGGAGCACGAGCCAGCGCGACCGGCGCGTCGGGTGGCGGCTCGAGAGCGCGCCGATGATGGGGCCGCTGATGATGCTGAAGATCACGAGAGACGTCATGACGAGGGATGCCGCGGCCGGCGTGAGGCCCTCGCCGCCCGTGAGGAAGGGGAAACCCCACAGGAGCATGAACGCGGTGCCGGCGAACGGCGTCGTGAAGTGCGACCAGAATCCGAGCCGTGTCGCCGGATGCCCCCACGACTCGCGGAAGCCCTCCCGCAGATCCGCCGAGGACTGCACGACCCGCACCGCGCCGGTGTCGGTGTTCACCGACAGGTCGACGGGATCGGACTCGCGTTCCGGTGGCCGGTTGCGGATGATCGCGAAGGTCAGGACGGCGAAGAGCAGGGCCAGCCCCGCGAGGCTTCCGAAGGCGACGCTCCACGACGTCGCGTGCAGCAGGGCGGCGAGGGGGATGACCGCCACGATCTGACCGAGCTGACCGATGATGCCCGTCATCTGGACGAGGAACGGGGCCCTCTGCTCGGGGAACCACGTCGCGACCACGCGCAGCACGCTCGGGAACACGGCGGCGTCGCCCGCGCCGATCAGGATTCGGGCCAGGATGCCGATGCCCACGACATCCGCGAAGGCCATGACTCCCTGGCCGATCGCCATCAGCACCATCCCGATCGCGATGATCGGCCGCGCACCGAATCGGTCGAGCAGCAGGCCGACGGGGATCTGCATGAGGCCGTACACCGCGAGCTGGATCACCGCGAACATCGACAGTGCCGAGGCATCCGCGTGGAAGCGCATCTGCGCATCGACGCCGACTGAAGACAGCGACGTACGGTTGACGATCGCGACGACGTAGGCCAGCACGCCGATCGACCACACCGTCCACGTGCGCCAGCCCGGCGCAGCGAGGGCGGGCGTGCGCGACAAAGCCGGATCCTGTCCGTCGGTGGGTGGGGGAGAGCGGATGCCGCGACCCGGCACCCACTTCCAGGCTAACCCCGCACCGCCCCCTCTACCGGCGGCTCAGCGCGCGGCATCCCACCAATCGAGAACCCGCGTGCCCATCAGCGTCAGCCACTTGGACGGCTGCCCCTCGGGCACGTCGACGTCGAACCACGTGCGGCCGGCGAGCGGAGTGGTCTGCAGCCACGTGCCGTCGGGCTGACGCGCCGTTCGGACGACCTCGATCGCGTCGGCGAGCCGGGGATCGGGCGGTGTGCCTTCGAGGAGCGAGACGTCGCGGAAGTGGTCGAGGGCGGCAAGCGCGCTGTACCGGTGCCGGTTCGGGTAGACGAAGCGCGTCACGAAGGGCCCGACCGGGTCGCCCGTGGATGCGCGGTACATGAGACGCCGGCTCAGGAGATACTCCTCGCCGCCGTGGCGGGCCTCGCGCATCGAGGTGTCGCCCGTGATCCGCTCGTAGGCGAGGATGCCCCGCGCGGCGTTGAGCGTCGAGTGGAACGACGAGCGCACGGAGTCGCCCTCCTCCGCCTCGCAGTTCCAGCCGCCGTCTTCGAGTCGGTGCTCGGGGAACCACTCCACGAGGCGTGAGACATCGGCGCCGAGCCAGGCGCCGCTCGCGAGCGTGTACGAGTTGATGCAGACGTCGACCTCGCCGCCCCAATAGGGGAGGTCGTCATACTCCCAGCGACTGTTCGCGGCGAGCTTCTCGGCCGTCCCCGCGAGTCGAGCGGCATCGACACCCCACTCGCGGAGGTCTTTCAACGACCACGTCGTGGCGACCCACGGCTGGCCGGGAAGATCGCGTTCGGGGCTGTCGAAGAAGCCCACGGGGAAGAAGGCTCCGCCCGCCCACTGGCCGTCTTCGTCTTGTCGCGACAGCAGCTCGGCGCCGAACCCTTCGTCGGCCACGCGGGCCCGTGTCTCTTCCCAGAGCTCCGGCGGCTCGCCGGCCAGGTCGCGTTGCACCTGCCAGCGCAGGGCAGGATCGGAGTCGAGCAGCCACGCGAGCAGGGCGCGATCAACGGTCATGAGTGCACGCTACTCACGCCTCCCGACATCGGGGTGGATCACACTCGCGTCGCCGGTGCAACCGCCTCTGCCGCGGCATCCGTCCCCCGTAGCGTCGGAGGAAGCGAGACCGACCATTGAGGGGCCCCGATGTCACGAAACGTCAGAGTGCTCAACTGCACGCCCGAAGAGGTGTTCCGCGTGCTCGGGGACGGATGGCTGTACCCCTCGTGGGTCGTGGGTGCGTCGCGCATGCGGAAGGTCGCGGACGACTGGCCCGCCGAGGGCTCGGCGCTGCACCACTCGTTCGGCGTCTGGCCCGCGCTCATCGACGACACGACGAGCGTCGAGGAGTGGAAGCCGCCGCGACGCATGGTGATGCGCGCACGGGGCTGGCCCATCGGCGAGGCCCGTGTGACGATCGACGTGAAGCATCGCGGAGAGGGCTGCATCGTGCGCATCCAGGAAGAGGCAGTATCAGGGCCGGGCCGGTTCGTGCCTGCCCCGCTGCTCGATGCCGTCCTGCAGTGGCGCAATGCCGAGACGCTCCACCGGCTTGCGTATCTCGCCGAAGGCCGTGCGGTGCGCCCCTCGGGTGCGACGAGCGCGGAGCGCGAGCTGGCCGCCTCCGGGGAGGACGGGGCGCCCGGCTCGTGAGGCAGCCAGACCTCGACGTCATCGTCGTCGGCTCCGGCCCCAACGGACTGGCCGCGGCCGTGACGCTTGCCCGCGCGGGGCTGCGCGTGCGGGTCTACGAGAGGGCCGATCAGGCCGGGGGAGGCGTGAGCACCCGCGAGCTGACGCTGCCAGGCTTCCTGCACGACGTGTGCTCGGCCGTGCACCCGCTGGCCTTCGAGTCGCGGTTCTTCCGCGAGTTCGGCCTCGCCCGTCGCGTCGAGTTCGCGACACCGGACCTGTCGTTCGCCCAGCCCCTCGACCACGGCCGCGCTGCTCTCGCCTACCGCGACCTCGATCGCACCCGCGAGGGGCTCGGCGTCGACGGCGCGGCGTACGACGCGCTCATGCGCCCGCTGGTGGAGCGCGTAGAGGAGGTCGCCGAGTTCACGGGCTCGCCGCTCGTGCGTGTGCCCCGCGGCATCCGGACCCCCGTCACATTCGGCCTGCGCGCGCTGGAACAGGGGAGCAGGCTCTGGAACGCACGCTTCCGGGAGGAGCTCGCGCCCGCCCTTCTCACGGGAGTCGCGGCGCACACGATCCTTCCGCAGCCGAGCCTCGCGGCCGCCGCGGCGGGTCTCGCGCTCGGCACGTATGCCCACGCGCGGGGCTGGCCGATCCCGATCGGCGGGAGTCAGGCGATCACCGACGCGATGATCGCCGACCTGCGCGCCCACGGAGGCGAGCTCGTGCTGGACCACGAGGTCGCGAGCCTCGACGAACTGCCACCGGCCCGCGTCACGATGCTCGACGTCACTCCGCGCGCACTCGTCGCGATCGCGGGCGCGCGCATGCCGTCGCGCTACCGGCGCGCGATGGAGTCGTTCCGCTACGGGGGAGCGGTCGCCAAGGTGGACTTCGCCCTGAGCGAGCCGGTGCCGTGGCAGAACCCCGCCGTGCGCGAGGCCGGCACCGTGCACGTCGGTGGGACCCGCGACGAAGTGGCGCACTCCGAGAACGAGGTCAATGCCGGGCGTCTTCCCGACCGCCCCTACGTGCTCGTCTCGCAACCCACCCTCGTCGACCCGAGCCGGGCACCGGCCGGTCGACACACGCTCTGGACCTACACGCACGTTCCGGCGGGGAGCTCTGCCGACCGCGCCGAGGCGGTCATCCGTCAGATCGAGCGTTACGCGCCGGGCTTCCGCGACACGATCATCGGACGCCACTCGCGCACCGCCGTCGACGTCGAGCGGCACAATCCCAATTACCCGGGCGGCGACATCGCGGCCGGCGCGCCCTCGCTCTGGCAGCTCATCCGCAGGCCCGTCATCAGCCCCGAGCCGTGGCGCACGCCGATGCCCGGCGTCTATCTCGCGTCGGCCTCGGTCGCCCCCGGCCCCGGCGTGCACGGCCTCACGGGGTGGTACGCCGCGCTGAGCGCGCTGCGGCACGAATTCGGCACCCGTGCCCTCCCCGACCTCTCGCCCTGAGTACGCCGCGTGCAGAGCTGACGCGACGAGGAGCCCGCGCGTCAGCGCGTGCGCACCGACGGCGCCGCAAGCGCCTCGACGACGAGATCGTGCACGGCCGACGCGCCCGGGGAGCGCCGGATCGCCTCGCCGATCTGCGCCGAGCGCGTGCGGAACGACGGCTCGGCGAGCACGCGCCGCACCGCCTTGTTCACTTGGCCGGGCTTCGGGTCGTCGGTGCGGAGGTCGATGCCGACGCCGGTCCACGAGATGCGGGCGCTCACCTCGGTCTTGTCCTCCGTGCGCCCGGCGACGACGATCGGGACGCCGTGCTCGAGTGCGAAGTGCACTCCGCCGTAGCCGCCGTTGGTCACGTACACGTCGGTGAGGGGCAGCAGCCGGTCGTACGGGAGGAAGCTCGCCGTCCGCACGTTCGACGGCAGGTCCTCGGGGAGGGTCTCGACGGGTCGGCCTCCCGTGCTCACGACGACGAGCACGCGCTCATCCGCGAGAGCGCGGATCGTGGGCTCGACGAGGTTCCACCCCGAGTTCGCGACAGTGCCCTGCGTCACATGCACGACGGGAACCCCCGAGTGCAGCTCGTCCCACCATTCCGGCAGCGGCGTCCGCGACGGTAGGGCGCGTGTGACGGGACCGACGAACTTCACGGCGTCGGTCAGCCCGGGGCGGTCGTACTCGAACTCGGGGACGGTGAACTGGATGACGAGATCCGCGCCCGCGGGCCAGTTGAGGAAGAACCGCGACAGCGGGCGACCGAGCTCTTGCTGCGCGAGCCCGTCGGCGTACTTCTGCACGGGGCCGAACACCCCCTTCTCGGCCGTCGCGGTCAGCACGGCGTTCCGAAGCCGGCCGATGGGGCCGGGCATGGGCGTGATCCCGAGTCCGAAGGGCGCGACATCCGGATGCTGCAGACCCAGCGGGATGATCCCGAGCGCGACGAGGAGCGGCCTGTCGGAGCGTGGCAGCTCGGAGAGCAGGGCCGCGCCCGCGAACATGGGCTCCGCCAGGACCGCATCGGTCGGCTCGGCCGCGAGGGCCGCCCGCACCGCGGCGAGCTGCGCGGGAACGGGTCGGAGGAAGATCTCGATCATGTCGTAGCGGATGCCCTTGGGGCCGCTGAGCCCGACGCGACCGGGGAACGCGGCATCCACATCCCGATCGTCGTAGTCGGCCTCGGCGGGAAGCGGCAGGTACTCGGCTCCGGTCGCGATCACCTCGTCGCGGTACCGGGCGCCGGTCATGAAGCGCACACGATCGCCCGCGGCGACGAGGGCCGACGCGACGGCGAGGAGAGGGGAGACATGCCCACGGACGGGCGTGCAGAGCATCAGAACAGAAGACATCGGCGGTGACCTCGAAGAGAAGGGACGGGTGACTACAATTGAAGGTACTGTTGGAGTATTCACCACCCGAATGGGTTAGTCAATAAGGAGATCGGATGTCGAGCACCACCGCCACCCGCGCGTACCGGTCGACGCTGCGCAGCGAGCAGGCCGCCGCGACGCGACGGCGCGTGCTCGAGGCGTCCGCGTCCTGCTTCGCCGACCGCGGATACACCGGCACGTCCCTCGCCGACATCGCCGAGCGGGCCGGAGTCTCGCCCGAGACGGTCAAGGCGAACGGGCCGAAGCGGGACCTGCTCCTCCGCGCCTTCGAGCACGCCTTCGCGGGCACGGAGGGCGAGGAGGCCCTCTCCGAGAACGACGCGGCGGCCGCGCTGCTCGCGATCGGCGACGACGACGCCTTCGTCACGGCCCTCGCCGGGTTCATCGGCGACGCGAACGCGCGGACGAGCGTGCTGTGGACCGAACTCCTGAGTGCAGCGAACGCCGACGACGAGATCGCCGCGGCCCTCGAAGGCCTCCTCGCCCGCCGGCGCGAGGACTACCGGCGGGTCATCGACATCCTGCGCGCCCGCGGGATCGCCGGGGAGGGGACGGATGCCGAGGCATCCGCCGCCGCGCTGTCGTTCCTCTGGTCGCCCGAGAGCCACCAGCAGCTCGTGCTGCAGAGCGGGTGGAGCATGCCGGCCTACCGCGAGTGGCTCGCGACGGCGCTGCGGCGGCAGTTCGTCTGAACCGAACGCCGTGCCTCAGCCCGGACGCGCGGGCCCGGCGGGAAGCGGCGGGGCTCAGGTCTGCGGCCACTCCACGAGGATGATCCCCTGCTTCGTGTCGGCGTACTTCACCCAGCCGTCGCCGAAGAGGTACGTCAGGCCGTAGCCCTCGTCATCCGTCGAGATCGCGGTCTCGGGGCTCTCGGTGATGTAGACGCCCTCCGACGCATCCTCGCGGCGCCAGCCCTGCGCGACGAGCTCCGCCTCGGCGGTGGCGGCCTGGTCTGACGAGATCGGAGCCCAGCCGAAGACCTGCACGTGATCGGTCGCCGTCGAGAAGTCGCCCCAGATGCACTGGATGCCGTCGGGGATCTCGACGCTCGCGACGAGGAACGTGTCGGAGAGGGAGGTCCAGCCGAGCGACTCGAAGTCCTTCACCGTCGTCGCCGAGATGATCGTCTCGCACGTCGGCTCCTCGACCTTCGGCCCCGACGTCGCCGACGCCGAGGGCTCGGGCGCCGGCGACGACGGCTCGACCTCGACGGTCTTCGTGGGCTCGGGTTCGGATTCGGCGGCCGATGGTGCGCACGCGGTCATCAGGGCGGCGGTCGCGGCGACGGCCAGTGTCGCGGCGATGCGCGCGAAAGGTCGGGTCATTCGGGGGTCTCCGTGGGCGCGAGGGGGTGGAGGAGGTCGAGGAAGGCCTGGTGGAGCACGCGGTTGGTCGCGACCACCGAGCGGTCGGCGATGGAGTCGTCGCCGGCGTACGACGTGACCCGGCCGCCGGCCTCGGTGATGATCGCGACGTGGGCGGCGAGGTCGTACTCCTTGACGTCGAACTCGCCGACGAACTCGAGGCGTCCCTCGGCGAGGAGCATGTACGGCCACGCGTCGCCGTAGCCGCGATCGCGCCACACCGCCGCGGTCAGACGCTCGAGGGCGTCGAGCTCGCCCGCGCCGCGCCATTGGCCGATGCTCTGGAAGCTCACGCTCGACTCGGCGATCGAGTCCACGTGCGACACTGCCAGCCGCCGCGTCCCGCCGTCGGAGGTGTTCGTCCAGGCGCCGAGTCCTGTGGCCGCCCACCAGCGCCGGCCGATGGCCGGCTGGCTCACGACGCCGACCCGGGGGACGCCGTCGATGCTGAGGGCGATGAGCGTCGACCACATCGGGATGCCCTTGAGGTAGTTGGCGGTGCCGTCGATCGGATCGAGGATCCACTGCCGGGACGTGCCGCCGGTCGCCCCGAACTCCTCGCCGAAGATGCCGTCGCCCTCCCGCTCGGCCTCGATGAGATCCCGCATGACCCGCTCGGTGGCGAGGTCGGCCTCGGTCACGTGCGAGGCGTCGGCCTTCACGCGCACATCGAGATCGGGCGCGTCGAAGCGCTGCATCGAGGTGGCGTCCGCGGCATCCGCAAGACGCAGGGCGAAGGCGAGATCCGCCGTCAGATCCCCGTCGAAGGGCGCGTCGAAGCGCGTCGTGGAAAGGGGGGAGGTCACGGCATCAAGGATACGGCGCCGAGGGATGCCTCGATTTCCGTGTCATCCGATCGTGATGGTAGTGTTGATCTCCGGTTCGCCCCGTGCGAATCACGCGCCTTTAGCTCAGTCGGTAGAGCAACTGACTCTTAATCAGTGGGTCCTCGGTTCGAGCCCGAGAGGGCGCACCAATGAAGAAGAGCCCCGCAATCGCGGGGCTCTTCTTCGTTTCCGCCGGGCGCAGCGGCTGGTCAGGCGGCGTCTCCGACGAGCACGGCTGCGGCCTCGTCGGTCGCGTCCGCCTCGATCGCATCGACGTGGCGCAGGGCGCGCCGGCCGATCGCGAGCGTGGCCGTGGCGATGAGGACGGATGCCGCGGCGAAGACGTACGGGACCGGTGCGCCGAACGCGTGCCAGAGGAGTGCCGCGATGGGCGGCGCGGCGGCGCCGCCGAGGAATCGCACGGCGGAATAGGCCGACGATGCGACGGACCGGGGGAGGTCTGTCGCCTCCATGACGGACTCCGTCAGCACCGTGTTCATGATGCCGAGGAGGAGGCCTCCCACCACGATGGCAACGACGAGCGCGGCGGCGATCTCGACGAAGACGGCGGCGGCGAGGAGGTCGAGGGCGAGCAGCGGAAGCACGACGAGCATGACGCTCGTGCGGCGGAATCGCCGGACGAGGAGCGGCGCGACCCACACGCTCGTGATCGCGAGCGCGACGCCCCAGCCGAAGAAGGTCAGTCCGATGCCGAGGGCGCCGAAGCCGAGCGGGAAGGGCGAGAAGGCCAGCAGCACGAAGAAGCCGATGTTGTAGAAGAGCGCCGTCACCGCGAGGAACGCCAGGGCAGGTCGGCGAAGCGCCGTGAACGGCGCCGACAGCCGCACAGGTGTGCGCTTCTCGCCGGGGCCGCGCAGCAGGACGAGCACCGCGACGAAGGCGATCGCCATGAGGACGACGACGCCGAAGAACGGGCCGCGCCAGCTGATCTCGCCGAGGATGCCGCCGAGCAGCGGACCGATCGCGATGCCGAGGCCGAGCGCCGCCTCGTACAGCACGATGGCCGCACCGCTTCCGCCCGAGGCCGCGCCGACGATCGTCGCGAGAGCCGTTGAGATGAAGAGCGCGTTGCCGAGCCCCCAGCCCGCGCGGAAGCCGATGATGGCGTCGACGCTGCCGCTGAGTGCGCATAGCAGCGCGAACACGACGATGAGGGCGAGTCCCGTGAGGAGGGTGGCCTTGGCGCCGATGCGGCTCGAGATCCAGCTGGTGACGAGCATCGCGAGGCCGGTCACGAGCAGGTAGCTGGTGAAGAGCAGCTCGGTCTGCACGGGGCTCGCCTGCAGCGAGTCGGCGATCGCCGGCAGGATCGGGTCGACGAGCCCGATGCCCATGAACGCGACGACGCAGGCGAAGGCCACGGCCCAGACCTGCTTCGGCTGACGCCAGACGCTGACCTTTCCGTCGGAGCTCATCGCGCGAGCTCCACGGCCGCGGTCTTGCGCGAGAGGACGGCGGCGGTCGTGCGGAGCGCGTCCCACTCCTGCGCCGTCAGGTCTTCGAAGTGCGGGGCCAGAGCGGCCGTCAGCTGCACGAGCCACGTCGCGAGGGCCTCGAGGCCGAGCGGAGTCACGGTGACGACGGTCGCGCGTGAGTCCGAGGCATCCGTCGACCGCTCGATGAGACCGAGGTCGGCCATCTGGCCCACGAGGCGCGTCATGCCGGGCTGCGTGACCCGGCTGAGCTGCGCGAGCTCGCCGACGCGGAGCGGACCGCGATCGCGGAGGATGGTGAGGGTGCGCCACTGGGCGGACGGCGTCTCACTGCGGGTCTCGAGCGCGGCGACGCGGGTGAGCGCGTGCGCTGCGACGATGAGGGTCTCGATGTCTCTGTCGTGTGTCACGGGGCTAATAATACCCTAGGTATATATCGTAGGTATGCAATGCCTGGATGTCGCGCCCGCCCGGGCGCGCGCGGCGCGCCGACGCCTCTTGCGGCCATGCCTCCGATTTCCTAGATTGCGAAGGCCTTGAACCCGGGTCGCCGGGTCGGCACGCAGCGCCGGCGCCTCCGAGGGTGGACGGCGCGAGCAGGAAGGGGATCCGTCATGCCGGACCACGATCTGTCGGGCAAGCGCGCCGTCGTCACGGGCGGCGCGAGCGGCATCGGCCTCGCGTGCGCGCGCGAGTTCGCGCGGCGCGGTGCGCACGTCGTGATCGCCGACCGGAGCGGCGACGCGGCGCGGGCCGCGGCATCCGAGATCGGAGGAGAGGCCTGGGTCGTCGACCTCGCCGACACGCGCGCGCTCGAGATGTTGAGCCTCGATGCCGACATCCTCGTGAACAACGCCGGAATCCAGAAGGTCGCGCCGATCGAGGAGTACGAGCCCGAGACGTTCCGGCTGATCCTGCGGCTCATGCTCGAATCGCCCTTCCTCCTCATCCGTGCGGCGCTGCCGACGATGTACGAACGGGGCTGGGGGCGGGTCATCAACATCTCGAGCGCGCACGGGCTTCGGGCGAGCGCCTTCAAATCCGCGTACGTGTCGGCCAAGCACGGCCTCGAGGGACTGTCGAAGGTCACGGCGCTGGAGGGTGCTCCCCACGGTGTCACGAGCAACTGCATCGATCCCGCGTATGTGCGCACGCCGCTCGTGGAGAGGCAGATCGCCGATCAGGCCCGGCTGCACGGGATCCCCGAGAGCGAGGTCGTGGAGAAGATCATGCTGACCGAGACCGCCATCAAGCGTCTCGTCGAGCCCGACGAGGTCGCCTCTCTCGCGGGCTGGCTCGCCTCCGACAAGGCGGGCATGGTGACGGGCGCCTCGTACACGATCGACGGCGGATGGACGGCCCGATGACGGGGCACATCTACCGCACGATCGACGTGCCGGTCGCGGGCGGGGCGCTGCGCGTGGGCGTCTGGGATCCGGAGACTCCGGAGCTGGATGCCGATGGCGCCGACTCCCATGCCGCCTCGGTGCTGCTCGTGCACGGCGTGACGGCGTCGCACCTCGCGTGGCCGTTCATCGTCGAGGGGCTCCCCGGTGTGCGGGTCATCGCCCCCGACCTCCGGGGGCGCGGACGCAGCAACGAGGTCGACGGACCCGCCGGCCTTGCGGCGCACGCGGCTGACCTCGCCGCCGTGCTCGATGAGCTCGGCATCGAGCGGATCGTGGTCGTCGGGCACTCCATGGGCGCCTTCGTCGCCGTAGCGTTCGCGTACCTGTACCCCGAGCGCGTCACGCGGCTCGTGCTCGTCGACGGCGGCCTTCCGCTCGACGTGCCCGCAGGCCTCGACCCTGACGAACTCGTGTCGCGGATCCTCGGACCCACTGCGGCGCGGCTGTCGATGCGCTTCGCCGACGTGGGGGAGTACCGCGACTTCTGGCGCGAGCACCCCGCCTTCCACACCGACTGGACGCCCGAGCTCGAGCGGTACATCGCGTACGACCTCGTGCCCGACGGCGACCTGCTGCGTCCCGCGACGAGCTATCGGACGACGGTGGAAGACACCATCGACATGAACACCGGCACGATGCTGCCCGCGGCCCTGGCGGGGCTGCGGCATCCGACCCTCCTCATCACCGTGGCGCGTGGCCTCATGAACGAGCCGCCCGGCCTGTATGCGCCCGAGCCCCTCGCCCGGATTCTGGATGTCCGGCCGAGCATCGAACACGTCCGCATCGCGGACCGCAACCACTACACGATCGTGATGTCGCGGGCGGGGGCGGATGCCGTGGCCCCGCTGATCCTGCGCGAGCTCGCCGCCGCCGCCTAGCATCCCCTCCCTCCCCGCTTCCTCCCCCCGTCCCTCTTCCGGTCTCCCTCCCTCCGCCCCTGCCGCGAGAGGGCAGGAGTGCGCGTTCGCCGCGGCGTGTCGTGCGCATATCCGCCCTCTCGCGAAAAAGGAGAGGAGGGGAAGGAGGGGGGTCAGCGGGCGGTCGCGGCGATACGGGTCGTGAGCTGGTGAGCGTGCGCGAGCAGCGTGCGGCCGAGATCGGCCAGGCGATCGGGGCCGAACCGGAACTCGACGCCGGTGAGGCTCAGCGCCCACTGCGGGTGGCCCTCGCGCGTGAACACGGCGGCGCCCAGGCCGTACGAGCCCTCCACGATGAGCCCGGGGTTCAACGCATACCCGCGAGCGTGCGTCTCGCGCAGCCTCGCGCGCAGCCGCGGCTCGGCGTGGGCCCCACCCCACTGCGTGCCGAGCTCCGGGTGGCGCTCGAAGTAGGCGTCCACATCGTGGGACGGGAGGAAGGCGAGGATCGCCAGGCCCGCCGACGCGACGCCGAGCGGAAATCGCACCCCCTCCGACAGCACGAACGAGCGGATGGGAAAGCTCCCCTCCTCGCGCAGCAGACACACGGTCTCGTCGCCACGGCGCACCGAGAGGAACGCGCTCTCCTCCGTGCGCACGGCGAGCGACCGGACGATGTCCCGAGCGATCGCGGTGATGTCATAGCGGGATGCCGCGACCGTGCCCATCAGGTAGAGCTCCGGCCCCGGCATCCATCGTCCCGTCCTCTCGTCCTGATCGACGAGGCCCTCGTGGCGGAGCGCGGTCAGCAGCCGATGCGCCGTCGGGCGGGTGAGCTCCGCGCGGCGGGCGAGCTCAGCCACGGCGATCCCTTCGTCACCGGCCGAGGTCACGAGCCTCAAGACGCGAGCGGCGCGGGCCACGGATTGCGCGCCGGGCACGCTTCGATTCGATCTGGCGTCCACGATATGGACACTAAGGGTCGCGGCATCCACATGACAAGCGTCGCCGCGCCCCTGGCGCGCTGCGCGGAGCAGGATGGAAGGGCGCCCGCGCAGCGGCGGGCCGGCACGCGCGACGAAGGAGTGACACGTGATCGACAAGACCGTCGGGTCGGCGGCCGAGGCCGTCGCCGACATCCCGGACGGCGCGAGCCTCGCCGTGGGCGGCTTCGGGCTTTCGGGCAACCCGATCGCCCTCATCGAGGCGCTGCTCGCGCAGGGGACGACAGACCTCAGCATCGTCAGCAACAACTGCGGCGTCGACGACTGGGGGCTCGGCGTGCTCCTGAACGCCAAGCGCATCCGCAAGATGACGTCGTCGTACGTCGGTGAGAACAAGGAGTTCGAGCGGCAGTTCCTCTCGGGCGAGCTCGAGCTCGAGCTCACGCCGCAGGGGACGCTCGCCGAGAAGCTCCGCGCCGGCGGCTCGGGGATCGCGGCGTTCTACACGCAGACGGGAGTCGGCACGCAGGTGTCGGAGGGAGGCCTGCCGCGCAAGTACGACGGGCAGGGCGGCATCGCGATCGCGTCGCCCAAGAAGGACGTGCGCACCTTCGACCTCGACGGCGAGCCGCGCGAGTTCGTGCTCGAAGAGGCCATCGTGACCGACTTCGCCCTCGTCCACGCCCTCCGGGGTGATCGACACGGCAACCTCGTCTTCAACAAGTCGGCGCGCAACTTCAACCCGCTCGCGGCGATGGCCGGGCGCGTCTGCATCGCGCAGGTGGAGGAGCTCGTCGAACCGGGAGAACTCGACCCCGACGGCATCCACCTTCCCGGCATCTACGTGCATCGCATCGTCGAGGTCGGAACCGACATCGAGAAGCGCATCGAGCGCCGTACCGTCGCGGTCGCCCCGGCGTCCGATCGCGACCAGCCCGAAGGAGCATGACCATGGCACTGACCCGCAACGAGATGGCCGCGCGCGCCGCGCAGGAGCTCGGCGACGGCGCCTATGTCAACCTCGGCATCGGCCTTCCGACGCTCGTGCCGAACTACGTGCCGGAAGGTGTGACCGTCGTCCTGCAGTCCGAGAACGGCATCCTCGGCGTCGGCCCGTATCCGACCGAGGAGCACATCGATCCCGACCTCATCAATGCCGGCAAGGAGACCGTGACGACGCTGCCCGGCGCCTCATTCTTCGACTCGGCGACGAGCTTCGGCATGATCCGCGGCGGCAAGATCGACGCCGCCATCCTCGGCGCGATGCAGGTGTCGAAGTCCGGCGACCTCGCCAACTGGATGATCCCCGGCAAGATGGTCAAGGGGCCGGGCGGTGCGATGGACCTCGTGCACGGGGCATCTCGCGTCATCGTCCTCATGGAGCACGTCGCCCGGGACGGCTCGGCGAAGATCGTCGACACCTGTTCGCTGCCGCTGACGGGCCGCGGCGTGGTCGACCGCATCATCACGGATCTCGCGGTCATCGACGTGACCGATGAGGGACTCGTCCTCGTCGAGCTCGCCCCGGGCGTGACGGTCGACGAAGTCATCGCGGCGACCGAGCCTGAGCTCATCGTCCGCGTCGGAGAGAGGATCGAAGCATGAACAGGGATGATGTCGTCATCGTCGCGGCGGCCCGGACGCCGCAGGGCCGGCTCAGGGGACAGCTCGCATCGCTGACAGCGGTGCAGCTCGGCTCTCTCGCGATCAAGGGTGCGCTCGAGCGCGGGGGGATCCCCGCCGAGGCGGTCGACGCGGTGCTCGTCGGGCAGGTGCTCGCGGCAGGCGCGGGCCAGAATCCCGCGCGCCAGGCGGCGGTCGGTGCCGGCATCGGCTGGGACGTGCACGCGGGCTCGGTCAACAAGGTGTGCCTGTCGGGCCTCACGGCCGTGATCGACGCCGCGCGCATGCTCGCGCTCGGCGACGCGACAGTCGTGGTCGCTGCCGGCATGGAGTCGATGACACGCGCGCCGCACCTCTTGATGGGGTCGCGCGACGGCTGGACGTACGGCTCGATCGAGGTGCTCGACCACATGGCGTACGACGGGCTGACCGACGCGTACGACCGCGAGAGCATGGGCGCCTCGACCGAGCGCCACAACGACCGCTTCCACGTCGATCGCGAAGCTCAGGATGCCGTGGCCGCGAGGTCGCATCAGCGCGCGGCCGCCGCCACCGAGGCGGGCGTCTTCGACGCGGAGATCGTCCCCGTCGAGATTCCTCAGCGGCGCGGCGAGCCCGTGGTCGTGACGAAGGACGAAGGCATCCGCCCGGACACGACGGTCGAGACGCTCGGCGGGCTTCGCCCGGCCTTCGCCGAGGGCGGCTCGATCACGGCCGGGAATTCGTCGCAGATCTCGGACGGGGCATCCGCCGTCGTCCTGACGACCCGTGCGCACGCCGACGATCGGGGCTGGCCCGTGCTGGCCGTCGTCGGCGCCTCCGGCCAGGTCGCCGGCCCCGACAACTCGCTGCACGCGCAGCCGGCCCGAGCCATCCAGAAGGCCGTCGAGAAGCAGGGCATCTCGGTGGGCGACCTCGACTTCGTCGAGATCAACGAGGCCTTCGGCGCCGTCGTGGCGCGGTCGCAGGCAGAGCTCGGCCTCGCCGACGACGTCGTCAACATCCACGGCGGCGGAATCGCGATCGGCCACCCGATCGGCGCGTCCGGCAATCGGCTCGTCGTGCACGCCGTGCACGAGCTCATCCGCCGGGGGAGCGGCACCGCCGCGGTCGCGCTCTGCGGCGGCGGCGGCCAGGGCGACGCCCTCATCATCACCCGCTGACCCCGAGACGGCTCTCCGCCTCCCGGGCCGGCAGGGGGTAGCGTCGGGCGGGTGACGACGATTGCGAAGATCACACCGGCCGACCGCGACGATTGGCTCGAGCTCTGGCGCGGATACCTCGCGTTCTACGAGGCATCCGTCGCCGACGACGTCACCGAGTCGACCTTCGCCCGCATCGTCGCCGACGAGGAGCTCCACGGCGCGATGGCACGGGATGCCGAGGGCCGCGCGGTGGGGATCGTCCATTGGCTGTCGCACCCCGCCACCTGGACGGCGTCGACCTACACCTACCTCGAAGACCTCTTCGTCGCACCCGGCACCCGGGGCGGAGGAGTCGGCCGCGCGCTCATCGAGCACGTGAAGTCCTGCGCCGAGGGGGAAGGCAGCCACAAGGTCTATTGGCTCACCCACGAGACCAACGCCACCGCGCGGGCGCTCTACGACAAGGTCGCCACGAGCACGGGATTCGTCCATTACGAGATCCCGCTCGGGCGCTGAGCCCGGCGAGAGCTCAGACCCGCGCTAGGAGAGGCGGGAGTCCCGGTGCTCCCGGCGCACGCGGCGCTGCACGAGCTTGGCCTCCTTGCCGTGCACGGGCGAGTCGGGGCCGAGCACATGGCCACTCTCGGCGCGGCGCACGTCGACGATCGCGCCGATCGCCAGGGCCAGCGAGATGCCCCAGCTCAGCCACCCGAGCGCCACGCGCCACGTGAAGGGCGCATCGTTGCGGAGGGCGCGCAGCAGCGTGAGCCCGCCCGTGATCGCTCCGAGAAGGCCCGTGCCGAACAGGTACTTGCGCATGCCGTCCACGCTAGCGGGCGCGACGACATCCGTGCACTGACGCGGATGCCTCTTCCCGCCGAGCGTCCGGCGCTTTACCATATCGGCGCCCCCCGCGACATGCCCGAGGCGTCCGCGGGCCCGCTGTTAGCCTGGGTCCACTCATACGGAACCGGAGCGAATGTGTCACTGGCTGATCTTGTCGTCGTCGCGAACCGGCTGCCCGTAGACCGAGTCACCGACGCCGACAGCGGCGACGAGGACTGGCGGCGGTCTCCCGGGGGTCTGGTCACGGCACTCGAACCCGTCATGCGGCGCGCCGACGGCGCGTGGGTGGGATGGCCCGGCAAACCCGACATCGAGGTGGAGCCCTTCGAGTTCGAGGGCACGCACCTGGTTCCCGTGAGCCTCAGCGCGCAGGACGTCGAGGACTACTACGAGGGCTTCTCGAACGACACGATCTGGCCGCTCTACCACGACGTCATCTCGCCGCCGCGCTACCGGCGCGTGTGGTGGGAGGCCTATGTGCGGGTGAACCGGCGCTTCGCGGAGGCCGCGGCATCCGTCTCGGCGGAGGGTGCCACCGTCTGGGTGCAGGACTACCAGCTGCAGCTCGTCCCGCAGATGCTGCGCGAGGCTCGTCCCGACCTCACGATCGGGTACTTCCATCACATTCCGTTCCCCGCATACGGCCTCTATTCGCAGCTGCCGTGGCGCCGCCAGGTGCTCGAGGGCCTCCTGGGTGCCGATGTCATCGGCTTCCAGCGGGTGACGGATGCCTCGAACTTCGCGCGCGCCGTGCGCCGCCAGCTGCGCTACGAGACGCGGGCCTCCGGCATCCGCGTTCCACAGGCCGACGGCTCGACGCGCCTCGCCCTCGCGAAGGCCTTCCCGATCTCGATCGACGCCTCGTCGTACTCCGATCTCGCGGCGCGTCCCGACATCCAGGCACGCGCGGCCGAGATCCGTGAGGGTCTGGGCAACCCCCGGACGGTGTTCCTCGGCGTCGACCGCCTCGATTACACCAAGGGCATCCGTCATCGGCTCAAGGCCTTCGGCGAGCTCCTCGCCGACGGCCGCCTCGACGTCGAGCACGCGACCCTCGTTCAGGTCGCGAGCCCCAGCCGCGAGCGCGTCGGGGCGTACATGCAGCTGCGCGACGAGATCGAGCTCGCCGTCGGCCGAATCAACGGCGATCACGACACCGTCGGCCACACCGCCATCCGCTACCTGCATCAGGCGTACCCGCGCGAGGAGATGGTCGCGCTCTTCCTCGCCGCCGACGTCATGCTCGTCACCGCTCTGCGCGACGGCATGAACCTCGTCGCGAAGGAGTATGTCGCGAGCCGCATCGACAATCGCGGCGTGCTGATCCTCAGCGAGTTCGCCGGCGCGGCCGACGAGCTCGGCAGCGCCATCCGCATCAACCCGCACGACATCGGCGGTCTGAAGGACGCCATGATGCGCGCCGTGGAGATGCCCGCGACGGAGCAGGGCCGGCGCATGCGGGCGCTGCGACGCAAGGTGATCGAGAACGACATCGCCGCGTGGTCCCGCGCCTTCCTGTCGTCCCTCGACGACGTCCGCCGCACGAAGGAAGGCGCGGACGGATGACGGGGCTCGCCGCTGACGCGGACGCCGCCCTCGACGAGCTCGCCTCCACCGACATCCTCCTCGTGGCGCTCGATTTCGACGGCACGCTGTCGCCGCTCGAGAACGAGCCGATGGACGCCCGGATGCTGCCGGCCGCTCGCGACGCCGTCGAGGCGCTGACCGCCGTCCCCGCCACCGTCGTCGCGCTGGTGTCGGGCCGCAGCCTCAGCGACCTGAGGATCATCGCGGAGCACGGCGACGGCTCCCGGGTCTGGCTCGCGGGGTCGCACGGCGCCGAGTTCTGGGTTCCGGGCGAAGGCGCCGTCGAACCGGACGACGCGGGGGAGGACGTCGCCCTCCGCGATCGCCTGCGCTCCGGCGCCGAGGACGCCACCCGCGACCTCGACGGCGTCTGGATCGAACCGAAGACGTTCGGCTTCGGGGTTCACACACGCCGGGCCGATCCCGAGGCCGCCGAGGAGGCCAATCGCCTCGTCGACGACATCGTCGCCGCCGAGGTGCCGCACTGGCGCCGCCGCACGGGACACAACATCGTCGAGTACTCGTTCCGGCACGAGGGCAAGGATTCCGCCGTCGCGACGCTCCGCGCGCGCACGCGGGCCACCGCCGTGCTCTTCGCCGGCGACGACGTGACCGACGAGGACGCGCTGCGCAGCCTCGGCCCGGGCGATGTCGGCGTGCACGTCGGAACGGGGCGGTCCGCTGCCCGTGTGCTCGTGGACGACATCCCCGCGATGGCCGGGCTCCTGGCCGAACTCGCCCGCCGGCGGGCCGCCGTCCGCGGCTGAGCGCGCGGCGGCGGTCATCCGCGCAGGAATAGACTTCGAACCATGCCCCAGCCGTCTGCAGAGCACGAGAACGCGATCGACATCAAACCCCGCAGCCGAGTCGTCACCGACGGCATCGAGGCGACGACATCCCGCGGAATGCTCCGCGCGGTCGGCATGGGTGACGAGGACTGGGACAAGCCCCAGATCGGCATCGCGTCGAGCTGGAACGAGATCACGCCGTGCAACCTGAGCCTCGACCGGCTCGCGCAGGGTGCCAAGGAGGGCGTGCACGCCGGCGGGGGCTACCCGCTGCAGTTCGGCACCATCTCCGTCTCGGACGGCATCTCGATGGGGCACGAAGGCATGCACTTCTCGCTCGTCAGCCGCGAGGTCATCGCCGACTCGGTCGAGACCGTCATGATGGCCGAGCGCCTCGACGGCTCGGTGCTCCTCGCCGGCTGCGACAAGTCCATCCCCGGCATGCTGATGGCCTCTGCGCGGCTCGACCTCTCGAGCGTCTTCCTCTACGCGGGCTCGATCGCCCCCGGCTGGGTCAAGCTCTCGGACGGCACGGAGAAGGACGTCACGATCATCGACTCGTTCGAGGCCGTCGGCGCGTGCCTCGCCGGGAAGATGAGCGAAGCCGACCTCAAGCGCATCGAGTGCGCGATCGCGCCCGGTGAGGGCGCCT
Organism: Microbacterium sp. F51-2R; assembly: GCF_052180235.1. Taxonomy (GTDB): domain Bacteria; phylum Actinomycetota; class Actinomycetes; order Actinomycetales; family Microbacteriaceae; genus Microbacterium. Next base: position 531,937 of record NZ_CP197470.1, on the reverse strand, counting down.
GCGGCGGCATGTACACGGCGAACACCATGGCCTCCGTCGCCGAGGCGCTCGGACTGTCGCTGCCGGGCTCTGCGGCGCCGCCGTCGGCCGACCGCCGTCGCGACTATTTCGCGCACCGGTCGGGCGAAGCCGTCGTGAACCTGCTGAAGCTCGGGATCACCACGCGCGACATCCTCACCAAGGAGGCGTTCGAGAACGCGATCGCCCTCGCGATGGCGCTCGGCGGCTCGACGAACGTCGTGCTGCACCTCCTCGCGATCGCTCGCGAGGCCGACGTCGAGCTCTCGCTCCATGACTTCAACCGCATCGGCGACAAGGTGCCCCACGTGGCCGACATGAAGCCGTTCGGCAAGTACGTCATGAACGACGTCGACCGCCACGGCGGCATCCCCGTGATCCTCAAGGCGATGCTCGACGAGGGCCTCATCCACGGCGACGCGCTGACCGTCACGGGCAAGACGATGGCCGAGAACCTCCGGGCACTGGACCCCGACCCCGTCGACGGAACGGTCATCCACTCGTTCGCCGACCCCATCCACGACAAGGGCGGCATCACGATCCTTCACGGCACGATCGCGCCCGAAGGAGCGGTCGTGAAGTCGGCCGGCTTCGACAGCGACGTGTTCGAAGGGCCCGCGCGCGTGTTCGAGCGCGAGCGCGCCGCCATGGACGCCCTCGAGGCCGGCGAGATCGCGGCCGGAGACGTCGTGGTCATCCGCTACGAGGGCCCCAAGGGCGGCCCCGGCATGCGCGAGATGCTCGCGATCACGGCCGCCATCAAGGGCGCAGGGCTCGGAAAAGATGTACTACTCTTGACGGACGGACGATTCTCAGGCGGCACAACCGGCCTGTGCATCGGCCACATAGCACCCGAAGCGGTGGACGCAGGTCCCATCGCCTTCGTGCGCGATGGTGATCTGATACGGGTCGATATCGCGGCTCGCACTCTCGACCTACTCGTCGACGAGGCAGAGCTGAGCTCCCGCCGGGAAGGCTGGGAGCCCCTTCCTCCGCGCTATACCCGTGGCGTCCTTGCCAAGTACTCCCGTCTCGTGCGCTCCGCCTCGGAGGGCGCCACCACGGGGTGACCGGCATCCCGACATCCTTTCCGTCTTCGAGAGACAAAGGTCCCATCATGTCCGCCGATTCCGTCGCGGCCGTCCCACGGCCGCCTGCCCGCACAACCTCCGCGCCGTCGCCCGTGCTCACGGGCGCGGAAGCCGTCGTCAAGTCGCTCGAGCTGCTGGGCGTCACCGACGTCTTCGGCCTCCCCGGCGGCGCCATCCTCCCCGTCTACGACCCGCTGATGGACACGTCCGAGATCCGGCACATCCTCGTGCGCCACGAGCAGGGCGCCGGGCACGCCGCCGAGGGCTACGCCGCGGCATCCGGTCGCACCGGCGTCGCGATCGCGACGTCCGGACCGGGCGCCACGAACCTCGTGACGGCGATCGCCGACGCCTACATGGACTCGGTGCCGATCGTCGCGATCACGGGGCAGGTCTTCTCGAACCTCATGGGGACGGACGCCTTCCAGGAAGCCGACATCGTGGGCATCACGATGCCGATCACGAAGCACTCGTTCCTGGTCAAGGACGCCGCCGAGATCCCCGCCGCCATCGCGGCGGCCTACGAGATCGCCAGCACGGGCCGGCCCGGCCCCGTCCTCGTGGACATCACGAAGGACGCGCAGCAGGCGTCGGCGCCGTTCGTCTGGCCGCCGAAGATCGACCTGCCCGGCTACCGGCCGGTGACGAAGGCCCACGGCAAGCAGATCCAGGCCGCGGCCCAGCTCCTCGCCGCCGCGAAGAAGCCGGTGCTGTACGTCGGCGGCGGCGTCATCCGCGCCCACGCGTCGGACGAGCTGCGCACGCTCGCCGAGACGACCAAGGCCCCCGTCGTGACGACGCTCATGGCCCGCGGCGCGTTCCCCGACTCCCACCCGCAGCACCTCGGCATGCCGGGCATGCACGGCACGGTCCCCGCCGTGCTCGCGCTGCAGGAGGCCGACCTCCTCATCGCCCTCGGCGCCCGGTTCGACGACCGCGTGACGGGCAAGGCGGCGCTGTTCGCGCCGAACGCGCAGGTCGTGCACGTCGACATCGACCCCGCCGAGATCTCGAAGATCCGCACCGCCGACGTGCCGATCGTGGGTGACCTGAAGGACGTGCTCGTCGACCTGGAGGGCGCCTTCCGCGGCGTCGCGCCGGAGGGCTCCGACATCGACGAGTGGTGGTCGTTCCTCGACGGCCTGCGCTCCGAGTTCCCGCTCGGGTACGCGCAGCCGAGCGACGGCCTCATGTCGCCCCAGTACGTGATCCAGCGCATCGGCGAGCTCACCGGCCCCGAGGGCGTCTACGCCGCCGGCGTCGGTCAGCACCAGATGTGGGCCGCGCAGTTCATCAAGTACGAGCGCCCCAACTCGTGGCTCAACTCCGGCGGCGCCGGCACGATGGGCTACGCCGTTCCGGCGGCGATGGGCGCGAAGGTCGCCGAGCCTGACCGCGTCGTGTGGGCGATCGACGGCGACGGCTGCTTCCAGATGACGAACCAGGAGCTCGCCACCTGCACGATCAACCAGATCCCGATCAAGGTGGCGATCATCAACAACTCGTCGCTGGGCATGGTGCGTCAGTGGCAGACGCTGTTCTACGACGGGCGCTACTCGCACACGAGCCTGAACACCGGCCACGGCACCGCGCGCATCCCGGACTTCGTCAAGCTGGCGGAGGCCTACGGATGCCTCGCGATCCGCGTCGAGAAGGAGGAGGACGTGGATGCCGCGATCCAGACCGCCCTCGAGACGAACGACCGCCCGGTCGTGATCGACTTCGTCGTGAGCGCCGACGCCATGGTGTGGCCGATGGTGCCGCAGGGCGTGAGCAACAGCTACATCCAGTACGCGCGTGACCACGCGCCGGCGTTCGATCAGGAGGCCTGAGCCATGTCGAGCCACGTGCTGAGCCTTCTCGTGGAGGACAAGCCCGGTCTGCTGACCCGTGTCGCGGGACTCTTCGCCCGTCGCGGCTTCAACATCGAGTCTCTCGCCGTGGGCGTGACCGAGGTCCCGGGCCTCTCGCGCATCACGGTCGTCGTCGACGTCGAGGGCCTCCCGCTCGAGCAGGTGACCAAGCAGCTGAACAAGCTCGTCAACGTCATCAAGATCGTCGAGCTCGAGCCCGCGGCATCCGTCCAGCGCGAGCACATGCTCGTCAAGGTGCGCGCCGACAATGCCAGCCGGTCGAACGTGCTCGAGGTCGTCAACCTCTTCCGTGCGCAGATCGTCGACTACGCCCCCGACGCCCTCGTGGTCGAGGTGACCGGCGACAAGGGCAAGGTCGAGGCCTTCCTGCGTGCGCTCGAGCCCTTCGGCATCAAGGAGCTCGCCCAGTCGGGCCTGCTCGCGATCGGTCGCGGCGGCAAGAGCATCACCGAGCGCGTCCTGCGCGGCTGACCACATCAAACCCCCGGCTCCCGAGCTTCGCGACGGGCCGAACCACGACCCTCGACATGCTCGGGGACCGCAGTAAGGAGAAACCGAAGATGGCTGAAATCTTCTACGACGCCGACGCCGACCTCTCGCTCATCCAGGGCAAGAAGGTCGCCATCGTCGGGTACGGCTCGCAGGGCCACGCCCACGCGCAGAACCTGCGCGACTCGGGCGTCGAGGTCGTCATCGCCCTCAAGGAGGGCTCGAAGTCCACCGAGAAGGCTCAGGACGAGGGCTTCGAGGTCAAGTCCGTCGCCGACGCCACCGAGTGGGCCGACGTCATCATGATCCTCGCGCCCGACCAGCACCAGCGCGGGATCTACAACGACTCCATCAAGGACAAGCTGGCCCCGGGCAAGGCGCTCGCCTTCGCACACGGGTTCAACATCCGCTTCGGCTACATCCAGGCTCCCGAGGGCGTCGACGTCATCCTCATCGCTCCGAAGGCTCCCGGCCACACCGTGCGCCGCGAGTACGTCGCCGGGCGCGGCATCCCCGACATCATCGCGGTGGAGCAGGATGCCTCGGGCCAGGCGTGGGACCTCGCGAAGTCGTACGCGAAGGCCATCGGCGGCACGCGTGCCGGCGTCATCAAGACGACCTTCACGGAAGAGACCGAGACCGACCTGTTCGGTGAGCAGGCCGTGCTCTGCGGCGGAATGTCGCACCTCGTGCAGTACGGCTTCGAGACGCTCACCGAGGCCGGCTACCAGCCCGAGATCGCCTACTTCGAGGTGCTCCACGAGCTGAAGCTCATCGTCGACCTCATGTGGGAGGGCGGCATCGCCAAGCAGCGCTGGTCGATCTCCGACACCGCCGAGTACGGCGACTACGTCTCGGGCCCCCGCGTGATCGACCCGCACGTCAAGGAGAACATGCAGGGCGTGCTCGCCGACATCCAGTCGGGTGCCTTCGCGCAGCGCTTCATCGCCGACCAGGACAACGGCGCGGTCGAGTTCAAGGAGCTCCGCGAGAAGGAGGCGCAGCACCCGATCGAGGCGGTCGGCAAGGAGCTGCGCGGCCTTTTCGCGTGGAAGCAGACCGACTCCGACTACACCGAGGGCTCGGCGGCGCGCTGACCTCGGCGTCCGTCGCGTAGACCAGCCGGGCACACCCGCACGGCTCTTTCCGGCCGTCGTCCTCCTCATCCGGGAGGGCGGCGGCCGGTTCTTCGTCGTGGCGCCGGCCCGCCGTTCGCGCTTATGCTCGCGGGAGGATCGCTCCGATCCGGGGGAGTACGGGCAAGGGAGCAGTCATGAACGTCGAGCCGTGGACCACGATCGCCGAAGGCGCCGAGGGGCCGGCCGTCACCGGCATCCAGTACCTCCTGCGCGCGCGCGGATTCACCGTCGCCGCGGACGGCGTCTTCGGGCCGCAGACGCGCGCGAAGGTCATCGATCTGCAGACCACCGACGGGATTCCCGCCGACGGAGTCGTGGGCCCCGTCACGTGGCCGAAGCTCGTCATGCAGACCGGTCCCGGCGCGTCGGGCGATGCGGTGCGCGCGGTCCAGCAGTTCGGCCTCGTCCGCTCGCCGGGTGACACCGAGCTCGTCGTCGACGGATCGTACGGCCCGGCGACGAAGGAGCGTGTCGAGTTCTTCCAGGAGTCGTGGGGGCTGACCCTCGACGGCATCGCCGGACCCGAGACGTGGTCGTTCCTCAGCACGCTCGTGCCGGGCCCGCGGCCCTGGCCGCTGGTCAAGCAGGGGTCGTCGCAGGCGACGAACTGGCGCGTGCTCGCGGCGCAGTACCTGCTGCGCGCACACGGCGCGACGATCATCCCCGACGGCATCTTCGGCCCGGGGAGCGGTGCGGCCGTCTCGGCGTACCAGCAGACGCTCCGGGCGACGGAGATCTCGTCCACCCTCGGTCAGCTCGATTGGCCCGCCATCATCGTCGAGGTGCGTCAGGGCGACACCGGCGAGGCTGTCAAGGCGCTGCAGACGCTCCTTCCCGGGGAGCTCACCCCCGACGGGGTCTTCGGTCCGGTGACGGATGCCGCGGTGCGCGAGTATCAGCAGATGTTCGCGCCTCCAGCCGACGGCATCGCGGGTCCCGTCACGTGGCAGTCGCTGACACTTCGGATCTTCGACTGAGGGTCATCCCTCCGCGCGCCGTCATCTCGCGAGGAACGGCTCGGTGCGGAAGTCCTCGGCATCCAGGATCGTCACCGTCGATTCCGGCACCTCGACGAAGGCGCCAGGGAGGTCGCTCAGGGGCTCCGAGACCACGACCCGTGCCCTGACCCCGAAGAGTCGCAGGCGCTCGTTGTCGGGGTACATCTCCTTGAGCGACATCATGTCGACCGAGTGGAAGAGGGTCCGCGAGCGGTGGGCGGTCGAGTAGCGGAAGGCCCACAGGGTCCGCCCGTCCGACACCGCGAACGTGCCCTGCACAGGATCGGGGATGCCGAGCCTCGCGCCCACCTCCTCCACGCGCCGGATCGCGCGGCCCAGTCCCCTCACGGGGTCCTCCTGCAGGCCGTGCGTGATGGCGAGGTGGAAGAGGACCTCGGAATCGGTCGTGCCGCGGATGAGCGGGAACAGCTCGGGGTCGACCTCCAGCATCAGCTCTCGCCGCATCCGGGCGAAGTGCGCGAGGCCGCCGTTGTGCATGAAGAGCCAGTGCCCGTGCCGGAACGGGTGGCAGTTGGTCTTCTGTATCGGTGGCCCCGCCGCTGCGCGCACGTGTGCGAGGAAGAGCGGACTCTCGATCGCCTGCGTGAGCTCGCGGAGGTTCTCGTCATGCCACGCCGGCTCGATGCTGTGGAACAGAGCGGGCGGAGTGGACGGCGCGGCATCCTCCCGGTACCAGCCGATGCCGAAGCCGTCGCCGTTCACCGTCTCGAAACCGAGCGGCGAATTCAGGGACTGCGCGACGAGCGAGTGCTTCGTCTCGAGGATCAGCGTGGACGGCTGCAACGGCTCACCCGTGTACGCCAGCCAGCGGCACATGCCACCACCCCCTGACACGGCGTCGGTGCGGTGTCGATTGCGAGGCTAGCGCTTCTGCCGCGCGCCGGGGCGTTCGCCGGCGCGCGGCGGAGTTCGCGGCGCCGGCGGCAGCGTTCGCCCGTTCTCGCGGGGATCGCCTCCCACGCGCCGATCCCCTTCGCGGGGCGTGGGAGGCACGCGCAGTACGCTGAATGACGTGACGCCCCGACCCGACGACGACGCCCTCACGTGGGACGGTGACGACGACCCCACGCTCGACGTCGGCGCGAACGCCCGGGCGGGCGACGATGCTCTCGACGAGGGGACGGATGCCGCGTCCCCGGCCTCGGACGCCTCGCGCCCGGCCGTCTCTCTTCCCGCGGGCTACACCGCCGTGGGCAAGGGGAGCGAGAGCCTCGCCGCGCGGCCCGGCGGCGCGTCCGCGGACGCCGAGTCGGCGGAGCGCGACGCGGACGCTGAGGGAGAGCCGCACGGCATGGGCAACGCGGCCCTCGTCGGGATCGGCATCTTCGCGGGCGTCTACCTGCTCCTCACGCTCGGGTGGATCCTCGGGGCGGCACGGCTGCAGCTCGTGGCGCAGCTCTTCCTCGAACCCGTCGCGTTCCAGATCACGCTGTGGCTCGCCGTCCTCGCGCTGCCGCTCTGGTTCGCGACCGTCTTCTGGCTCACGAGCGGCAAGCGGTCGTGGCTGCGGTTCACGCTCCTCGCAGCGGGGGCGCTCCTGCTGATCCCGTGGCCCTTCATCCTCGCGGGGGTCTTCCGATGAGCGCCGTCGAATCGAGCCGGCGTCTTCCGGTGCTTCCCGTCTGGCTGATCGCGACGATCGCCGGGGCCTTCCTCCTGCTCTACGCATACGTGATCTGGAATGCCCTCATCTTCCTCATCCAGCAGGCGAACGGCGTCGAGGGACTCACGGGCTACGGCTGGTTCGTGCTGCTGCTTCCCGTCGTGTTCCCCATCGTCGTGTTCGCGGGAGCCTTCGCGATCGGCTGGAAGCGCCGCGCGGCGCAGTTCGCCCTCGTGCTCCTCACGGGGCTCGGACTGGTCGCCGCGTTCTGGCTGAACATCTTCGCGTACGCCGCGGCGACCACCGCGCTCTACGGCGGCTGACCCTCACGAGCGTCACACGGTCGGGTTGCCCCGCATCGTCACGGTAGGCTGACACCGCCGGGCCCCGACGACGTGCGGCGCGGCACTTCCACCGCCTCTGCCGTCGTGCACCCGCCCCGAAGGTCTTCCGCTGTGTCCAAGCCCGTCGTCCTGATCGCCGAAGAACTCTCACCCGCAACGATCGACGCCCTCGGTCCCGACTTCGACGTGCGCAACGTCGACGGAACCGATCGTCCCGCCCTGCTCTCGGCCCTCGCCGACGCGCACGCCGTGCTCATCCGCTCGGCGACCAAGATCGACCAGGAGGCCATCGCGGCCGCTCCCGCGCTCAAGGTCGTCGCCCGCGCCGGCGTCGGTCTCGACAACGTCGACATCAAGTCGGCGACGTCGGCGGGCGTCATGGTCGTGAACGCGCCGACCTCCAACATCATCTCGGCGGCCGAGCTCACGGTCGGCCACATCCTGAGCCTCGCGCGGCACATCCCCGCCGCGCACTCCTCGCTCGCGGCAGGACAGTGGAAGCGCAGCTCCTTCACCGGCACCGAGCTCTTCGAGAAGACCGTCGGCATCTTCGGCCTCGGTCGGATCGGCGCGCTCGTCGCAGAGCGCCTCAAAGCCTTCGGTGTGCGCGTCGTCGGCTACGACCCCTATGTGACACCCACTCGCGCGCAGCAGCTCGGGGTCGAGCTGCTGTCGTTCGACGACGTGCTCGCACAGAGCGATTTCGTCACGGTGCACATGCCGAAGACGCCCGAGACGACCGGGATGATCTCCGCGGCGCAGCTGAAGCTCATGAAGCCGACGGCGTACGTCGTGAACGTCGCACGCGGCGGCCTCATCGACGAAGAGGCGCTCCTCGAGGCCCTCGGCGCCGGCCAGATCGCCGGTGCAGGTCTCGACGTCTTCACGAGCGAGCCGCCCAAGGCCGACAGCGCTGCCGCGCGGCTCGCGAGCCTCCCGAACGTCGTGGTGACGCCGCACCTCGGCGCGAGCACCGACGAAGCTCAGGAGAAGGCCGGTGTCTCGGTGGCCCGGTCGGTCAAGCTCGCGCTCGAGGGCGACCTCGTGCCCGACGCCGTCAACGTCGCAGGCGGTGTCATCGACCCCTTCGTGCGTCCCGGCATCGCGCTCGTCGAGATGCTCGGCCAGTTCTTCACGGGCCTGGCGCACTCGGCGCTCACGAGCCTCGACATCGAGGTGCGCGGCGAGCTCGCGGCCTACGACGTCAGCGTCTACCGCCTCGCGGCGCTCAAGGGGATCTTCACGAACATCGTGAGCGAGAACGTCTCGTACGTGAACGCGCCGCTGTTCGCCGAGCAGCGCGGCATCGAGACGCGACTCATCGTCGAATCCGACAGCCCCCTCTACCGCAACATCACGACCCTCCGCGGCACGCTGGCAGACGGCTCCACGCTGACCGTCGAGGGCACGCTGGCGGGGACCCGCATGGTGCCGAAGGTCGTCGGGATCAACGGCTACGAGATCGAGGTGCCGTTCGAGCGCCACCACATCGTCATGCGGTACGCCGACCGCCCGGGCATCGTGGCGATCTACGGCAAGGAGCTCGGCGACGCCGACATCAACATCGAGGGCCTGCAGGTCGCGCACCCCGACGCGAGCGGACGCGCGCTGTCGGTGCTGACGGTCGACTCGCCCGTGCCCGACGAGATCCTCGACGCGATGCGCGAGGCGACCGGCGCCGACCTTTTCCGCCAGATCGAGATCTCCGAAGTCTGATCTCGCGCCGCGCTGCGGCTGATCAGGCTGCAGCCAGCCAGCGCGCGAGCGCGTCGGAGATCGGCAGCCCCGCCTCGGACTCGTACCAGGGATAGCCCGGCGACGGGTTGACCTCGAAGCACACGACCCGGCCGTCGTGCGCGAGTTTCAGATCGACCCCCGCGAAGGGGAGGTCGAGCGAGGTCGCGAGTCCGATGCACCGCGCGGCGAGGTCGTCGGGCAGGTCGAAGCGGGCGAGCTCGGCATCCTTCCCCACCTGTGCGCGGGCGTAGCGGTAGTCCGTCGCGTCCGAATCGACGATCGCGGCGTAGGCCTCGTCGCCGACGACGTGGACACGGACATCGCGGCCGCGGACGTTCTCCTGGAACTGCACGGGGCACCAGCGGATGCGGCCGAGGCGCTCGATGTCGACGGCGGGATCGAACTCCCGCACGACCGACCGCACGCCACTGGCCGACTTGAAGATCGCCCCCGGATGCGCATCGAGGAACGCCGCCGCCTCATCGGGGTCGTCGGTCAGGAGGGTCTCGGGGGTGTCGAACCCGGCCGTCTGGATGCGCTGCGCCTGGTACGGCTTCGACATGTTGGACGCCATCGACGACAGCCGGCTCGCCACGCGGCACCCCGACGACGCCGGCGCCGCCTCGGTGAAAGCGGTCAGAGCCGCGTACACGCTCGCGGCGTGGCGCCTCTCGGGGTGGTCAGGGGCGAGACCCGACAGCTCGGGCAGGAGTTCGGGCTCCACGCAGCGCACGTACACACCGGTCACGTCGCCGAGGTCGATCGTGCGTCCCTCGGTGCGCAGCGAGCCGACGACCGCACCGGAGCGGAACGCCACCTCGACCGTCTGCGACGCGAACCGTCGCGGATGGAGGATGACGGCATCCGTCCCCTGGCGATCGAGGGCGTCGATCAGCAGCGCGACGGGACTCTCGGTGGGGACGCCCCAGACGATGACGCTCATGCCGGGACTCTCTCGCTCAGGCGCGTGAGATCGCGCACGAGTGTGTCGCCCGCGGTGGGCAGGTCGGGAAGGGGCGTCGAACCCGCGAACCACCACCGGCCGGCGACGACGAAGTCGATGCCGATCAGGGCCCGGTTCGCGCCGATCGCCGCGGCGAATCCCTCGACGGCATCGGCGAGGCGGGCTGGCAGCGGGGCGCCCGCGCGTCGTGCGAGGCCCTCGGAGTCGAGGATCCGGCCGTCGAGCACGACGGCGTGCACCGGCCGGGCTCCCGGCCCTGCGGCACGCAGCGCGCTCTCGAGGAGCGGGAAGGGCGAGACGTCGGCCGCGAACGAGGCGTCGGCGCAGTCGAGGCCGGCGCGATGCGCCTGAACCGCCGCCAGCAGGTCGTGCGGCGCGGGTCCGGCGAGGCACTCGGGCTCGGAACGGTTGCGGACGGGGCACTGGAGTCCCGCGAGCCAGCTCAGCACGAACGCGATGAGCTCGGCGGTCGCATACTCGCGCTCGGCCGGCGCGGCGTGCCGCCATGCTGCCGTGGGAGGCGCCGGCATGCGGTTGACCACCAGGTCGGGCGTCTCGATGACGGTGACCTCGTCGAGTCGTACAAGCGCGCGTGCGCCGTCTCGTCCGATGCGCTGCGACCGCATGCGCGCGAACGAGAGCAGATCGCTGGTGACGAGCAGGCACTGCTCGCCGGCGGCCCGGAGCCGCGCGACGAGCCAGAGGGCGGCGACGTCGTCGGCGTCGCAGAGGACGAGGATCATGCCATCTCCGATCGGGGGAGTGACGGGGTCACTCATGGGAACAGGGGTGCCGGCCGGCGGGGAGCACCGCCGGCCGGCGTGAGAGGTCAGCCGAACAGGTTGTCGAGGTCGGCCTTGGCCGCCGCGGCCTCCGACGCCTGTCGCTCGGCCTCGGCGCGAAGCGCCGCGACCTCTTCGTCCGACAGGTCCGCCTCGCCCGTGAAGGCGCTGCCGGACAGGTCGGGACGGTCCTCCGCCGAGAGGAAGCTCTCCAGCGAGCCGAGTCGCCCCTCGAGGGCCGACAGGCGGGCCGCGAGGCCTCCTCCCGCGGCCGGCAGCTCGATCGGGCCGCCGGGATCGATCGGGATGTTGTCGGGCCGCTTCACGACATCGCGGATGTCCTTGAGCCGCTTGCCCTCGATCACGAACTCCTTGTCCTTGATGAAGTCCTTGCGCAGCTCCTTGTCCTTGTCCTTGATGATGTCCTTCCGGCCGTCCTTGATGTCCTTCAGGATCCCCTTGCCGACGGCGATGTCGATGTTGAGCTCGGAGAGGACGCTCGCGATCGGATTGCCCACGGTGCTCGCTCCGGCACCGGCGAACAGCAGCGCGACGACGTACCCCGAGGCATCCACGATCACCGAACCGGAGTCCCCGTGATCCGAGAACATGGCGTTCCTTGTCGTGTCGGCGGCGATGCTCACCTGGTCGGTGAGCGTGCGCACGCCGATGCCGTCGCCGTAGTCGACCGACACCGTGAGGGCCAGGCCGTCGACCTTGCCGTAGGTCAGGCCCGTCGTGCGCCCGCGCTTTCGCACGTCCATGCCGAGGGTCGCGGCCTTGGTGCCGTGCACGGTGCCGATGTCGACGATCGACGAGGTCGTCGTCTTGCCGGCGTCGATCGAGATCACCGCACCGTCGACGTGCGACGAGAGCGTCGCCCGGAGGATCGCCCCGAACTCGTCCGTCGGCGGGACCCCGGTGTCGATGCGGCTCGGCTGCACCATTCGGTCGCCGACGTGCCACGTCGAGTCGACGCACGCGACGTGGAAGTTCGTCACGGCCGCCTTCTTGCCGCTCGCCTTGTCGGTGACGATCGCGCCGAGCGTGCCCGCGAAGACGTAGCCGCCGATCGCCCGGCTCGGACCCATGCTGATGCCGCCCTCGAGCGTGCTGTAGTGCGTCGTGTCGGCTTGGACGGTGAAGTCGGCGACCTTCTCGCTGACGACCTGCAGCTCGTAGTCGCGCTGGAGGACGTCGGTGACGACACCGTCGATCTCCTTCGGCACGGCCTGAGCCTTCGGCACGCTGGCCTTCTTCTGCTTGACGTGGACGCGGATCGCGATCTCGTCGGTCTGCACACCGCCGATGACCTTGTAGCCGACGTCCACTCCCGTCACCCCGGGACGGTCGAGGAACTCTCCCTCGACCCGCTCCTTGATGGCGATCAGTTCCTGCATGGATGGCATGGCCATCCCCCTTCCTCCTCGATGAGGCGGGCGAGCACCCGTCATCAGGAAGAGGGGGAGCGGAGCGGGTTGATACACGGGGTGGTCGCCGACCTCGAGGAGTGCCACCATGGCGGCATGGCCATCTCGTACGAGCAGGCGCTCCAGGTGCAGTCCGAGAACCAGGATCGGCTCATGGCGCTCGAGGGCGTCAACGCCGTGGGCGCGAAACTCGGGGAGGACGGCCCTGTGCTCGAGGTCACGCTCGATCCCGACGCCGCGCTCCCGCAGGGGCTCGACGCGAGCGAGATCGACGGCGTGCCGCTGCGGGTCGTGCGGGGGCGATACACGCTTCAGTGAGACGCGTCCGCGCGGGTCGCGAGGTCGGGCGGCTCTCGCGCGTCGTGCGGACCCTGCGGCTCCTGCGGATCCTGCGGATCAGCGCTTCGCTGCGCCCACCACGAGGGCGATGAGCGCCTCCATGTCGTCGCCCCGGGGGACGGGGCCCGCGACGCCGTTCCCCGCGAGGGCGTTGTTGTAATACAGTCCGTCGCTCACGAGCATGACCAGATCGTGCGCCGCCTCGCCGGCGACGTGCGGGCGGATCGCGTCGCTCCAGCGTTCGCGGACGGCCCGCAGCGCATCGGCGGCGGGAGTGTTGCCGCCCTGAGCGAGTCGCGACAGCGCGATGAGCGCGCGGTCGAGCGGGTCGTTCTGGATCGCCGAGGATCGCAGGAAGTACGCGATCGGACCCTCCGGCGCTGCCTCGATCGCCGCGATGTCCTCGTCGACGAGGACCCGCAGGCGCTCGATGAGCCCTGCCTCGAGGGCTTCCTTCGAGCCGAAGTGGTAGAGCAGACCGCCCTTGGACACTCCGGCGGCCTTCGCCGTGGCATCCATCGTCGCGGCACGCTCGCCGTGCTCCACGAGAAGCGCCTCGAACGCGTCGAGCACGCTCTCACGGGCGCGGGGAGGTCGGCTCATGATCTCGATGCTATCCGGGGAACGGAGTGGCATCGGGGGAGGCCGACGTGATACTGTACCGGCTGGACGGTATACGAATGATGACACTCACACAGGAACTCCGGATCGCCGACGAGCGGGCGCAGCGCGTCGGATGGCGCGGCTGGGCCGCGCTCGTCGTGCTCATGCTGCCCGTGCTCCTCGTCTCGGTCGACAACACCGTGCTGAGCTTCGCCCTGCCGCAGATCGCCCTCGATCTGGAGCCGTCGGGCGCGCAGCAGCTGTGGATCATCGACGCCTACCCGCTCGTGCTCGCGAGCCTCCTCGTGACCATGGGCACCCTCGGCGACCGCATCGGACGGCGACGGATGCTGCTTCTCGGCGCCACCGGTTTCGCCCTCGTCTCGGCGCTCGCCGCCTTCGCCCCGACCGCCGAGTGGCTCATCGCCGCCCGCGCCGCGATGGGCGTCTTCGGCGCCATGCTGATGCCGTCGACCCTCTCGCTCCTGCGGAGCATCTTCACCGACCGCGACCAGCGACGCCTCGCCATCGCGATCTGGGCGTCGATGTTCTCGGCGGGCTCGGCCCTCGGACCGATCGTCGGCGGCTTCCTCCTCGCGCACTTCGCGTGGGGCTCGGTCTTCCTCATGGCCGTTCCGGTGCTCCTCCCGCTCCTCGTGCTCGCCCCGTTCCTCGTTCCCGAGAGCCGCGACCCGAACCCCGGGCGGATCGATCCCGTGAGCATCGCGCTCTCACTCGGGACGATGGTGCCGATCGTCTACGCCATCAAGGAGGTCGCCGTCCACGGGTTCGGCCCCATGGTCGCCGTGCTCCTTGTCGCGGGCGGGGGATTCGGCATCCTGTTCGTCCGTCGACAGCTGCGCGCCGAAACGCCGATGCTCGACATGAGACTGTTCCGCCGCGCGACCTTCACCGGGGCGCTGCTGGTGAACCTCCTCAGCGTCGTCGCGCTCGTGGGCTTCCTCTTCTTCGTCGCGCAGCATCTGCAGCTCATCGTCGGGCTGACGCCCATGGAGGCGGGCTTCGCGCTCGTCCCCGGGCTCGCCGCCATGATCGTCGCGGGGCTCGTCGTCGTGCCGATCTCGAAGCGGTTCTCACCGCGCGTCGTCGTGCCCGGCGCCCTCGCGCTGTCGATCGCCGGCTACATCACGATCGCGGCGGTCGCCGGCACCGAGAGCCTCGTCGCCATCATCGGCGCGTTCGTCGCGCTCGGCATCGGCATCGGCATGGCCGAGACCGTGTCGAACGAGCTCATCCTCTCCAGCGCTCCGCCCGAGAAGGCCGGCGCCGCCAGCGCCGTGTCGGAGACGGCGTACGAGCTCGGCGCGGTGCTCGGCACGGCGGTCCTCGGGGGCCTGCTGACCGCGATGTACCGCGCGGGGCTGGTCCTTCCCGCCGAACTCCCGGCCGCGGACGCCGCCGCGGCGCGCGAGACCCTCGCCGGCGCCATGCACACTGCCGACTCGCTGGGCGGTGCGATGGGCGCTGCGGTGCGGGATGCCGCGTCCCACGCCTTCGACTCGGGCGTCACCGTGACGGCGCTCATCGGCGCCGCCCTCGTCGCGGTCGCGGCCGTCGTCGCCGCCTTCACCCTCGACCGCGCCCGCTGACCCTCTCGTCCTCGCCCCCGTCACCTGGTGTCTCGCGGACTCGGAGGCGGCGGGGCGGCCAATAAGCTGGGGGGATGCCACGCATCGTCAAGCTCGCCGTCATCCCGGGTGACGGCATCGGTCCCGAGGTCATCGCCGAAGCGGAGAAGGTGCTCGACGCGGCGACGGCGGGCAGCGGCATCCGATTCGAGAAGACGCGATTCTCGCTGGGAGCCGGTCGCTTCCTCGAGACGGGTGAGACGCTGACGGATGCCGATCTCGACGCCATCAGGGAGTGCGACGCGATCCTGCTCGGTGCCGTCGGCGGAGTGCCCGGCGACCCGCGCCTGAAGGACGCGAACATCGAGCGCGGCCTGCTCCTGAAGCTCCGGTTCGAGCTCGACCATTACGTCAATCTGCGTCCCTCGAAGCTGTATCCGGGTGCGCCGGGACCGCTGGCCGAACCCGGCGACATCGACTTCGTCGTCGTGCGCGAGGGCACGGAGGGGCCGTACGTCGGCAACGGCGGATCGATCCGCAAGGGCACGCCGCACGAGGTCGCGAACGAGACATCCGTCAACACCGCGTTCGGTGTCGAACGGGTCGTCCGGTACGCGTTCGACCTCGCCGAGCGGCGCAGCAAGAAGCTGACGCTCGTGCACAAGACCAACGTCCTCGTGCATGCGGGGGGAATCTGGAAGCGCGTCGTCGACGAGGTGGCCGGGGAGCACCCCGACGTGGCCGTAGACTACATCCACGTCGACGCGGCAACGATCTACCTGGTCACGAACCCCGGCCGGTTCGACGTGATCGTCACCGACAACCTCTTCGGCGACATCCTCACCGACTTGGCCGGCGCCGTCACCGGAGGCATCGGCCTCGCCGCTTCGGGCAACATCAACCCCGACGGCGCGTTCCCCTCGATGTTCGAGCCCGTCCACGGTTCGGCGCCCGACATCGCAGGCACCCAGAAGGCCGATCCCACGGCCGCGATCCTGTCCGTCGCCCTGCTGCTCGATCACCTCGGGCTCCGGGACGAAGCCGGCCGCGTCACCCGCGCGGTCGAGGACGACATCGCCGAACGCGGGGCCACCTCCCGCCCCACCGCACAGATCGGCGACGCGATCGTGGCGCGCCTCCAGGCGTAACCTGGAACCGCGCCGGCGCCGCCGCACCCAGACTCAGAGCCAGGACACGACATGACCATCATCGACACCGACCCCGACACCGGACTCGCCCCTCTCGAGTTCGCCGTCACCAAGAACCTCGCCGCGAAATCTCCGGCCCAGCGCGAGGAGATCCTCGCCGATCCGGGCTTCGGCCAGAGCTTCACCGACCACATGGTCGACATCTGCTGGTCGGTCGGCGGAGGGTGGCACCGACCGCGCGTGTCGCCGTACGGACCGATCACCCTCGACCCGGCGGCCGCCGTGCTCCACTACGGGCAGGAGATCTTCGAGGGGATCAAGGCCTACCGTCACGCCGACGGGTCGATCCACACGTTCCGTCCCGACCAGAACGCACGTCGTCTGCAGCGCTCGGCCCGCCGCCTGGCGCTGCCTGAGCTTCCGGCGCCGTACTTCATCCAGTCGCTGCGCGAGCTGATCGCGGTCGACGGCGCATGGGTGCCTTCGGGCGACGACCAGAGCCTGTACCTGCGGCCCTTCATGTTCGCGAAGGAGGCGTTCCTCGGCGTGCGCCCCGCGCACAAGGTCGCCTACTACCTCATCGCATCGCCCGCGGGGGCCTACTTCAAGGGCGGCGCGAAGCCCGTCTCGATCTGGCTGAGCGAGGACTACGCGCGAGCCGGCAAGGGCGGAACGGGTGCGGCCAAGACGGGCGGCAACTACGCCGCGAGCCTGCTGCCGCAGTCCGAGGCGTACGAGAACGAGTGCGACCAGGTCGTGTTCCTCGACCAGGACCGCAACGTCGAGGAGCTCGGCGGCATGAACATCGTCTTCGTCTACAAGGACGGCACGATCGTCACGCCGCAGTCGGACTCGATCCTCGAGGGCATCACGCGCGACTCGATCCTGCAGCTCGCGATCGACCGCGGACACAAGGTGGAAGGGCGCGCCGTCTCGTTCGACGAGTGGCGCCAGGGCGTCGCCTCGGGCGACATCGTCGAGGTGTTCGCCTGCGGCACCGCGGCGGTCGTCACTCCGATCGGCATGCTCAAGGGCAAGGACTTCCTCGACGAGCAGCCGACCGGCGAGCTCGCCCTGTCGCTGCGCCAGGAGCTCACCGACATCCAGTACGGCCGCCGCGAAGACAAGCACGGCTGGCTGCTGCGGCTCGACGCCTGACGCCTCGCCGCGGGCGCCGGGGACACCTGCCGTCGCGCACGCCGCGCGCCGGCAGGGGTGAGGTCTCGGCGCCCGCGGATGGCTAGGCTGAGGCGGTGAAGATCGCGCGCTTCAGCCACCAGGACGCCATCAAGTTCGGGATCGTCGATGACACCGACCTCGTCGTGCTCGAGGGAGACCCGATGTTCGCGGGCTTCGGCACCACGGGGGAGCGCGTCCCGCTCGGCGACGTCGCGCTGCTGGCCCCCGTCATCCCGCGTTCGAAAGTCGTCTGCGTCGGCCGCAACTATCGCGACCACGCCGCCGAGCTCGGCAACGACGTGCCCGCGGCGCCGATGCTCTTCTTCAAGCCGAACACCGCCGTCGTCGGCCCGGGCGACGCCGTCACGCTGCCGCCGCACTCCGACTTCATCAGCTTCGAGGGCGAGCTCGCCGCCGTCATCGGCCGCATCGCGAAGAACGTCAAGGCCGAGAACGCCCTCGACTACGTCTTCGGCTACACGATCGGCAACGACCTCACCGCGCGCGACTGGCAGCGCTCCGACGGGCAGTGGGCCCGCGCGAAGGGCTTCGACTCGTCCTGCCCGCTCGGTCCCGCGATCGAGACCGAGTTCGACATCGACGGCGAGGCCGTCATCACGACCCGCCTCAACGGCGAGGTCCGCCAGGAAGGCCCGATCAGCGACATGATCTTCTCGCTCGCCGAGATCATCGAGTTCGCCTCGGCCGCCTTCACGCTCCTTCCGGGAGACGTCATCCTCACCGGCACGCCCGCCGGCGTCGGCCAGATCGTCGCCGGCGACACCGTCGAGGTCGAGATCACGGGCCTCGGCATCCTCCGCAACACCGCGCGCGCGGCCTGACGGCCATGTCCGGATCCGAGCCTCAGACGACAGGGGCGGATGCCTCGGCCCTCGAGGTCGCGCGCATCCAGCGCCGCACCGTCTGGGTGCTCTCGGCCGGTCAGGTGCTCGGCGGCCTCGCGTTCGGCGCGACGATCTCGCTCGGCGCGGTTCTCGCCGCGGCGGTCTCGGGAGACGACGCCTTCTCGGGCCTCGCGACCGCCGCCGTGACCCTCGGTACCGCTCTGGTCGCCGTCCCGCTCGCCGCGCTGTCGCGGCACTTCGGCCGACGCCGCGCGCTCGCGACCGGCATGGCCATCGCCCTCGTCGGAGTCGTGCTCGTCGTCGTCGCCGTCGGTCTGGGGTCGTTCCCGCTCCTCCTCGCGGCCTTCCTGCTCGTCGGGGCGGGGCAGGCCGCGAACCTGCAGTCGCGGTTCGCCGCCGTCGACCTCGCGACCGACGCCTCGCGCGGGCGAGACCTCTCGATCGTGGTGTGGGCCACGACGATCGGGGCCGTGCTGGGCCCCAACCTCACCGGGCCCGGTGAGGTGCTCGGCGACGCACTGCGCATGCCACCGCTCACGGGCCCGTACCTCTTCACCGTCGGCGCGCAGGTACTCGGCATCCTGCTCTATCTCATCGCCCTCCGCCCCGATCCGCTCCTGACGGCGCAGCGCGTGGTGGCCGACCGTGCCGAGGCGAAGGTCGCCGGCGCCATCGTCAAGCCCGACCGGCCCATCACCGCCCGGTACGCCATCTTCGCCGTGGCGGCCGCGCACGGGGTCATGGTCTCGGTGATGGCGATGACCCCCGTCCATCTCATCCACCACGGCGCGGATCTCACGATCGTCGGCTTCACGCTGAGCCTGCACATCCTCGGGATGTATCTGCTGGCGCCGGTCTTCGGCATCATGTCCGACCATCTCGGTCGCGTGCAGACCATCCTCATCGGTCAGGGGCTTCTCGTCGCGGCGCTGCTCACCGCGTCTTTCGGTCAGGAGTCGACCCTCGCCGTGACGATCGGGCTCGTGCTCCTCGGGCTCGGATGGAGCGCGTCGACCGTCGCCGGCTCGGCGCTGCTGACCGAGGCGTCGTCCGAGACCATGCGCACACGACGTCAGGGCTTCAGCGATTTCGTCATGAGCATCGTCGCGGCTGCCGGAGCGATCCTCGCGGGGATCGTGCTCGGGTGGATCGGCTACGGCGGGCTCGCACTCGTCGTGGGGATCGCGGTCGTGCTCGTCGTCGGGCTTTCACCACTGGCCCGCGGCCCGCGGCCGGCTGCCGTCACCGGCTGACGGCGTCGGCCACCGGCTGCCGGTCACCGGCTGACGGCTCGGCCGCCGGACCGCTTTCGCTTCGCGACCGAACGAGGCGGTCGCCGGCCGCCTCAGTCGCGAAGCGCCGCCAGGGCGAGGGCCACATCTCGCTCGTCGTTGAAGACGTGGAACGCCACGCGCGCCCGGCCCGCTCGCCCCGACGCCGTCACGCCCGCGAGAGTGAGGCGTGCGAGGTCGGTCCCCGCCGGATCCGACCACGTCACGATGGCGCTCGGGCGATCCGGGGCCGGCAGGCCCATCCCGGCGCGGAACGAGGCGGCAAGCCCGGTGGTGTGGGAGGAGAGCCCGTGCGGGTCGATCGAGGCGAACAGCTCGAGGGCGGGCTCGGCGCCGACGAAGGCCTGCCACGCGGGGGAGACGTCGAACCGGCGCGCGTCCTCGGCGAGGCGCACGTCCACGCCGTAGCACGACGCCCAGGGATCGGCGCCCGCGTACCAGCCGGCGAGGCGCGGCGGGATGTCGCGCGCGAACCTCTCCGACACCGTGAAGAACGCCACGCCCCGGGGCGCGCAGAGCCACTTGTAGGCGTGGCACGCGAGGGCGTCG
Organism: Microbacterium sp. F51-2R; assembly: GCF_052180235.1. Taxonomy (GTDB): domain Bacteria; phylum Actinomycetota; class Actinomycetes; order Actinomycetales; family Microbacteriaceae; genus Microbacterium. Next base: position 511,882 of record NZ_CP197470.1, on the reverse strand, counting down.
AAGTCGGATGCCTCGACCGGCAGCCATCCGACGGCCTGTGTCGCATCGCAGAAGGTGCGCGCGCCATGGCTTCGGGCGGCCGCGACGATGCTCGCGGCATCCGCCACCTCTCCCGTCGCCGACTGCACGAGCGAGAACGCGACCATCGCCGTCGTCGCCGTGATCGCGTCGGCGAGGCGTGCGAGGGGCGCGGTGCGCAGGCGGATGCCGCGGCCCGCGTGCACGAAAGGAAGGAGCATCGACGAGAAGTCGCCCTCGGGGACGACGACCTCGGCGCCGTGGGGGAGCGCTGCTGCCACGAGCCCGGCGACGACGGAGACCTGCGAGGCGATCGCGACCCGGTCGGGGTCGACGCCGACGAGCCGGGCGAAGTGCTCCCGCGAGCGTTCGACGGAAGCGCTGTATGACGCCGGGTCGGGCCGGCCGGCGGCCGACGCGTCGAGGTCGGCGAGCACGGCGTCGCGCGTGCCGCGGGTCGGCAGTCCGACGGTGCAGGCGGCGAGGTAGCCACGGCCGCCGGCGAAATGGGTGCGCGCATCGGCGACCGTGAGCGAGGGCGAGAGGATCGCGGTCATGCAACCAGGCTGGCGGAGGCCGACACATTGTTCTACGTCAGGTATCGCATGGGAATCATGCCGATCTCTTATGATCGGACGATGGCGGACGGTCTGATCGACGAGTCGCAGCTCGACATCCATTCCCTTCGCATCGTGAAGGCGATCGCCGATGAGGGATCCATCACGGCGGCCGCCGCGAGTCTCGGATACAGCCAGCCCGCCGTGAGTCAGCAGCTCAAACGGCTCGAGACACGGCTCGGCATCGCCCTCGTGGAGCGGGTCGGACGCTCGGTGCGGCTGACGGAGGCGGGGCGCGTGCTGGCGCGTCACTCGCTCGCGGTCACGACGGCGCTCGGGGCGGCGGTCGGGGAGCTCTCGGAGCTCGGGGGTCTGCGCGCGGGGCGGGTACGGCTCGCGGGGTTTCCGTCGGCGTCGCCGACCCTCGTCCCGCGGCTGCTCGCGCTGCTGGCCGAGCGGCACCCCGGCGTCTCGGTGACCTACCTCGAAGCCGAGCCGCCCGAAGCGGTCGAGGCCGTCCGGGAGGATCGAGCCGACATCGCGCTGACCTTCAGCTATCCCGGGGATCGCGAAGACCCGCACGGGAGCAGTGCGAGCGGGCTCTCCGTCCGGTCGATCGGCGCCGACGACCTGCTGGCCGTGCTTCCCGTCGACCACCCCGCGGTCGCGTCTCGGGCCTTCGACATCGCCTCGCTCGCGGACGAGAACTGGATCGCGGGGTGCCCGCGCTGTCGCGGGCACCTCCTCGAGCTCTGTGGACGCGCCGGGTTCCAACCCCGCATCACCTTCGAGACCGACAACTTCGTGGCGGTCGAGGGTCTGGTCGCACAGGGCATCGGCGTCGCGACGCTGCCCCGACTCGCTGTCGAATCCTTCCCTCGATTGCCCGGAGTCGCCACGGTTCCGTTGCCCGCCTCCGAACGACGCACGCTCCACGTCGTCACCGCTCATGGGGCCGATCGCGTGCCGGCGGTGCGCACGACGCTCGCCGCGCTCTCGCACGTCGCCGGCGCCCAGGGGGCGCAGGCGACCCGCAACTAGACTGGACGGGATGTCTTCTGCACCCGATCCCCGCACCACGACAGCGACCGGCACCGATGTGCGCGTGCGCTTCTGCCCCTCGCCGACCGGCCTTCCGCACGTCGGAATGATCCGTACGGCCCTCTACAACTGGGCCTACGCCCGTCACACCGGCGGCAAGCTCATCTTCCGAGTGGAAGACACGGATGCCGCGCGCGACAGCGAGGAGAGCTACCTTCAGCTCGTCGACGCGCTGACGTGGCTCGAGATCGATTGGGACGAGGGTGTCGAGAAGGGTGGCCCTCACGCCCCCTACCGCCAGTCGCAGCGCTTCGAGATCTACGCCGACGTGCTCCAGAAGCTCGTCGAGTCCGGCGCCGTCTACGAGAGCTACTCGACGCCCGAAGAGATCGACGCCCGCAATGAGGCCAACGGCCGTGCGAAGCAGCTCGGCTACGACAACTTCGACCGCGACCTGACCGACGAGCAGAGGGCCGCCTTCCGTGCGGAGGGCCGCGAGCCCGCGTGGCGCGTGCGCGTGCCCGACGAGGACCTCACTTACGTCGACCTCATCCGCGGCGAAGTGACCTTCCCGGCGGGGTCGTTCCCCGACTTCGTCGTCGTGCGTGCCGGCGGCCAGCCGCTCTACACGTTCACCAACCCCGTCGACGACGCGCTCATGGGCATCACCCACGTCATCCGCGGCGAAGATCTCATGCCGTCCACCGCGCGCCAGCTGGCGCTCTACGGGGCGCTCATCGACGCGGGCATCACGACGTTCGTCCCTCGCTTCGGGCACATGCCGCTCGTCCTCGGCGAGGAGGGCAACAAGAAGCTCTCCAAGCGCGACCCGAAGGCCGATCTCTTCCTGCAGCGCGAGAAGGGCTTCATCCACGAGGGTCTGCTCAACTACCTCGCTCTGCTGGGCTGGTCCATCGGACCGGACCGCGACGTCTTCTCGCTCGAGGAGTTCACCGCCGCGTTCGACATCGTGAACGTCAATCCCAATCCCGCACGCTTCGACCAGAAGAAGGCCGAATCGATCAACGGCGACCACATCAGGATGCTGGCGGCCGACGACTTCGCCGCGCGCATCGTGCCGTACCTGACCGCCAAGGGCGTCGTGGCCGACCCGCCGACCGCCGAGCAGTCCGCGCTCATCGCGGCGTCTGCTCCGCTCGTGCAGGAGCGCGTGCAGCTCCTCGGCGATGTGCCCGGGCTCCTCGGCTTCCTCTTCAGCGACGACATCGCCTACGAAGACGACGCTCTGACCTCGCTTCCGGCCAACGCGAACGAGGTCGTCGTGGCCTCGGTGTCGGCGCTGGAGCTGATCCCGGCGTCCGAGTTCACGGCCGCCGCCGTGCAGGAGGCCCTCGCCGGCGCCCTCATCGAGGGACTCGGTCTCAAGCCCCGCGTTGCGTACGGCCCGCTGCGTGTGGCGCTCAGCGGACGGCGCGTGTCGCCCCCGCTCTTCGAGTCGATGGAGCTCCTCGGCAAAGACAAGACGCTCGAGCGTCTGTCGAGATTCGTCGGCCGCGAGGCCTGACGGGCTCGGTTTGGCCGAGCCGCCGTCGTCGTCTAGACTCGATCTTCGGCACGGCTTCGGCTGAGCCCCCTGGGGTATGGTGTAATTGGCAACACGGCTGATTCTGGTTCAGTTGTTCTTGGTTCGAGTCCAGGTACCCCAGCAAGACAGATAGCCCCGGAAATCCGCATCAAAACGGACATCCGGGGCTCTTGCTTTGCGCGGCGCGGATTCGCCGATCCCCTCCGGAGCGCGCTCCACGCCGAAGATGGCGCGAGGGGGCCGATGCTGACGCCGCTGCGCTGACCCGTCGTGCGCACGAGGGGAGGAGTCCGCGCGGAGGTAGGAGAAATCGCCGGGCCAACGTCCTACCGCCGCTCCATCTCCTACCCTCGTGAAGCCTTCGCGGCATCGCCGCAGGACGGGAGGAGTCCGCGCGGAGGTAGGAGAACTCGCCCGGCCAATGTCCTACCGCCGCTCCGTCTCCGACGCTCGTGAGGCCCGCAGGACGTGCCTCGGTCTCGCCGCGGACGGCTTCGGGTGCCGTCTCTCGCTCATCTCGGCATCCGTCACACCATGAAACGGAGTGCTGCGGAGGAATCCGCGCGACACAACGACGACTCTGTTGCCCGGGCGCGATGTGCGCGCTAATATCCGAGCAGTCTGATCGCGCTGTTGCGATTCGACCAGCAAAGACGCAAGGGATCGGGGCGACGCGGCGCCCGTCGGCAACCTGCTCAACGTCTTCCACGCGAAACTGACTTCGGGCGGTACCCGCGATGCGGGCGTGCGGATGGTGTACTTCCGTCAGGACGCCAGCCCGATCCTCGATATGACGGATGCCGAGTGGCTCGCGGACGCGAACCGCACGCTGATCGCGACCGTCAAGGTCGTGGCGCCGGAGGTGCCGACGTTCGCGCTGACGACCGCAAGCCGCTGCGTTGCGGGCAAGGTCACGCTCGTCGCGACGCTCGCCCACACCGGTGACGTGGCCGTCGACGCGCTCGTCCAGTCGCCCTACGGGTCGAGCCAGGCCAACGGCCTGGCCGCGGGCAAGAGCAACTCGGTCACGTTCAGCACGCGCCTGGGCGCCATGGAGGCAGGTGCGCTGACCGCCAAGGTCACCACCTCCGTGAACGGGCAGCCGGTCACGAAGACCTGCACGGCGGAGTACTCGGCGCGCAGCTGCGGCTGATATCCGCCTTCTGCATGGTGCGCGCCCGGGAGCGAGTCTCCCGGGCGCGCACCTCTGTGGGCACGAGGGGAGGAGTCCGCGCGGAGGTAGGAGAACTCGCCCGGCCAATGTCCTACCGCCGCTCCGTCTCCGACGCTCGTGAGACCTCCGCGGCATCGGCACTGGTCATGACGTCCCCACAGCGGGCGCGGGGAGCGGCTAGGGATGGCCCGGGCGGCCCGAGGCCTCCATCGACGCCGCAGTCGGCGGAGCGATGAGAGCCTTCGCGCCCGGAGCGATGCGAGCAAGGCCGACGGCGGCAAGCCCCGCGACGAGCACCTGCACGGCGACGAAGATCCAGAACAGGACCGCGCCCGAGGTCATCACGCCGGTCCAGGCGATGGTGACGTCCGTGACGCCATGGAACACTGCGGCCACGAGAACGCTGCCGCGGGCGCGGTGATAGATCAATCCGATCGTGACCGATGTCGCGACGGTCGACAGCAGGAATCCGAGCGGCGGCACCGACGCTTGAAAGGAACCCGCCATGAGGAACAGGGGGGCATGCCAGATCGCCCAGACGGCCCCGAGCGCCACTGAAGCGGCGAGCGGTGACAGCCGCTGCTCCATTCGCGGAAGCGCGAAGCCACGCCAGGCGGGTTCTTCGCTGAGGAGGAACATCCACACGTCGAGAAGCAGCGTGCCGATGAGCGCGGATGTCGGGAGTGCGACTCCGATGCTCGGAGAAGTCCCGTAGCCGACCACCAGAGCGACGCCGGCCGTGACGGGTGTCGCCATCACTGCCACGGTCCACCACAGCGGGCGGACGCGGTATCGGGCCATGCGCAGAAGAAGGTCTTTGACCGCAGCCCACCCGCCGGTGAGCGCAGCCGTGCCGAAAGTGGCGAGCGGGAGTGCGATCCAGAACGCGAGGGAGGCGGGCAGATGCCACTCGATCCAGCCCGCCTGCTCGGCGAGCGTCGTCGCCCATACGGCCCACGGCAACAGGAAGGCGGAGGCGAAGAACAGGGGCAGAGGATGCTTTCTCACGTGGACTCCTAGGCTGTGCGATCAGAGAAGCGACGGTATGCGGCGGTGATGAACCAGCTGATGGGAATCGCGAGGATCCATGTCAGCTCGGCGGCGCCCGCTCCCCACAGGAGTGCGACCGGTATCGACAGCAGGAAGATCCCGGGGATGGGGAAGGACTGGAGCAGGACGTAGCGGAAGACCGCGATGTCGACCGACGGGTCGATGAGGCCCGCATGCCACGCGTAGAGCCAGATGCCGCTGAGCGTGAACCCGACCACCGAGATCGTCGCGGCGTAGATGACCACGGCGACCACTTCGTCGCCGTGGTCCCCGAGGATCGCGGTCGGCAGCGGCAGGGACGCCACGAAGAAGAGCATCAGCAGGTTGAGACGCAGCAGGACAGGGTCGGCGTGGGCGATCACCCGGAACTTGCGATGATGCGAGAGCCAGATGAATCCGATGACGGCGAAACTCAGTGCGAAGGTGAGGTAGGGGCCGATCAGTCCAGCGAGTGCGCCCGCGAGTTCTCCCGCAGACGCGTCCGGCGCGCGGAGCTCGATCACCAGCAGCGTCATCGCGATGGCGAAGACGGCGTCGCTGAAGAGAACGAGCCGTTCGGTCGAGGCGCCGCGAGCGATCGTCGTCGTGTAGCGGGTGTAAGCGGACACGAAGTCGATGCTCCGGCCTGACGTCTCTCCGGGCGTCGGCGCGCGGGTGGAAATGCCGTGTCAGCCCACGGGTGGATGCTCGCGTCAGGTGCGGGCGATGCCGAGCCGATACGCGTAGGCGACGAGCTGGGCCCGGTCTCGGGCGCCGGTCTTGGCCAGAAGATGATTGATGTGCGTCTTGACGGTCGCGTCGGCGACGAACAGCTCGTTCGCGAGCTCGCTGTTCGACCGTCCTTGCGCGATCAGTTCGAGGACGACCAGTTCGCGCGGCGTGAGGCTGTCCGGATTGGCGGCGGGTGCAGGCGAGGCGGGACGACGCTGAGTGAGGGCATTGAGCAGCCGGCGTTGGACGGACGGATCGAGTTGAGCCTCCCCGGCGTGCACGGTGAGCACCGCATGCCGAATCTCCTCGGCGGTCGCGTCCTTGGTGAGGAACCCTCGCGCTCCCGCGCGCAGCGCCGCGAACACCCACTCGTCATCCGAGTAGGTCGTGAGCACGACGATTCCCGTGCGGCAGCCGGCGCGCACCAGCTGCTCCGTGGCCTCGACACCCGAGAGGTTCGGCATGTGAAGGTCCATGAGCACGATGTCAGGATCGAGATCGGCGACTTTGGCCACGGCATCCGCACCGTCCACCGCGCTTCCGACGACCGCGATGCCGGGAAGCAAAGCGAGAAGGGTCTCCAGGCCGTCGCGGACGACTCGCTGGTCGTCCGCGACCAGCACCCGCACGTCATTCATCGGCATACCTCCGCACGTCACCCTAAGCGCGCGTTCTCGACCGTCCAACGCGCTCGCCGCAGAATCCACCCGCGGGTTGAGACGCATCGAACCGACGATGTGCGAACCTGGGTCGTGCTCGCACGAAGGTGGCTGCCGGCGCTCGGCATGGGGATGGCCCTGATCGCCGCCGTGCTTCCGCTCACACAGAACGCCGTCTCGGTCCCGCTGGTGCTCGCGGCCGTCGCGGGGTTCGTCGGTGCTGTCGGTTTCCTCGTCGTGCCCCTTCGAAAGCCGTGGCCCACGGCGGCGTATGGACTCTGTCTTTCGGGGTTCCTCTGCGTCTACGGGCTGAGCGGTGACGCCGCCCTCGGCTTCTTCGCCGCAGGATCTTTCGCCGTGCTGCACCCGCCGCGTCGCGTGCACCTCGCGATGCTCGTCGTCGCAACGCTCGCGCTGAACACCGTCCAGATCGTCACCGGTTCGGAGACTCCGCTCACGCTCCTTGCGACCGACGCGGGCATCGCCTTCTTCGCTGCGATCGGCTGGTTGCTCGTGTCGGAGCGCGAACAACGCACACGGGCCGACGCGCTCGTCACCGAGCTCGAGGCCGCACGTCGAAGCGAACGGGAATCGGCGGTGCTCGCCGAGCGGGCCCGAGTCGCGCGCGAAGTGCACGATGTTCTGGCGCACACGCTGTCGGGTCTCACGATCCAGCTCGAAGCGGCCCGGATCGTCGCCACCGATGCACCGGCCCACGTGCGGGAAGGCATCGACGCGGCTCAGCGGCTCGCCCGCGCGGGTCTTCAGGAGGCGCGCAGCGCGGTCGGAGCGCTTCGCGGCGAGGCGATGCCGATCGCCGACATCGGCAAGCTCGTGGAAGAGCATCGTCTGGCCACAGGGACACCGGTTGCATTCAGCTCGACCGGCGACGAGCTCTCGCTTCCGCCTGAGGCGGCGCTGGCGATCTACCGGATCGTGCAGGAGTCGCTCTCGAACGTTCGCAAGCACGCTCCGCACGCAGCGGCGACAGTGGCCGTCCAATGGACGCCGACCCTGTTGCGCATATCCGTGACGAACCCCGCAGACCCCGTCGTGAGCCCCGCGGGCTGGGGCATCACCGGCATGCGCGAGCGCGCCGAACAGGTCGGCGCACGCTTGGAGACCGGGTGGACGAGCGGTGAGTTCGCGGTGCGTCTCGAGTATCCGATTCGGGATGCCGGTGAACCGGCGTAGTCCCGGCGGCCCGGCCCCGTCGCGGGGGCCGCACGAGGGGAGGAGTCCGCGCGGAGGTAGGAAGAATCGCCCGGCAAACGTCCTACCTCCGCTCCATCTCCTACCCTCGCGGCCTTCGCCCCCGGCGCGACGCCAGCGAGGCCGCCACGGGCTGGTTGACTGGTACCCATGGACGTCGTGCCGATGTTCCCGCTGGGAAGCGTGCTCTTCCCCTACACGCCGCTGGTGCTGAGGGTCTTCGAGCCGCGCTACCTCACCATGATCGGACGCCTTCTCGACGGGGAAGACCCCGAATTCGGAGTCGTGCTCATCGAGCGCGGGTTCGAGGCAGGCGGTGGAGATCAGCGCGCCTCGGTCGGCACGATGGCGCGCATCCTGCAGATCGAGGCGGGCGCCGCGGATCTGTACGTGGTCGCCGTGGGCGGGGAGCGGATCTCCATCGAGGGATGGCGCGAGGACGACCCGCACCCGGTGGCCGATGTCTCGCAGATCGGCCCGCTCGCCTGGGACGACGCTCTTGCACCGCTCCACCGGGAAGCGGAGCAGGTCGTGCGCCGACTCGCGGCCCTCGCATCCGCGCTCGATGAGGCCCGGTGGGATCCCGGGACGGCTCTGTCCGACGACCCGGTGGAGTCGGCATGGCAACTCGCCGCGATCGCTCCGCTCGGCGAATACGACCGGTTCCGCCTGCTGAAGTCGACCACCGTCGGAGGTCTGCTGCGCGGGATCATCGACCTCTGCCTCGAGGAGGAGCCGGCACTCATCGCCCGGGCAGCGGATGCGCGGGAGGCCGACGACGGCGACCTCTGATGGCGAGTGTCACTCGCGGTCTCCCGAGTGGCAGACCGAGGTCGGGCGGGTCGTAGACTTCATCAACACTCGGCGCATGGTGCCGGCGATTCATTCCCACGTCGGAGTGCGCGGACCGCCGGAGGCCGTATGAACGAAGAGGGCGTGCTCACGCTTCCCAGTGGGCGCAAGGTGGGCTGGCGTCTGCGGGGCGATGCGTCGGCTCGCGTGGTTGCGTGGCTGCATGGTCAGCCGGGGTCGCGTCGCGACACGGACCTGGTTCCCCTTCAGGCACTTGCGAGCCGCGGCGTCCGTCTCCTGTCGATCGATCGCGCCGGGTATGGCGACACCAGTCCGACGGGCCTTGATCGACGGGACGTCGCCGCCGACCTGCTTGCCGTGGCCGACCACGTCGGTGCGGAGCGGTTCCCGATCATCGCGGTGTCGATGGGCGCCATCTTCGCGCTGGCGACGGCTGTGCTCGCGCCCGCACGGGTGGAGGGTCTTGTACTCGCCGCCGGGCATGTGTTGCCGTATGACGATCCCGAGGTGTACGGCGCGCTCAGCGCGTCGGAGCAGGAGGACGTCGACCTTCTGCGGCAGGGGCGGGAAGCTGCGGAGTCTGCGTATGCGGGGGCTGCGTCGCGGGTGCTCGCCGATCCACACGGGCTCTTGCGCCGCCTTGCTGCGGGCTGGAGTGCCGCGGAGCGGTCGTTCGCGGACGGTCCGACGGGCGCGGCGGTCGCCGATTCCCTCGCCTTCGGCCTTACGGCCGGGTACGAGGGGATGCTCGATGATGGGCTCCGCACCATCCGCCCTCTCGAGTTCGATCTCGACGATGTGCGGTGCCCCGTCGTGGCGATCCACGGCGAGAGCGATGATCTCGAGCCCTATGTCAACGTCAGACGACTGGCGACGAGGCTTCCCGGCCTCCGGATCATCGCGATGCCCGACATGGGCCACTTCGCGCCCTGGGTCTGGCCCGGCATCCCGCTTGATGTCCTTCCCCCGACAGTCGAACCCGACGGCCACATGCGACCAGACTGAACGACGCCGGCAGCACCGTCTCGCCGCGAGGTCGATCACTCTTGAGCGATGACGGATCGGTTCCTAGAATTTCGCGCTGAAGGGAGCGATCCGGAATGGATGGACCAGATCTTCTCGCGGCGCGACTTCTCCGCGCGATGGTCGCCGACGACGTCGACGCGGTCAGCAGCCTCGTCGTCCAGATCGAGGACAGCGGTTATGCCGGTCTTGTCGCCACAGGACTCGCGCAGTCCTACATCAACGAATTGCTCAAGACGGCGAGACGCGAACCTCTCCTGCGTGCACTCGAGGCGCGGATCCTCGAGCTGTCGATCGCCTCCGACAAGAGCAGCGAAACGCCGACGTGACCCGCGTGCGGTGCGAGGGCTTTCGTGGGCCCTCGGGCGATCGCGCGGGTGCTCGCTACCGTGGAGGACATGACTCGCGTGTGGCTGTCGGGCTGGGAGTGGTCTTGCTGCGGCGATTCCTTCGCCGTCGGCGATGACGTCGACTTCGGAATCGAGACACGAACCCCGACGCCGGAGCTGGTCGATGCACTCGGCGCCGGCATCGCCGCGACAATCCATGCGCTCGAGTCGCACCACGAGAGCGAGTTCACTGATCGCGTGCGTGGCCGGGCCGTGGCGATCCACGCTGTGTCCCAAGAGGTCGTCGAGCGCCGGTCACTCCGCCGTCCCGGCCACGGCGCGCCGCTGACGGCGACGATGCCCCCGGACGGCGAGGAGTGGCCGATGCGACGCCAGGATCTGGGGAACGGCGTGTTCATCGGATCCCGCCCCTCGAGGTATGTGATCGAGCACGTCCCGGTGCCCGGCTCCGCGCTGGTGGCCCCCGCGCGCGGCGTGCGAGTCCCGGAGTCAGGGGAGGACCAGGTCAGTCGAACTGCCGCCGATACCTGCAGCGACCCAGCCGTGGACCGGCGTATGCGGTCGCTTGCCGGCTGGCTGGTCGACGTCGAGGAGCGCTAGCACCGGTGGCGAGCCCGCCCAGCAGTGACGGCGAACCCGCCGGGAGGGGTGCGACTTCATGCCGGGTCAACACCCGGCGCTCACTGACCCTCCGACAACGCCGTGCATTCGTAGAGCGACGTCGTCGGCGCGTCGGCGGGCTTGGTGCAGTGCTCCTGCACCCACGACAGGATGTCTGACGACGTTCCGGTCTCGCCGCCGGCGCCGAAGGGGCTGCCGAAGCCGCCGGAGGTGAGGACGTAGCGAACATCGCCGGACGCGACGAGCTGCTGGAAGCGCTCGAGGGTCGGCACCGCGTCGCGGCCGTTGAAGCCGCCGACAGGCAGGAACGATCCGCCATCGGAGGCGATGATGAGGGATGCCGCGGACTGGGCTCCGAAGGTCGCTGCGAGGTACGTCCCACCGTTCGAGTGGTCTTCGAGGTACGCGATGAGGTCGGAGTCGCCGTTCCCACCGGAGACGCCAGGCCCTCCCGCCACGCCCGCCTGGCCGGGGGAGACGCCTGCCTGGCCGGGCGAGACGCCCTGAGAGCCGCCGCGCGGCGCGTTCGGCATCCCTCCCGTTCCCTGGCCCGGAAAGCCGCCCTGCCCGCCAGCGCCGCCCGCACCACCCGGGAAGCCGCCCGCACCGGCCTGGGCGCCAGGCCCTCCGAGCATCCCCGGTCCGCCTCCGGCCGCCGAAGAGATCCCGCGCATGCCGACATCCGAGACGCCTCCGGCGACGGGGTTGGTCGAGCTCGGGCTGCCGATCGCCACGATCGACCACGCCAGCGGCGTGAGCACCATCGCCGCGCCGGCGAGCACCGCCACGACCGCCCGCGGCGTGCCCCCGCGGAACCGCTCCCTCACGATGAGCCAGACCACGATGGCCGCCAGCACGAGCTGCGCCAGGGCCACCGGGATCGAGTACCCGCCGTAGATGAGGGAGATCCCGACCGCCGTGACGGCGGCCATCGCGACCAGGCTCACTTGCGCCCACGCGACCCCGCGTCGGCGAGCTGCCGCGAAGGCGAGACCGATCGCAAGCGACGAAGGGATGGCAAGAGCGGCGGTGTAGAACTGGTGCATCCCCGCGACGGCCGAGAACATCGCAATGAAGGTCGCCAGCCACACTCCGAGGAGCACCGTGGCGGGGCGCGAGAAGCGCAGGATCCACAGCACGACGACGGCGAGGGCGGCGGTCGGCAGCAGCCACGCGATCTGACCGGCGAGCTGCTCGTTGAAGAGGCGGAAGACGCCCGGATCGCCGGAGAAGGGCGGCGTGAACGACCGGTAGGCCGAGGCATCCGCTGTCGCCTCTCCGAATCGTCCGAGACCGTTGTAGCCGAAGACCATCTCCCACGGGTTGTCGCTCAGCGTGCTGCCGATGTACGGCCGCCGGCCGGCGGGGATGAGCGAGACGATCACGATCCAGCTGACGGATGCCGCGAGACTCACCATGCCCGCGAGGGCGAGCTGCCAGAGCTTGCGACGCCACGGAGCGCGGGTGAACAGCCATGCGGCCGCGAGAGCCGGCCACACGGCCCAGGCCTCGAGCATGTAGGTCTGGAACGACAGGGCGATGAATGCGCCCGCGACGAGCAGCCAGCCGAAGCTGCGGCGGGTGAGCGCCTTCGCCGACGCCCAGGCGACGGCGCTGAGGCCCAGCACGAAGAAGGTCTCGGGCTGATTCGACCGCGAGACGGCGACGAGGATCGGGGTGGTCGCGACGATCGCGCCGGCGAGGAGTCCTGCCGTGGGGTTCAGCAGCCGCTTGGCGGTGACGGCGACGATGAGGGCCGCACCGACGGCCGCGAGCGCGTCGGGGAGCACGACGGCCCAGGTCGAGAAGCCGAAGATGCGCACGAAGAGCGCCGGAATCCAGAACGATCCGGGGATCTTGTCGAGGGTCACGGTGCCGGCGGGGTCCATGGCCCCGAAGAAGAAGTTCGGCCAGGACTTGCTCATCGAGAGCGCGATGGCTGCGTAGTACTCCGAGCGCGAGCCGGTCCACACCGACCAGACGGTGAGAAGGGCGGCACCCGCGGCCAGGATGACGAGACCCGTGTGCCACCCCGTCCATCGCCGTGCGGGCAGCGCGGCCGTGGGGGCGTGCGGTTCGAAAGGGCGGCTCTGGACGGCGGTGGTCACGTGCCGACCGTAGGCTCGCCGCTCATGCCGGTCGTATGCCGTATCTATGAGTCGGCTGAGCACCGCCTGCGGCGTGCAGAGGTCGTCCCGGCCGGGGCATCGGCCACCCCGGCCGGGACGGGTCGGAGCACGTGGGTCACGGAGCGCGGTGCGCCTCGATCGTGCGTGAGGTGATCGACACTCCGTTCTCCTTGCCGCCGGCCGTGTGCGTCGCGGTGACCGACAGCGGCCGGTCCGACACGATGTCGACCACGCCGAAGAGCAGACCGGTCGACATGCCGACGGCCTCGCGCAGCGCGACGCGGTCATCGAACGTGGCCTCGCCCGCTGCGAGCGTGATGGCGGCGAAGGGCTTTGCCGGCACCTTCTCGGGTTCACGTCCGATGGCCTTGTCGTCGACGATGAGGGCAGCGAACCGCTTCTCGATCTTCACCTCGCACGTGCCGGGGTTGTAGATCGTGACGGCGGTCGCATAGCGGCCCGGGAGGAGAGGGCCGGGCTCGCGGTGGTCGCCGTTCAGGCCGGCGACGAACTCGACGGAGTAGTGGTAGCGGCATGCCGGCACGACGACGCGCACGCGCTTGTGCGCGACGACGACCCCGTCGGCGACGACGTCGATCGTCCCGGTGAACTCCTGGTCGCGGTCGCGGCAGTCCCTGACGCCGACCCACGTGACCTCGAAGGTGAGGACGTGCTCGGTGTCGCCGGGGAGCGGGCCGTAGCTTGCAGGAGTGATCGACTCGACGAACTGCGCCGTGCCGCCCGTGGGCACGAGCGAGACCGACCCGATCGAGGTCACCGCGGCCGCGATGAGCGACGCGAGCGTCGAGACGATGTCGCCCGGGTTCACCCCCGTCGTGTGCGACCCGCCGGTGGCGCCGGTGATGCGCGTCGCCTGTCCCGCCGCGCCGGCCGGAACGGACGGGGCGTAGTCGAACGACGTCGCATTCGGGTCATCGTCGAGCGCCGCGGGGTAGCCCGTCGTCGTGCTCACGGCGACCACGGTGATGTCGGCGTCGGTGAGATCGGTCGTGGCGCTCGCCTCGGTGATGGCCGCCGCGAGACCGCTCAGGGCTGTCGGGATCGGGTCGTGGCCCGGTGCGTCGCCGAACCAGACGAGGATCCGCTTGCTGTCGGGCCGCCATCCGATGCCCGGGTCCGTCGCGATCCGGTGCATCGCGTGCAGCTGGCCTTCGGGGCCGTCCGAGCCTTCGCCCGCGGTCCACGTCGAGATCGCGGCATCCGCCACCGCCACGGCGGTCGTCGGCGAGACCTGGTGCGCGAACGCGTACGAGTTGTGCGCGCCGCCGTCGACGGGGAAGTCGCGGTAGTTGCCGACACCCCACGCCACGTCGTATCCCGCGAGCGCGGGGTTTCCGAGGATGACGCTCGCGCCCGCCTTCACGGAGGCGAGGACTGACGACATGCTGCCCGTCGTGTCGGCGAGAAGGTACACGTCGGCCTTCGGCGGTGCGGACGAGGTGGGGACGGTGACGGTGATCTTCTCGGTCACACGTTCGCACCGGTTCAGACGCCAATCGTTGGTCGTCGGGTCGATCGTGATCGACCGCTTGCGGGGCGGCGGGACCTCGTGCGTCACGGGAAAGTCGGGCACGAAGAGCCGTGCGCCCGGGAACATGCGTTCGAGCTCGGCGAGCGGGCGCATGACGCCGGATTCCGTGACGGTGATCTCGGCGGCGGCGTTCGGCCGCTCCGGGTCGGTCGCGGTCACGAGTCGAGCGATCTCTCCCGACGGAAGACGGGTCTCGGATGCCGCGACCAGGCGTGGCTTGGACGTGCCGAGCTCCCCGGCGAGGCGCTTGATGACGTCCGCCGGGACGCGATCGAGCGGGAATGAGTGAGGCATGACAGCTTCCTTCTCTCTCGGGGGTGCCGATGGCCCGGTGATCCGGGTCCCCTCCCTGAGAGGAGCGCGGAGCGAGCGTTCTGATACATCACGTCGACCGCTCGTTCGGAGGTATCAGGCCGGCACCGCCTGCCTCTTCCCGGTGAGCGAAACCTCGCTCCGGAAGGGGAGCCCCATCATGGACACGACGACGATGACCCGCCCGGCCGCCGGCACGGCGATCGACGAGGCGGTGGACCTGGAGCAGCCCGTCGACCGTCTCGCCGACCTCGTCGAGCGCCTCCTCGTGAGCGCGGACGAGTTCGTGTGCAGCCTGCGGTTCGAGGAGGCGGAGGCGCTCGCGGAGGCGCTCGACGCGGGGCACCGCACACGCACGGCGGCGCGGCTCATGCACCGCTGGGTGCTCACCGAGCCCGACTGGGGTGAGGACGAGCGCCACGCCGAGCTGCTGGATCACTGGCTCGCGCTGTCGGTGCGGCCGGACGGCTCCGCACGCGGGGTGATCGGACGGTTCCGCTCGCCCCGCCTCATGCGGCGCGGGCAGCGCTCCGCCTGATCGGGATCGGTCAGAACCCCGAGCCGTGCGCCGCGAACGGCGCGACAAGCCCCGTCCGGCTCATCGCCTGGGCGAGCGCGTCGGCGGGCGTCTCGCCGGCCGCCAGGCGCTCATGCATGACGGCGAGCAGGTCGCACGCGACATCGTCGCTCACGACGACGGGGGAGGCCACGACGCAGCGCGTGCCGGCGTGGAGCCACGTGCGGGTCATCCCGGCGGACTCCTCCCCCCACCGCACCGACGACCGGCCCAGTTCGCAGGCCGAGAGCACGACGATCTGCGGCACCGCCGGCATCCGATCGATGTCGTAGCCGAAGAGCGCGCCGTCGACGAGGTCGAGACCCGAGAACTGGGGGTTGTCGACGGCATGCCGGCCGTGCGCGGCGACATGCAGCACATCGACCTCGGCGGCGAGGGCGGTCACGGCATCCACCGTCGCAGCTTCGCCGCTGAGCGCCTTCGACGTGCGCCACGCCTCGCCGGCGCGTGCCACTTCCTCTTCGGCCCGCGCGACGTGCGGACCCGTGGCGAAGCCCACAGCGTCGATCCGCCACGGTGCGCTGTGCCGCTCCCGCACCCAGCGCGAGACCGACGGCGCGACGGTCACGGCGCGCTCGCGGAGTGCCGGGAGCATCATCCAGGGCACGCCCGTGAGCACGCCCGGCACCGTGAGCGCGATGCGGGTCGCGCCCTCCGTCGCTCCGGCCGACGGATCCATGAGGAGGCGTGAGAGGGCGGCGAGGCGGTCGTCGAGCGATCCCGCGACGGCTCTCGCGAGAGGTCCGGACCGGATGGATGCCGCCATGTCGAGGTCGGCGCGCAGTCCCGCCAGCGCTTCGCGGACCGCAGGCCAATCCAGCGGCACGAGGCGGGCGCGCCGGGCCGTGACGACGAGGGCGGCGAGCTGCTCACCGTCGTACACGAATGAGACGACGCCTTCGCCGTCCGACAGCGCCGCGTGGGTCTCGTCGAGCCGCACACGCTCGTGGTACGACGCGGTGCCCGTGCGGGACCACTGCCGTTCGCGGGCACGGTCGCGCAGGGCCGCCGCGCGCGGGTCGGCCAGCCAGTCGCCGCCGGGGTGCGAAGCGCGGACCATGCGCAGCTCGGCGAGCTCGGCCGCGAGGTCGGGGTCGGGCGGCGGCCGCAGCGGCACGACCTGAAGGCTCATGTGGCGCGCGCGCTCCGACCAGTCGAAGACGACGTCGGGGCGTCCCGACCGGAGCGCCGAGGAGAGACCTGTCGTCAGCAGCCCGCGACCGAGCGCAACGGAGGCGCCCTGCAGTTCGAGGCTTCCCATCGCGCGCTGCGAGCGCTCGAGCGCGTCGACGCCGCGCGCCGCGTGCCGGCGCACCTCGGCCTCGCGGCCCGCCCGTCGGGCGCGGGCCGCGCGGAGCTCGTGCGCCAGGAGCGTCACCTCGGGGGGAGCCGCCGGCGCGGTGCGCACGGCGGAGCCGCCGGGATCGCGTCCGGTACGGCGGGTGCGCGCGAGCCGTTCCGCGAGGCGCAGGGCCTCGGCATCCGTCCGCATCCCCATCTCCTCGAGCGCACGCACGGTCCGCGCGACCTCGTCGGGGTGGGGGAGCCGGGCCCGGCCACGCCCGGACGGGGACGCGCCATCCGTCGACGCGAGAAGTCGTGCCCGCAGCCGCACGGCGTCTGCGCGCAGAGCGCGGGCGTCGCTTCCGAGCCTGCGGAATCGGCGAGCGGCCGCCGCCGCGATCCGCATCGCGCGCGCCGGATCGTGACGCAGGAGCGACTTCGCGAGGGCGTACTCGGCGTCGGCCTGCTCCTGCACGGCGCGGAGCGTCCCGAACACGCGTGCCACGTTCGCGAGCGCCGCCTCGGCCTCGGTGACCAGGCCCGCGTCGCGCAGCGCCTGTGCGCGATCCGACTCGTTCGTCGCCGCCCACAGATCGGACTCGGCATCGAGGGGGGCGCGCACCCGCTCCATCGTGCGAAGCGCGTCGACGACGTCGCCTTCGAGCATCGACACGTACCCGCGGTTGTGCACGGCCTGCGCGGCGACGAGGGGGTCGCCCGCATCGAGGTACGCCCGCTCCGCCGACTCGAGGTCCGCTTTCGCGGCGGCGAATCGGCCCTGCTCCATCGCGACGAGAGCACGGTTCATGCGCATGTTGGCGGCGCGCACGGGGTCGCGCTCGAGACCGCGGATGCTGCGGCTCAGCCATTCGGCAGCGCGCTCGAGGCGTCCGCGCGACATCTCGATGGAGCCCAGCTGGCCTTCGAGGATCGCGATGGTGTCGGCCGAGATCCCCGGCCGGGCGAGGGCCTCGCGGCACAGTCGCTCGCCCTCGTCGGCGTCGCTCGAGACGGCGAGGAGATAGGCCGTCGTGCCCGCGATGCGTGTCGCGAGGTCGGCGTCGCCCTCGGCCTCCGCGGCTTTCGCCGCCCGCGCGAGCGTCCGACGCGCCGCGACATATCGCCCCGCATTCACGTCGTCGACGCCGAGCCGGTACAGGGCCGACCCGTCGACCGTCGGTCGTCGACGGGTCTCACGCTCCGTCGTGTCGACCGTCATGATCCGCCCGTCTCACACCGCTCGTCGGGGGTCACGCGAAGGGTGGGTTCGAGGCATCCCACACCGACCGCTCCCGCGTCGCGACGGTCGCGAGGATGTCGGCGAACCCGGGGGAACCGTGCCCGCCTCCCGCGGCGAGCTTCTCGGCGAGGCTCTGCGCCACGACGCCGGCGACGTAGGGAGCGGCGAACGACGTGCCGCTCCAGATCGCGAAGCCGCCCGCGAAGTCGTCGGGGTCGATCATCGTGCGCTCCAGGCCCAGCAGGTCGTCGCGCGCGGCCGGGGCGAGGCCGCCGTCGAAGCCGAGGGGGATCGTGCTCAGCACCGACGTGCCCGGCGCATAGAGCCGCACCCAGCGGCCGACGTTGCTGTACAGCGCGACCGACCGGCGGTCGGGGTTGAGCGCGCCGACCGACAGATGCGCGGCGAGACCTGCCGGCTCCGGCCCGAGCGCGAGGGCGGGATCGCTCCCCGCCCACAGCGCCGCAGGGAAGGCCGGTCGGTCGGTCGAGTCGTTGCCGGCGGAGCAGACCACGACGACGCCGCGGGAGCGGAGATCGGTGAGGACGTCGTACAGCCCGGTCGAGAACAGTCCGTCCTCCGGGGTCTCGTGGTAATACCCGAGCGAGAGGTTCAGGACGTCGATGCCGAGGGCGTCGCCGGGCGCATCCATGAGGTCGACGAGCTCCTCCAGGGCGAGCATGAGCTCGCTCTCGAGTACGGTGCCCGCGCTGTCGGCGACGCGCACCGCGACGATGTTCGCGTCGGGGCTCGCCTGTCGGACGATTCCGCACACGAACGTGCCGTGGCCCGACGACGCGTCGAGGCGCCCGTCGAGCGGTCCGTCCTGGTCGGGCCGGGTCTCGGGGTCGGTGGCGGGGTCCTCCACGCCGACGACGGCCGGAGGAGTCGCGGACGGCAGCCGCGCGTCCACCCACGGATCGCCCGACCCGCTCGGCGGCATCAGCCACGGATGCTCGCCGCACCCCGTGTCGATCACGACGACGACGGGCCGCCGCCCGTCTTTCGCCGGCTCATGGAGCGGCTGCGGCGGGGGCCCGACGTACGTGACGACTTCGAGGCCGCCCGTTCCGGCGGCGGCGTAGTTCTCGAGATCGGCGGCGGGATTCGTGCGGGCGAAGGGGTTCGTGCGGGCGAACGGGTTCGTCCGCGCGAACGGGTTGGTGCGCGCGAAGGGATTGAGTCCGATGTCGTGCACCGAGAGGACGTGATCCAGGCCCACGGCGCGCAGCGGGTCGCCCGCCGGCAACGTCGGCGCGGGCGTCACTCGGGGGCGCAGGAACGACGGGCGCAGGCCATCCGGCGTCCGCAACTCCCCGCCGCGCCGCGGCCGCAGGGCCTCGCGCCGCGCCTCCTGCAGCAGAGCCCACGCGTCGATCGGCACACGAGGGATGACCGCGGCATCCTGAACGATCACGGCTCGTGTGAGCCGGGTGTCACGGGTGTCCTTGCGGTCGGGATCCCGGTCGCCCCGGAGCGGATGGGCGACGACCGTCCATCCGAAGGTCCGGGCGGCGCTCTGGAGGCGCTCGAGGGGGCCGGCGGGATCGCCCCAGATCAGCAGGTGCCCCGGGACGTACACCGTGGGGTACGCCGTGATGCCGGGCACGGCCTCGCTCCGGGGATCGAGGGCGACGCCGCGCGGCCGCGATGCCGCCTCCCGCTCCCGCCAGGTCGACTCGTCGGCCATGTCGCTTGCCTTTCCTCCCGCCGGGGCCGGGGCCTCCGCGGGATCCTGATCGTGCGGGCCGCTGCCCGCCCCTGCCATCTCGAACCCGGGCTACACCTCGAACCGGGGGGTCTGGAAGTCGTGCAGATCGCCGTCGGCGCCCCGCACCACGACCCGCAGACGCGCGACTCCGGGCGTGACCTCGTCGAATGCGAAGCGGCCGTTCTGGTCGGGGCGTGCCGGCCAGTCCCGGTCGTCCTGCACCAGCCGGATCGCCAGGGCCTCGGCATCCACCCATCCGTCGATCCGCCGCGAGCCGTCTTCGGCGACCGTCACGTGCAGGAGCACGTTCGTCTCACCGTCGCTGAACTGCAGCGTGGCGGTGTCGGCGCCGCCGCGGACCGCCGCACGCTCCCCGCTCTCCACGAGGGTCAGCAGGGCGTACTCGCGCGAGAGGTCCTCGACGGCGACGGCCGCGACCATGCGATCGGCCAGATCGGCGGGTGGCGGGTCGACGCTCTGCCACATCTCGCGCAGACGCTCGTAGAGCGCCCGGTCGTCGTGGCCTTCCTCAGTGTCCATGTTCTTGTTCTCCCCATCCCGCGCCCTCGAGTTCGGCGCGGAGCTTCGCCAGGCAGCGCCGGCGTGTCGGCCCGATGGATCCCACCGGCATGGCCAGATCGTCCGCGATGCGGGCGTAGTCCGGCCGTTCCTCGAAGGCGACGATGCGCAGCAGATGACGGCATCGTTCGTCGAGGGTTGCGACGGCGGTCCACAGCCGGCGCCGCTCGTCGTCGTCGGTCGCCGCCTGCTCGGCGGACTCGTGGGCCGGCAGGTGCGGCTCGAGCTCTTCGGCATCGGCGACGGACGTGAGGCGGTGCTGCTTCCCGACGCGCCACGCCTCGCGGCGGGCGCACATCGTCAGCCACCCCGAGACGGCGTGCGGATCGACGATCGACGCGTGCCGCCTCACGAGGGTGAGCCACGTCGTCTGCACGACGTCCTGGGCGAGAGCAGCCTCCAGCCCGTACGAACGCACGATGTGCCAGAGTGTCGGCGTCATGAGCCGCACGAGCTCGTCCATCGCGCGGCCGTCTCCTTCGCGCCATCGCGCGAAGAGCGCGCCGGCGCGCTCCCATCGAGCGGGCTCGACGGACTCGACGGATGCCTCGGCCCGCGTCATAGCGCCCATTGTGTCCACGGTGGGAAGAGAGCGATAGGCCCCCGCTGATACATGACGCGGCGAATCGGACAGATCGTGTATCAGACGCCCGACACGCCGCCTCTTACCTTCGACGCGTGCCGACCGACGGCGCGCCAGGAGTGAGGAGTTCTGCCATGGCCGGCACCATCCGCAGCAAGGGCTCGGTCCCCGTCGCCGACATCGTGTCGGGCGAGGTCGTCCGACGAGGCCGCCGCATCAGGATCATGGGAGAGTTCACCGAGCGCGACGCGCACGCCGTCGTCGTGAGCGGAGGGGGCATCGCCGACGTCGCCTTCGAGGGCGATGCGCTCGTCGTCGACACCGCCGGCCTCGCCATCGGCGGCCACACGATCCGCGTCGACGGCGTGCCCTCCGCGCGCAGAGTGCCGGGGAGACAGGATGCCGCGTACCACGTCGTGGTCGTCGACACCCCCGCGGAGCTCGGCGACGAGCTCGTCGTGCTGCACGCGACACGGCTGCGCTTCAGCGACCTCGACCTGGAGTCCCTGCCGATGGCGGGAGGCGTGAAGGGCCCCTTCCGCGACGTCTTCAAAGCCGTGAGCCGCGACGGGGAGAAAGCCGTGACGCTCGCGTTCGACGAGGTGGGCGAGCCCGTCGACATCGACCGCGAGCTGGCGGAACTGGCCCGGCGGCGGCAAGACCGCTACGGCCGCATCGAGCCCGCCCTCTTCCAACGGCTCGAGCGCGGCGGCGACGTCGAGGTCGCGGTGTGGGCGTCGACCGGTGACCTGGGGCTCGAGACGCCGGAGAAGTCCGACACGCGGCCCGCGCGCAAGCCTGGCCGTGCCGAGGCGCTGCGCCGGCGGCAGTGGTCCGACCTGGGCGAGAAGCTCGCCGACGTGGCCCGCGAGCAGGGACTCGAAGTCGCGAGCGTCGACAAGGCCGCCCCCGTCGTCTACGGCAGGATCGCGGCCGACGGCGTGCGCCGGCTCGCCGAGCACGAGCTCGTCGCCGGGGTCTTCCTGCACGATCGCGAGGGCGTGCTCGACCTCGGCGACTCGATCGCGGTGCACAACAGCGACGATGCGCACACGGCCGGCTTCACCGGATCGGGAGTCAACGTCGCCGTGTACGAGCCGGGTCCCGACGTCACGACCGGCCTCACGATCTCGGGGCGCTTCCAGACCTCGGGTTCGACGAGCAGCCACGCGCGCATGACGCACGGCATCATCCGCAACAACGAGCGCAACCGGCCGCACGGCCACGCACCCGACGCGAACCTGTTCTCGGCCAACAGCTACGACCTCGACGCGATCCGGTGGGCGGCGCAGGACGCGGGCTGCACCGTGATCAGCCAGAGCTTCCACCGCAGTGCCGAGCAGACGAGCGACTCGCTGTCGCACGACGACAACTACAAGGACTGGCTCGCGCTGCACTGGCCGTTCCCCACGATCGTCGAGGCGGCCGGGAACGGCGCATCGAGCGAGTTCGTCAACCACAAGGGCTACAACCGGCTCACCGTCGGCAGCCACGACGACAACGCGACCGCCATGGCGTCGGATTCGGTGTTCCGCAACCCGAAGTCGGGACACGCCGACCGGGAGCTCCCCGAGATCGCGGGCAACGGCGTCGGGGTGACGGTGCTCGGGCTGACCGACAGCGGCACGAGCTTCGCCGCCCCCGCGGTGGCGGGGATCGCGGCCTGCGTCCAGCAGGCGGCGCCCGTGCTGCAGTCCTGGCCCGAGGGCACGCGCGCCGTGCTGCTGGCAGGCGCCTGGCGCAATCCGAGCGGGGGGCGGTGGCGCGCCGACCTCGTCGCGGGGATCGACGGCCGCGACGGCAGCGGCACCGCCGACGCGCAGCGGTCGACGTCGATCGCGAGGTCGCGCCAAGGCCGGGACAACAGCGGAGCGTTGCGCGGGTTCGATGTCGGAACCCTGCGCTCGGCCGACCTCGACGGGTCGGGCCGATCGACGTTCCGCTACCGCATCACGACACCTCGCTCGCCGATCTTCTTCGGCTCGCACGTCAAGGTCGCGCTGGCGTGGGACTCGAAGGCCACTCGCACCGACATCCTCTTCCTGTCGATCTATCAGAACACCCTGAGCGTGGATCTCGACCTCGAGGTGCGCGACTCGTCGGGCGCACTCGTGGCGTCGAGCATGTCGTGGGACAACAGCTACGAGATCGCGGAGTTCGACGCGAAGGCGGGGGAGACCTACGACATCCGCATCCGACGATGGTCGGGCACGGACGACGTGTGGTTCGGGGTTGCGTGGACGCAGATCTCGACCCTGTTCGACATCATCGGGTCGGTGCAGACCCCGCCGGTCTTCTCGATCGGCGGTTGACGGGGGGCTGGGGAGGGGAGGAGGATGCCGCGATCCGAGGCATCCTCCTTCCCATCAGCGTCGCTCAGCCGGCCGTGAGCGCTCATCCGGCTGCGAGCTCGTCCAAGCAGTCGCGCCCGAGCCGCCGGTAGTCGGGGTTGTCGTCACTGTGCGCGAGAAGCATGAGCGTCACGGCGACCGCCCAGCCCCGCGCGCGCACCCACGTCGCCTCGTCGTAGCGCGCGGCGGACGCCTCCCGCATACGCCCCCGTCCGCCAGCGTCGAACGCGAGCCAGGCGATCGCCAGGTCGTAGGCGGGGTCGCCCGCCGTCACGTCGCCGAAGTCGATGAGGGCGACGAGCCGCCCGCCCTGGGCGACCATATTGCCGGGGTGCAGATCGCCGTGGATCCAGACCGGAGGCCTCTCCCAGGGCGCCGCCGAAAGGCTCCGATGCCAGAGACTTTCGGCGTCGTCGAGGAGGTGCGGAGGAAGATCGCCCCCCTCCCTCAGAAGTGCGATCCGCTCCGCCACGGCGCCTGCCCGGTCTGCGAGGGGCACGCCCCGGAAGGGATTGGCCGGGAAGTCCGCGGGGGCGGGAGCATGCAGCGCCCCGAGGGCATCGGCCAGGCGCGGCGCCCAGCCGGAACGCTCCGCCCGCGGGATGTCCATGCCGCGCTCTCCGGAGAACCAGGGCACGACCGACCACGGCCAGGGGAATCCCTCACCGGCCACGCCGTGCACGATCGGCGCGGGGACGTGCACCCCCGTCGCCTCGATGCGGGGTGCGAGGAGATCGAGCGTCCGCTGCTCGTTCAGGACGAGCGGCGCGGCGAGCGCCCGGCGCGGAAGGCGCGCCGCGAAATCATCGCCGAGCCGCCACAGCTCGCTGTCCCATCCTTCGGCGACCTTCGCGAGAGGGAGGGTCGCGGCATCCGCGATCGCATCGGTCGCCTGCGAGACGAGGAGGCGACGCACCAGGTCGGTCGTGATCCGCACCTCGGCGGGAGGCTTGTCGGGCATCCCGTGAGGGTACCGCCACCCCTCTCTGACACACCATCTGTCTTTGTGTGGGAATTGCTTGTTTTGGTTGTGGGTTTGTTGTATCTTGATCTCACCTTGACGGTGAGGAACCACATGTACGCGACGGAGCGACAAGCTCACATCACTCGGCATCTCGCCGAGCGCGGTCGCGTCTCGGTCGTCGGGCTCGCCGACGATCTAGGGGTCACGACCGAGACCATCCGCCGAGACCTCGACGCGCTCGAGCAGCAGGGCCTGCTGCGGCGGGTGCACGGAGGCGCCGTGCCCGCCCGCGCGGGCAGCATCACCGAGCCCTCGATCGCCGAGCGCATGACCGTCAACTCCGACGCGAAGGTGGCGATCGCCCGCCGAGCGCTCGATGTCATCACCGACGGCTACCGCGGTGCGATCATGTTCGACGCCGGCTCCACCGTCGGCTCGGTCGCTGCGGGCCTGGGGGAGCGCGTCGCGGCGACGGGCGCCCGGCTCGACGTCGTGACGCATGCCGTCCCCGTCGCCCAGACCCTGTCGCTCCTCCCCGATGTCGCTCTCACGGTGCTCGGCGGACAGGTGCGCGGGCTGACCGCGGCCGCTGTCGGTCCGTCGACCCTCTCGGCCCTCGCCGCTCTCCGCCCCGACCTCGCCTTCGTGGGCACCAATGGCGTCTCGCCGGAGTTCGGCCTGAGCACCCCCGACCCGGCTGAAGCGGCGGTGAAGGCGGCGATCGTGCGGTCGGCGCGTCGCGTCGTGGTCGTCGCCGACCAGGCCAAGTTCGGCGTCGAGTCGTTCGTGCGATTCGCGGGGCTCGATGAGATCGACATCCTGGTGACGGATGCCGCGCCCGAAGAACCGCTCGCCGCAGCCCTTGCGGACGCTGACGTGGAGGTCTGGCTCGCATGATCGTGACACTCACCGCCAACCCGTCGCTCGACCGGACGATCACCCTCGCCGACACGCTTCGCCCGGGCGAGGTGCAGGCCGCGCTCTCGGCCCGCGAAGACGCCGGCGGCAAGGGCATCAACGTCGCCCGCGTCGTCGCGGCGGCAGGGGCCCGCTCGCTCGCGGTGCTTCCCCTCGCGCCCGACGATCCGTTCGACGCGGTCCTGCGGGCATCGACCGTCGCCGCCCGCCGCGTGCCGATCCACGGGCGAGCGCGCGCCAACATCACGATCACCGACCCCGCCGGCGTCACGACCAAGCTCAATCTGCCCGGCGCGCGCTTCGAACCCGACGACATCGCGGCCGTCATCGACGCCGTCGTCGATGCGTGCTCCGGTGCTCGATGGCTCGCCCTGGCGGGCTCGCTGCCGCCCGGGGCAGGAGACGACTTCTACGTCGCGACGATCCGCGCCGTGCGGTCGCGGTGGGGCGTCGGGGCGCCGCGCATCGCCGTCGACACGTCGGGGGCGGCCCTCGCGACCGTCGTCGCCGACGGACGCCCCGACCTCATCAAGCCGAACGACGAAGAGCTCGCCGAGCTCGCCGGCGTCGCGCTCGAAGAGGGCGCCGACATCGCCGACGCGGTGCTCCCCGTGGCACGTCGGCTCGTGCCCGCCAAGGTGGGCGCCGCGCTCGTGACGCTCGGCGCGCACGGCGCAGTCCTCGTCGATGCGGAGGGAGCGTGGGCGGGGATCCCGCCGCGCATCCGCGTCGCCAGCACGGTCGGCGCGGGCGACAGCTCGCTCGCCGGCTACCTGCTCGCCGACCTCGACGGGGCTGACCCCGCCGAGCGGCTCCGCCGGGCCATCCGCTATGGAGCGGCCGCGGCATCCCTTCCCGGAACGCAGGCGCCCTCGCCCGCCGATCTGCCCGACGGGGACGTGCCCGTCCGGGCGCTCTCCTGAACCTGCATCACCGACCTGAGGAGGTCATCGTGTCCACCACCATCACGCCAGAGCTCGTGAGCCTCGACGTCGGCCTCGGCGCCGACAAGGCCGCGGTCATCAAGGCACTCGCCGCCCGGGTCGTCGCGCAGGGCCGCGCGACCGACGCCGACGCGCTGTTCGCCGACGCCTGGGCGCGGGAGGAGAAAGACGAGACCGGCCTTCCGGGCGGCATCGCGATCCCGCACGCCAAGAGCGCCGCGGTCACCGAGCCCTCTCTCGCATTCGCCCGCCTCGCCCCCGGCGTCGACTTCGGCGCGCCGGACGGACCGGCCGACCTCGTGTTCCTCATCGCGGCCCCCGAGGGCGCCGCCGAGGCGCACCTCGCGGTGCTGTCCAAGCTCGCCCGCAGCCTCATGCAGGAGGACTTCACCGGCGGACTGCGCGCGGCCGGCTCGGCCGACGAGGTCGTCTCGATCGTGCGGCGCGCGATCGGAGAAGAGGATGCCGCGGCCGCCGCAGCCGCCCCGGCAGCCGCCGCTGCCGGTGTCGGTGCGGCGACCGCACCCGCCTCGGGTCTCACCGTCGACGGGCGCCCCGCGCGCATCGTCGCGGTCACCTCGTGTGCGACCGGCATCGCGCACACCTTCATGGCCGCCGACGCGCTGACCGCCGCGGGCAAGAAGAACGGCGTCGACCTCACCGTGGAGCCGCAGGGCTCGAGCGGGTACCAGGCGCTGCCGCAGAGCGTCATCGACAACGCCGACGCCGTCATCTTCGCCACCGACGTCGACGTCCGCGAGATGCAGCGGTTCTCGGGCAAGCCCGTCGTGCGCTCCGGCGTCAAGCGCGGCATCGAGCAGCCCGACCAGCTCATCGCCGAGGCCGTCGCCGCCGCCAAGAACCCGGCCGCCACGCGCGTGACCGGCACCGCCGCCGCCGGCGCCGCGGCGACTTCGACCGAGTCGCTCTCGTGGGGCGCCCGCATCCAGCGGATTCTCCTCACGGGCGTCAGCTACATGATCCCGTTCGTCGCGGGCGGCGGTCTGCTGATCGCCCTCGGCTTCCTCCTCGGCGGCTACAACGTCACCGAGAAGGCGTACGACGTGGTCGTGCAGAACGCGCTGTGGGATCTCCCCGCGGGCGGACTCGGCCAGTACCTCGGATCGGTGGCGTTCGTCATCGGCGCCACCTCGATGGGATTCCTCGTCTCGGCCCTCGCGGGGTACATCTCGTTCGCGATCGCCGATCGACCCGGCATCGCCCCGGGCTTCGTCGCGGGCGCCGTCGCCGTCCTCATGAGCTCGGGCTTCATCGGCGGCATCGTCGGCGGTCTGCTCGCCGGATTCGTCGCCCTCGCGATCGGGCGCATCAACGCGCCCCGCTGGCTGCGCGGGCTGATGCCTGTCGTCATCATTCCGCTGCTCGCCTCGATCGTGGCATCCGGTCTTCTGATCCTCTTCCTCGGGCGCCCGATCGCGACGCTCATGGAGTGGCTCAACACGTGGCTGACCGATGTCGCGAACACGTCGGGCATCATCATCGTCGGCGTCATCCTCGGCCTCATGATGTGCTTCGACCTCGGCGGCCCGGTCAACAAGGTGGCGTACGCGTTCGCGGTGGCCGGTCTCGCCGAGGCCTCGGCGCAGAACTCCACGCCGTACCTCATCATGGCCGCCGTCATGGCCGCCGGCATGGTGCCGCCGCTCGCGATGGCCCTCGCCTCGACGGTCCTCGCCCGCAACATGTTCACCCCCGTCGAGCGCGAGAACGGCGTCGCGGCATGGCTCCTGGGCGCATCGTTCATCAGTGAGGGCGCGATCCCGTTCGCGGCGGCCGATCCACTGCGCGTCATCCCGGCCTCGATGGTCGGCGGTGCCGTCACGGGTGGCCTCAGCATGGCCTTCGGAGTGCAGTCCCTCGCCCCGCACGGCGGCATCTTCGTCTTCTTCGCGATCAACCCGTTCTGGGCTTTCGCGGTGGCGATCCTCGCGGGTACGGTCGTGACAGCGTTCCTCGTCGTCGCCTTCAAGCGGTTCATCGCGCCCAAGGAGCTCGAGGCCGCCGAGGCGAGCAGCATCACGGCGACGGCCGTCCCCGCGTGAGCGCCGGCAGCGTACCGACACAGAGAACAGGAGCAGCAATGCCAGAACGTCAGGCCACCATCGCGAGCAGCTCGGGCCTTCACGCCCGCCCCGCCAAGCTCTTCGTACAGGCAGTCCAGCAGAAGCCGGTCCCCGTCACGATCGCCGTCGACGGCGGCCCCGACCTCAACGCGGGCAGCATCCTCTCGCTCATGGGGCTCGGCGCCTCGAAGGGCACGGTCGTGACCCTCAAGGCCGAGGGCGAGGGCGCTGACCAGGCGCTCGACGAGCTCGTCGGGCTGCTCGAGACGGATCTCGACGCCGAGTAGAGACGACAGACGGATGCCGCGGACCGACCGGTCCGCGGCATCCGTCGTCTCTGGGGTCAGATGCCGTCTTTGGGTCAGATGTCTGCGGATTCGCCCGGATCCAGCGCCAGGAACTCTCCGCCGTCCTGCTCGACCGCCCACTTGAGGCGCGCCCTGCCCATGTCGCGGCCGATGACCGAGAGGGTCATGTCGTGCGTGCCGAAGGCGCGCCGGGGCTTGACCGCGAGGACGAAGTCCATCGCCTCGCCGATCTTGAGCCACGGTGCTCCGACGGGTGCCGCGAGGAGCTTGACCTCGACCCCCTTCGGCACGGCGTAGGAGTCGCCCGGGTAGTAGAACGCGTCGTTGACGAGCACGCCGATGTTGTCGACGACAGGGATGGTCTCGTGGATCACGGCGTGCTCGCCGCCGAAGAACCTCAGGGTGAAATCCTCGACGGTGACCGTATCGCCCGGCTGGACGACCGTGATGTCGTAGCCGCCGGCCGCCTTCGCGACCCCTTCGGGGCCGTAGATGGGGATGCCCGGGGCGTACTTCAGGATCTGGTCGAGGTGATCAGCGGTCCAGTGGTCGGGGTGCTCGTGCGTGATCACGACCGCCACGGTCGTGTTGAGGTCGCTGAGGGGGAGGGTGAACGATCCCGGATCGATGATGAGCTTGCTGCCCTCGTTCTCGACGGTGAGGGCGGCGTGCTCGAACTTGGTCACTCGCATGCCCCGAGTCAAGCCGCGCGCAGGCCGCTCGGGCAAGGCCCTTGCCAAGTCCCGCCTCGATTTGATCGGCTCGCGTGGGCCATGGCATACTTGAACGGTTGCCTACGGCCCCATCGTATAGCGGCCTAGTACGCCGCCCTCTCACGGCGGTAACGCGGGTTCGAATCCCGCTGGGGTCACCAACAGCAGAAAAGCCGGTCCGCCAGGACCGGCTTTTCTGCTGTTCGCGGCACCGGTGGTCTCTTAGAAGCCGCCCGCGCGCCGTCCCGCCTCGCCAGAGGCTCCGCGAATCGCGTCAGCTATTCGTGGATGAGGCGAGGTGGCCGAATCCCGCTGGGGTCACCAACAACGAGAAGAGCCGGTCCTTCGGGCCGGCTCTTCTGTTCGCGAGCGGGCCCCCGTGGTATCAGCCGCCTTCCGAACGGTCAACCCACTCTGCCGATCGGCCCGCGCTCGACAGGCTGGAGGAACGGGGAATCGAAACGACGGGCAGCGTGCGTCCGGATGCGGAGCGGGGTGGTGCGATGAGAGATCTGCTCATCAGCGGGAGCAAGTTCCTCACGACGGATGAGGTCGCCGACGCGGTGCTGCACTACGCCCAGGTGCTCACCCGGTACGGGCGCGCCGATATCGTGCGCTTTCCGGCGCTCGTCGACGGTGTCGCTGCCAACTCCTGGCTCGCTCTGGGCCTCGGCTCCGGCTCGATGCTCGCCGCCGTCGAGGTCGTCGACTCGCCGATCGAGCACCTCTCCGGGGCGAGGGAGGCCTCGGTGGAGATCGAACGCCGGTGCGCGATCCTCGAGGGTCCCTGATCGCAGCCCGGCTCAGCCGCGGTCGTCACCGACCGGCGACTCCTCACGCTCCCGCGCGTCTCCCCCCTCATGCTCCCGCGTGCGGCGCTGCGCCCGGCGCCTCCTGACGAGCCGCACGACGCCCCAGGCGATGGCGCCGATGACGGCGGCGAGCACGATCCACGGCAGCAGGAAGCCGAGGGCGATGACGATGCCGTTGAGCGTCGCCACGAGCGCGTTCCACCCCGCGGCCAGTCCATCGCCGAACCCGGCCGGGTCGGCCTCCACCGGTTCCGCCACGGGGGAGAGCGTGACGGTCAGCGACGACATCTCCACCTGGCTGTCGAGCGACTCCAGCTGCTGCTGGTACGACTCGAGCGTGGCCTGACGGTCCGACAGCGCGGTCTCGGCCGCGATGAGGTCCGACACGTCCGCCGCCTGGGCCATGAGCTGCGTCAGCCGGTCGACGGAGGCCTGCGTCGCATCGATGCGCGCCTTCAGGTCGATCGTCTGCTGAGTGACGTCCTGACGATTGACCGACGATGCCGTGACCTCGCCGAGCCCCGAGAGGTCGTCCATCGTCGCCGCGAGCTTTTCGGAAGGCACCCGCACCGTGATCCACGCGCCGTCGATCGTCGGATACGGGTACGGATACACCGAGTCGGTGGAGATGCCCGGGTCGATCGGCATCACCTGGCCGTTCTGACCGATGCTCATCGACTCGACGTATCCGCCGGCGGCTTCGGCCGCGGCGGCCACCTTGGCGGTGGATGCGCGCACATCGTCGACGACGACCGTCGCGGAGGCCGTCGTGATGATGTCGCGACCGGCCGAAGGATCGGCGACCGACAGTCCGCTCGACTCGGCCGCGCCGGTGTCGCGGGCGCCGCCTGCCGTGCTCGAATCGGTCCCGGCGCCCGGGAGCGCGTCCGGCGCGACGGGCGCCGAGCCCGCCTCGTCCGAGACCGACGATCCGGATGATCCCGTCGCACCGCCCGAGCCCGAGACGATCGGCACGATCATGGGCGCCGCGATAGCGGCGACGAGCACGACCGCCGCGGCCGCGGCTCCGCCCGCCCACCAGCGCCCGCGCCGCGCCCGTCGGGCCCGACGGTCGCTCGCGATGTCGGTGAACAGCGAGTCCTCGATCTCGGCGATGCGGGCGTCGGACAGTTCCGGCAGAGCCGGTTCGGGGACGGATGTCTCGTTGCTCGACGTGTTCATGAGCTCTCCTCGACGGTGGTCCGCAGTCGCGTGCGGATGCGGGAGAGACGATTGCGGACGACCCCGTGCGCGACGCCGAGCTCGTCGGCTGCCGCCTGATAGGCGTAGCCCTCGGCGGCGCACAGTCGGAAGATGTCCTGGTCGAGGGGGCTGAGCCCCTCCACCTCGCGCAGGATCCGCTCGGCGAGATCGCCGTCGATCACCTGCTTCTCGACGTCGACGGTCGAAGGCAGCGTGTCATCGACCTGGCCCGCGGTGCGATCGCGGTCGCGCCGCTGACGACGGATGCGGTTGGCCGCCTGCAGCCGGCAGATCGTCGCGAGCCACGGCAGGAGCGAGTCGCCCGCGAGCTCGAAGCCGCGCAGCTTCCGCCACGCCGCGAAGAACGTCTCCTGGGTCACGTCCTCCGCGTCGGCGGTGTCGCCGACGAGTCCGTGCGCGATCCAGTAGACCGGCCGCACGTAGGCGCGATACAGCGCGCGGAAGGCGTGTTCACTGCCGTCCGCGGCCGCGCGCACGAGCGCGGCGTCCGTCCCATCGATCTCGGTCATGCACCGTCCGTCCGGTGAGGCCAGCGCCTCATTGTCTCTCACCAGGGATGTGTCGCGAGGGAGTCATTCGTCTCACGCGGGGCCGAGGCATCCGTCGCCGACGGGCGGAGCGGTCCGCGGGCGGCTGTATCCTGTTCGAGCGAGAGGGAGTATCCCACCTCGCGCGTCCGTCATCACGAGCTCCCCTGTGCGCAGCTCCGGGCGCGCGCCGCACATGCGGGGGAGAGACTTTCGGCCCCTGGCGACCCCCTCTGAAAGGCCCTCATGACCTTCGAGATCCCTGTCTGGTTCGAAGTCGGAGCCCTCGTGGTGCTGACTCTGATCCTCGTGGCCGATCTGCTGATCATCCTCCGGCGCCCGCACATCCCCTCGATGAAGGAGGCGACGCTGTGGGTCGTCTTCTACGTCGCCCTCGCGCTGGCTTTCGCGGTCGTGCTCCTCTGGGTCACGGGAAGCACCGACGCGATGGGGCAGTTCGTCGCGGGCTGGCTGACCGAGTACAGCCTCTCGATCGACAACCTCTTCGTCTTCGTGCTGATCATGGCGCAGTTCTCGGTGCCGCGGCGGTATCAGCAGGAGGTGCTGATGGTCGGCATCATCATCGCGCTCATCCTGCGGGCGATCTTCATCATGCTGGGCGCCGCGCTCATCGAGAGCTTCAGCTGGATCTTCTACCTCTTCGGCGCGTTCCTCGTCTTCACCGCGTGGCGGCAGGCGTTCCCGAGCAAGCACGAGGACGACGCGCAGGCCGAGGCGGGGATCGTGCGCTTCACCCGCCGCTTCGTCGAGATCAGCGACGGCTATGACGGCGCGAAGCTGCGCACCGTCGTGGCGGGCAAGAAGATCTTCACGCCGATGATCCTGGTGTTCCTCGCCATCGGATTCACGGATCTGCTCTTCGCGATCGACTCGATCCCGGCGATCTTCGGAATCACGCAGAGCCCGTTCATCGTCTTCACGGCGAACCTCTTCGCCCTCATGGGGCTGCGCCAGCTGTACTTCCTGCTCGGAGGCCTGCTGGATCGCCTCAAGTACCTGCATTACGGGATCGCGTTCATCCTCGCCTTCATCGGCGTGAAGCTCGTCTTCCACGCCCTCCACGTCAACGAGCTGCCCTTCATCAACAACGGCGAGCCGGTCGACTGGGCGCCCGAGATCAGCACCTGGATGTCGCTCGTCGTCATCATCGCGGCGATGGCGGTCGCCACGATCGCGAGCGTGGTGTCGTCGCGTCGCGAGCAGAAGGCGCTGGGGACGGATGCCGCGTCCGCGACGGATCGCCCGCCCGACGGCCGGTGGTAGTCTGACCGGGTGCGGATCGCTCGCCTTCTCCTTAGCGGCCGCGGCGAGATCTCGTTCTGAGCCCCTCCTCGTCGCGGAGTCCGTTGCGGGCTTGATCCCCCCTACGAGGAGAACGACAGAGCAATGAGCACCCCTGTTACCGACGGCTTCGGCATCCCGGATCGCCCGCGCACGCTCGCGGAGAAGGTCTGGGACGACCACCTCGTGGTCAAAGGCGAGAACGGCGAGCCCGACCTCATCTACATCGACCTGCACCTCGTGCACGAGGTCACGAGTCCGCAGGCCTTCGACGGCCTGCGCGCCGAAGGTCGTCCGGTCCGCCGCCTCGATCTGACGATCGCGACCGAGGACCACAACACCCCGACGCTCGACATCGACAAGCCGATCGCCGACCTCACCAGCCGCACGCAGATCGAGACGCTGCGTCGCAACGCCGAGGAGTTCGGCGTGCGCCTGCATTCGCTCGGCGACAAGGAGCAGGGGATCGTGCACGTCGTCGGGCCGCAGCTCGGCCTCACGATGCCCGGCATCACGGTGGTGTGCGGCGACTCGCACACCTCGACGCACGGCGCCTTCGGCGCGATGGCGTTCGGCATCGGCACGAGCGAGGTCGAGCACGTCCTCGCGACGCAGACCCTGCCGCTGAAGCCCTTCAAGACGATGGCGATCACGGTCGAGGGCGAGCTGAAGCCCGGTGTGACGGCGAAGGACATCATCCTCGCGGTCATCGCGAAGATCGGCACCAACGGCGGTCAGGGCTACGTGCTCGAATACCGCGGCTCCGCGATCCGCTCCCTCTCGATGGAGGGCCGGATGACGATCTGCAACATGTCGATCGAGGCCGGCGCCCGCGCCGGCATGGTCGCGCCCGACGAGACGACCTTCGCGTACCTCGAGGGCCGCCCCCACGCCCCGAAGGGGCAGGACTGGGACGACGCCGTCGCGTATTGGCAGACGCTCCCGAGCGACGAGGGCGCGGTCTACGACGCCGAGGTGTTCCTCGACGCCGACGAGCTGGAGCCGTTCGTCACGTGGGGGACGAACCCCGGACAGGGTGTCTCGCTCAGCGATGTCGTGCCCTCGCCCGAGTCCTTCGCCGACCCGAACGAGCGGGCCGCCGCCGAGCGGGCCCTCGAGTACATGGACCTCGAGGCGGGCACTCCGCTCAAGGAGGTCCCCGTCGACGCGGTGTTCATGGGCTCCTGCACCAACAGTCGCATCGAAGACCTCCGCGCCTTCGCGTCGATCGTGAAGGGTCGCACGAAGGCGCCGAACGTCCGCGTCATGGTGGTCCCGGGTTCTGCGCGCGTGCGCCTCGAGGCCGAGGCAGAGGGTCTCGACAAGGTGTTCGAGGAGTTCGGCGCCGAATGGCGCTTCGCCGGCTGCTCGATGTGCCTCGGCATGAACCCCGACCAGCTCGCGCCCGGTGAGCGGTGCGCCTCGACATCCAACCGCAACTTCGAAGGACGCCAGGGCAAGGGTGGTCGCACGCACCTCGTCTCGCCGCTCGTCGCGGCGGCCACCGCCGTGCGGGGGACGCTGTCGAGCCCCAGCGACCTGCAGCCGCTCGGCGAGCCGGCGACCGCATCGACCGGAGTGGAGGCCTGACATGGAGAAGTTCACGACCCACACGGGCGTCGCGGCGCCGCTGAAGCGCTCGGCCGTCGACACCGACCAGATCATCCCCGCGGTGTACCTCAAGCGCGTCACCAAGACGGGCTTCGACGACGCGCTGTTCGCCAACTGGCGGCAGGACCCGGAGTTCGTGCTGAATCAGCCGGCCTTCGCGGGCGCCTCGATCCTCGTCGCCGGACCGGACTTCGGCACGGGCTCCAGCCGTGAGCACGCGGTCTGGGCGCTGCGCGACTTCGGCTTCAAGGTCGTGCTGAGCACCAAGTTCGCCGACATCTTCCGCGGTAACTCCGGCAAGCAGGGGCTCGTCACGGGAGTCGTGTCGGAGGGCGACCTCGAAGCGATCTGGGCGGCCATCGACGCCGCGCCGGGAACTCCGATGACGGTCGACCTCGAGGCCCGCACCGCGACGATCGGCGACCCTTCGACGAGCGCGGATCAGCACCTCCAGGTTGCTTTCGAGATCGACGATTACACTAGGTGGCGCCTCGTCGAAGGCCTCGACGACATCGGACTCACGCTGAGAAGCGCAGACAGGATCGCCGAGTTCGAGGCCCGTCGCGAGGCGTGGCGCCCTCGTACGCTTCCCATTCCGTAAGCTGAGGTGTTCTCCAAATGAGCGTCGGCGCCCCACCAGGGCGGCCCGCGTCACCGATCACCAATCAAGTGAGGTCCCACCGGATGAAGACACTTCTCAGCGATGCCGCGGGGCCCACGACGGGAGACAGCGAACTGTCCGGAGACACGATCACGATCCGCGGCGGACGGCCGCTCACGGGACGCGTCGAGGTCAAGGGCGCGAAGAACCTCGCCACCAAGGCGATGGTCGCGGCCCTGCTGGGTGAGACCACGAGCACGCTGCGCGACGTACCCGACATCAGCGATGTCAAGGTCGTGCGCTCGCTCCTCGAGGTCCACGGTGTCCGCGTCGACGACGGCGACGAAGACGGGGTCCTGCACCTCGACCCGAGCGGCGCCGTGTCGGCGCACTTCGAAGAGATCGACGCGCATGCCGGGGCATCCCGCATCCCGATCCTGTTCTGCGGGCCGCTGCTGCACCTGCTCGGACAGGCGTTCATCCCCGACCTCGGCGGGTGCCGCATCGGGGATCGCCCGATCAACTTCCACCTCGACGCGCTGCGCAACTTCGGCGCCGTCGTCGAGAAGCTTCCGAGCGGCATCCGCCTCTCGGCTCCCGACGGTCTTCACGGCGCGAACATCGAGCTGCCGTACCCGAGCGTCGGCGCCACGGAGCAGGTGCTCCTCACCGCCGTCCGCGCGAAGGGCACGACGGAGCTGCGCAACGCCGCGATCGAGCCCGAGATCATGGATCTCATCGCCGTGCTGCAGAAGATGGGCGCCATCATCTCGTACGAGCCGAACCGGGTGATCCTCATCGAGGGCGTCGATTCGCTCCGCGGGTACGACCACCGGTGCATCTTCGACCGCAATGAGGCCGCTTCGTGGGCCTGTGCGGCTCTCGCGACCGACGGCGACATCTTCGTCGGCGGCGCCAAGCAGCAGGAGATGCTGACCTTCCTCAACGTCTTCCGCAAGGCGGGCGGCTGGTTCGAGATCCACGAGGACGGCATCCAGTTCCGCCGCGAGGGCGCACTCAAGCCCGTCATGGTCGAGACCGACGTGCACCCCGGCTTCATGACCGACTGGCAGCAGCCCCTCATCGTCGCCCTCACGCAGGCCCAGGGCGAATCGGTCGTGCACGAGACGGTGTATGAGAACCGCCTCGGCTTCACGAAGGCGCTCGTCCAGATGGGCGCCGACATCGTGGTGCACCCGCACGGCCTCGCGCAGGAGGGGCGTCGCGTCCCTCGTCGTGAGCTCGAGCAGGCCGCCGTCATCAACGGCCCGACGCCGCTGCGCGGCGCCGACGTCGTCGTGCCCGACCTCCGCGGCGGCTACAGCTACCTCATCGCCGCCCTCGCGGCGGAGGGGGAGTCCACGGTCCGCAACGTCGGCATCATCCTGCGCGGCTACGAGAAGCTGTTCGCGAAGCTCGACGCCCTCGGCGCCGACTTCGACGTCATCGAGTAATCCATGGCAGCCACCTCGCGGCGGCCGCGGGCGTCGACCGAGAAGACGCGGCCGAGCGTCTTCTGGCCCCTGGCCGCGGTCGTCGCGCCGCTCATCGCGCTCCTGTTCAAGCTCGAGATCGAGGGCGCCGAGAACCTCCCTCGGGAGGGCGCCTACGTGCTCGCGCCCAACCACTACTCCGAGTCCGACCCGCTCGCGGTCGCACTGGCGGTGTGGAAGGCCGGCAGGGCGCCGCGCTTCATGGCCAAGGAATCGCTCTTCCGCGTGCCGGTCCTGGGCTGGATCCTGCGCGCCACAGGCATGGTGCCCGTCGCACGATCGTCCTCCGCCGCGTCTGCGCGCCAGACGCTGGAGACCTCCGAGACGCTCGTGCGGCACGGCCGCGGCGTCATCGTCTACCCCGAGGGCACGCTCACGCGCGACCCGGGCATGTGGCCCATGCGCGGCAAGACAGGCGCCGTCCGTCTCGCCCTGGCCGGCGACATCCCCCTCATCCCGATGGCCCAGTGGGGCTGCCAGGCGGTGCTTCCGCGCTACGGCAAGCTCAAGCTGTGGCCGCTCCGACGCCCCGTGAAGGTCGTCATCGGCACGCCCGTCGACCTGTCGGCCTTCCGCTCGACCGGCACGCAGCCCGCCGCCCTCGTCGCGGCGACCGACGTCGTGATGGCCGAGGTCGCCGAGCTCCTCGCCGGCATCCGCAACGAGCCGGCGCCCGCGGAACGCTGGAATCCGGCCGACCACGGCCAGAAGGAGACGGGGCGCCTTGAGCCGTAGGCAGGAGTCGCTCCCGCGCGTGGCCGTGATCGGCGCGGGCAGCTGGGGAACCACGTTCGGCAAGGTCCTCGCCGACGGCGGGGCCAACGTGACGATGTGGGCGCGGCGGGCCGAGCTCGCCCACGAGATCGAAGAGGCCAAGCGCAACAGCCGCTACCTCCCCGGCATCAACCTCCCCCGAGAGATGTCGGCGACCCACCACCTCTCCGAGGCGCTCGAGAACGCCGACCAGATCTACCTCTCGGTGCCGAGCCAGACGCTGCGCGAGAACCTCAAGGCCGTGCGCCCGCTCGTGTCCAAGACCGACGTGCCGATCGTCTCGCTCATGAAGGGCGTCGAGAAGCGCACGGGCCTGCGCATGAGCCAGGTCATCCAGCAGGAGCTCGACTGCGACCCGGCACGCATCGCCGTGGCATCCGGACCCAACCTCGCCCTCGAGATCGCGCGCGAGCAGCCCACGGCTGCCGTCATCGCCTCGACGAGCCAGGAGACGGCCGACGCCGTCGCGCGCCGCGCGCGCAACCGCTACTTCCGGTCTTTCGTCAACACCGACGTCATCGGCACGGAGTTCGGCGGCGTTCTCAAGAATCTCATCGCCGTCGCGATCGGCATCGTCGACGGCGTCGGCTACGGCGAGAACACGAAGGCCTCGATCATCACGCGCGGCCTCGTCGAGATGACCGACTTCGCGGTGGCGCAGGGCGCGCAGCCCGAGACGCTGCAGGGCCTGGCGGGGCTCGGCGACCTCATCGCGACGTGCCAGTCCCCGCTCAGCCGCAACAACACGGCGGGGCGTCTGCTCGGCCAGGGGTACTCCTTCCAGGACGTCGTGAAGCAGATGAACCAGACGGCGGAAGGCCTCGCCTCCGTCGCGCCGGTGCTGCAGCTGGCGAGACAAGCGGGCATCGAGATGCCCATCGTCGAGCAGGTCAAGCGCGTGCTCGACGGCACGATGAACCCGCGCGAGATCGCGCCCCACCTGACGACCGATGACGACGAGCCGAAGGGCGAGAGGACGCAGAATGGAACAGCCGGCGGTGGTGGTGCTCTTTGGAGGTCGCTCCAGCGAACACTCGATCAGCTCCGCAACAGCGGGAGGCGTCCTCCGCGCGATCAACCGTGACCGGTACCGCGTGATCCCCGTCGGGATCACGCGCGACGGCGTCTTCGTCCTCGAAGACGACGCTCCCGGCAAGTTCGCGCTCGACGCGACGAAGCTGCCCGAGGTCGTCGACAACGGCACGCGGATCATGTGGCCCGAGGGCGGCTCCGACCGCACGCTGCGCGTGCGGCGCGCCGACGGTCGTGTCGAGGAGCTGGGCTCCGTCGACGTCGTCCTGCCGATCCTGCACGGCCTCCACGGCGAGGACGGCACGGTGCAGGGCTTCTTCGACACCCTCGCCATCCCCTACGCGGGCGGCGGTGTGCTCGACTCGGCGCTGTGCATGGACAAGCACTTCATGAAGATCGTCTTGCAGGCCTCGGGCGTACGGGTCTCGCCGTGGGTCACCGTCACGCGGGCCCGCTGGGCGGCCGATCCGGAGGGAGTGCGGGCGGATGCCTCGTCCCTCGGCGAGCCCGTCTTCGTCAAGCCGGCTCGGGCAGGCTCGAGCGTCGGCGTCTCGAAGGTCCACGATCCCTCCGAGCTCGACGCGGCGCTCGAGGCCGCCTTCGCCGAGGACGACAAGGTGCTCATCGAGTCGGCGATCATCGGCCGCGAGATCGAGGTGGCCGTGCTCGAAGGCCGCGGCGACGGTGCGACGCGGGCCTCCCTCCCCGGCGAGATCGTCCTGACGACGCGCGAGTTCTACGACTTCGAGGGCAAGTACCTCGGCGGAGACGGCGCCGAGGTCGTGTGCCCCGCCGACCTCGCCGACGACGACGTCCGGGCGATCCAGGAGCTCGGCATCCAGGCATTCGAAGCCGTCGGCGGCCGTGGTCTCGCGCGCGTGGACTTCTTCCTCGCCGAAGACGGTCTGTACGTCAACGAGCTCAACACGATGCCCGGGTTCACCCCGATCTCGATGTTCCCGAAGTGCTGGCTCGCGTCGGGCATGACGTACCCCGAGCTCATCTCGGAGCTCGTCGACACGGCCCTCGAGCGCGCGGCCTGATCAGCCGGGCGCGGCCCGACCCACCGGACTTGCGGTGATCGGGCCGTCGGGGTCCGATCCGCCCGTCCTGCGGTGATCGGGCCGTCGGGGTCTGGTCAGCCCGACGTCGTGTCCTGCTCGTCGAGCGGGGCCTCGGGCGCCGTGCACTCGGTGCTCTTCGGAAGCTGCGAGACGGCGTTGCGCAGGTCTTCCAGCACGTTGTTGGGGGAGACGATGGCGTTGTCGACGTAGAGCTCGACCGCCGGCGTACGGCCATAGGTCGTGAGCCGGAAGCGCGGCGACTCCGACTCGTCGACGAGCCAGTCGACACCGCCGACCGTGATGCAGCGGAGCGTCGACGGGCCGGGGGACTCGACGCCGCACGTCAGCAGGACGGCGGCCGGGTCTCCCCACGCGCCCGTGGCCTGGGCATCCGTCCACCGCCGCTGCTGGCCGTCGACGCTCGACGGGAGCCGCACCGTGACGTCGGCGCAGCGCGGGTCGTTCGCATCCGGCGCCGCGCTCAGCGACACGGCGCTGCTGCAGCCGGCGAGCCCGATCGCGCCCGCGACGACGAGGGCGGCCGCGAGGGCTCGACGGATCCGGATCATCCTTCCAGGCTAGCCTGGGACGGTGAGCGCATCGTCCGACGACCCCCGCGTCGGCGACCTCTCCGAGGGCGAGATCCTGCGCGGCATCCTCTCGCGACTCGCCCCGTCGACGGCACCCGTCGGGCCGGGCGATGACGCCGCCGTGCTGGCCGCGCCCGACGGACGCGTCGTCGTCACGACCGACACCCTCGTGCACGGCCCCGACTTCCGCCTGGCCTGGTCATCGGCGTTCGACCTCGGCTGGAAATCCGCCGCGGTGAACCTCGCCGACATCGCCGCGATGGGCGCACGGCCGACCGCGCTCCTGGTCGCCCTCGCCATGCCCGACGACACGAGGATCTCGTTCGTCCGCGGGCTCGCCGACGGGCTCCGCGCGGCATGCGACGCGCTCGCACCGGGCTGCGTCGTCGAGGGCGGCGACCTCACGGTCTCCGACACGCTGACGATCGCCGTGACGGCCCTCGGCTCGCTCGACGGCCGCGAGCCGGTGCTGCGCTCGGGGGCCCGCGCCGGCGACGTCGTGGCGATCGCGGGCGATCTCGGGCGCGCGGCGCGCGGCCTCGCGGTGCTCTTCTCGCGATTCACGGATGCCGCGGGCTCGCCGCTCCCCGTCGACCCCGCGGTCCTCTCGCCCGCCGAGGCCCACGCCCTCGCCGCGCAGCTGCGTCCCACGCCGCCCACCGCGCTGGGCCCGATCGCGGCCGACGCCGGCGCGACGGCGCTCATGGACGTGTCGGACGGACTCGTGCTCGACGCGAGGCGGATGGCCACGGCATCCGGTGTCACCATCGTCCTCGCCCCTGCGGCCGTGGGAGGCGAGCCGGCGCTCAGCGGCGGAGAGGACCACGGCCTCCTCGCGACGTTCCCCGCAGACACGCCCCTCCCGGACGGGTTCCGCGCCATCGGGCGCGTCGCGGCGCGGGGGAGCGATCCCGTGCTCGTCGGCGAGGAGCAGCCGCCGGCGCACGGCGGCTGGGACCCCTACCGCGACTGGGACTCGGGGAGAGGCTGACCCCACCAGAGGGTCGTGTCGCCGTACCCGCGATCGCGCACGGCCTCGAGCCCTGCCGACGCCCACTCGGGCGCGGGTGAGCGGCGCCCCCGCTCCACGACGACCAGCGCGTGCGGCGACAGGAGTGGCCGCAGCGCCGTGAGGTCGGCGGTGAGCTCGCCGTCGGAGAGGTCGTAGGGCGGGTCGAGGAACGCGAGATCGAACGGCCCCGCGGCCCGCGCGAGGTAGACCGTGACGGCGGAGCGGTGCACGTGGATCGGCGTCGGACGCCCCATCGCCTTCGCGACGCGTCCGGCATTGCGCTGCACGACGGTCGCGGCCGGGGCGGCACGTTCGACGAGGTCGACGGATGCCGCGCCCCGGCTCGCGGCCTCGAGTCCGAGCGCGCCCGATCCCGCGTAGAGATCGACGACCCGCGCGCCGGCGATCGCGTCGGCCGACTCGAGGGCTCCGAAGAGCGACTCGCGCACGCGGTCGCTCGTGGGGCGGGTGCCCCGATCGGGGACGTCGAGGCTCGTTCCGCCGGCGCCTCCGGCGATGATGCGGGTCACCCGTGCCACGATATCGTCGGCGGGCGGCAGAGCGACCGAAGCGGTGCGGTGCCCACGGCATGCGCTCCGGCCCGCCCGCGTCGGCGGAGGAATCTAGACTCGGTCGCATGCCGTCCTTCACCCTCGAGTCGCGCCTCGACGGCGCCGTCGGGGGCAAGACCGCGATCGCGCTCGAGCGCGCCTTCGGCATGAAGACCGTCGGCGACCTCGTGGCGCACTACCCGAGGCGCTACGCGCGCCGCGGCGAGCTCACGCCGATCTCGTCGCTCCCGATCGGCGAGCCTGTCACGATCGTCGCCGAGGTCAAGCGGGCGAGCGAGCGCCGCATGCAGAACCGCAAGGGGAGCCTCCTCGAGGTCGTCATCAGCGACGGTCGCGGCGATCTGTCCCTCACCTTCTTCAACCAGTCCTGGCGCATCAAAGACCTCCACCCCGGGAGGCGGGGGATCTTCGCGGGCAAGGTCGGCGAGTATCGCGGCACCAAGCAGCTCGCGCATCCCGACTACGAGCTGTTCGAAGACGAAGACACGGCGCGCCAGAACGCTCAGGCGTACGCGAATCTGCCCATCCCGATCTATCCGGCGACGGCGTCGGTGGCCAGTTGGCAGTTCAAGAAGATCATCGACCTCGTGCTGGACGGTCTCGGGGAGGTGCCCGACCCGCTTCCGCACGATCTGCGCGAACGGCACGGACTCCTCGAGGCCCGCTCGGCGATCGAGCGCATCCACCGTCCCGACTTCGAAGACCAGATCGAGCAGGCGCGGGAGACTCTGCGCTGGCACGAGGCGTTCGTGCTGCAGGCGGCGCTCCTGCAACAGCGGCAGTTCGTCCGCGCACTTTCGGCGACCAAGCGATCCCCGGGACGCCTCCTCGAGGACTTCGACGCCCGCCTGCCCTTCCCCCGCACCGCCGACCAGATCAGCGTCGGCGCGCAGATCGAGCACGACCTCGAGGGCGATTGGCCCATGAACCGGCTCGTGCAGGGCGAGGTCGGGTCGGGGAAGACCCTCGTCGCCCTCCGCGCGATGCTGCAGGTGGCCGAGAGCGGCGGGCAGTCCGCGCTCATCGCTCCCACCGAGGTGCTCGCCGCCCAGCACGTGCGCTCCATCGCACGGATGCTCGGACCCGACCTCGCGCCCGAGCTCATGCCCACTCTGCTCACAGGACAGCTCACGGCCGCCGAGCGCCGGAAGGCCGCGCTGCGGGTCGCCTCGGGGCAGGCGCGCATCGTCGTCGGCACGCACGCGCTGCTGAGCGAATCCACCACCTTCGCCGACCTCGGCCTCGTCGTCGTCGACGAGCAGCACCGGTTCGGCGTGGAGCAGCGGGAGTCGCTGCGCGCCAAGGGCTCCTCGCCCCATGCGCTCGTGCTCACCGCGACGCCGATCCCGCGCACCGTGGCGATGACGGTGTTCGGCGACCTCGATGTCTCGACGATCCGCAGCATGCCCGCCGGACGCGCCGGGATCGAGACGTTCGTCGCGCCGCTCGCCGAGAAGCCGGGCTGGTTCGCCCGCGTCTGGGAGCGGATCGCCGAAGAGGTCGCCCAGGGGCGTCAGGCGTTCGTCGTCTGCGCGGCGATCGACGCCGAAGCGGCGACCAAGGACGACACCGCCGACGAACCCGTCGACGACGGTGCCGACGAGCCGAGCCGCACCCGCTGGGGCGTCGTGCAGGCGGCCGACCTCTTGTCGCGGCATCCGGCATTCGGCGACATCCGTGTCGAGATCCTCCACGGCCGCATGCCCTCGGACGAGAAGGATGCCGTCATGCA
This sequence comes from Microbacterium sp. F51-2R, assembly GCF_052180235.1. Lineage (GTDB taxonomy): Bacteria > Actinomycetota > Actinomycetes > Actinomycetales > Microbacteriaceae > Microbacterium. The sequence goes on along the minus strand of NZ_CP197470.1, from coordinate 468,512 downwards.
GGCCTTCGCCCGCGGCGACATCGACGTGCTCGTCGCGACGACGGTCGTCGAGGTCGGCGTCGACGTGCCCAACGCCTCGACGATGGCGATCCTCGAGGCCGACCGCTTCGGCGTCTCGCAGCTGCACCAGCTGCGTGGCCGGGTGGGCCGCGGGGGAGTGCCGGGCCTGTGCCTGCTCGTGACCGAGGCCGCCGCCGGGTCGGCGGCGCGGGCGCGCGTCGACGCCGTCGCCGCGACCCTCGACGGCTTCGCCCTCGCCGAGGTCGATCTCGAGCTGCGCGGCGAGGGCGACGTGCTGGGCGATGCGCAGTCGGGCGCGCGCTCGTCGCTGCGTCTGCTCCGCGTCGTCAAGGACGCCGATCTCATCGCCGAGGCCCGCATCGCGGCCGAGAAGATCCTCGAAGACGACCCGGCGCTCCTGCAGCACGCGGGACTGGCTGCCGCCATCGAACGGCGCGTCGGCATGCAGGAGCGCGCCGCCCTGGCGAAGTCGTGAGGGGCGAGGCATCCGTCCGCCTGGATAGGCTGGGGGCATGAGCAGCCGGATCGCCGTCGTCCCTGGTTCTTTCGATCCGCCGACGCTCGGTCACCTCGACGTGATCCGCCGGGCCGCCTCGCTGTACGACCAGCTGCACGTGCTCGTCGTGCACAACCCCGGCAAGGAGGCGATGCTCCCGATCGCGCAGCGCCAGGCGCTGCTGGAGCAGTCGATCGCCGAGAGCGATATCGACAGTGACGTGATCGTCGCATCGTGGAGCGTGGGTCTGCTGGTCGACTACGCGACGGATGTCGGGGCCGGCGTGCTCGTGAAGGGCATCCGCTCGCAGGTCGACGTGGCCTACGAGACGCCGATGGCGATCGTCAACCGGCACCTCGCGCACGTCGAGACCGTGTTCCTCCTGCCCGATCCCGCCCACGCCCTGGTCTCGAGCTCGCTCGTGCGCCAGGTCGCATCGCTCGGCGGCGACGTGACGCCCTACGTCCCCGCCGCCGTCGCCCGATTCCTGGGAACCCCCGCCGCCGACCTCTGACGCGGGCCTCGTCCGGTCGCTCGCCGGTAGCATGGACGACCGTGAGGAACCGCCACAAGGGAGCACTCGACATCCCCGTCCGAGACATCGTCCATCGCCCCGGTGAGATGCGCGAGCACACGCTCGAGATCGTTTCGCCCGCGAAGTGGGGTGAGGGGCTCGTGTCCGTCGCCGAGGGCGAGCCGATCGTCGTCGACGTGCGCCTGGAGTCCGTGCACGAGGGCATCCTCGCCACGGGCGAGGCCGAGACCGAGTACAGGGGCGTCTGCGGGCGATGCCTGCGCGACATCGTCGAGCCCCTCGAAGTCGAGTTTCAGGAGCTTTTCGCGTATCCTGGAGAGGAAGCAACTGACTTCGAGGTTCAAGACGACCACGTGGATCTTGAAACTCCGGTCAGGGATGCGATTGTCCTGTCGCTTCCGTTTCAGCCGGTGTGTGAGCCGGACTGCCCGGGCCTTGATCCGGTCACGGGCGAACGACTCACCAAGAGCACCGGATCAGAGCCCGCCGCTCCCATCGATCCACGCTGGGCAGCGCTCCAGGACTTCACCCAAGACCACGACGATGACGCCCCGCGCCCTGTGCCGGGCAGCTGACTCGTCGAGAACACAGAGAAGAGTCAGCCATGGCAGGTAACCCCCCGAAGCGGAAGGTCTCCCGTTCCAACACGCGCTCGCGTCGCGCGCAGTGGAAGGCGGAGGCTCCCGCCCTCGTCAAGACGGTCGAGAACGGCAAGGTCGTCTACAGCCGTCCCCACCAGGCGAAGGTCGTCACCGACTCGCAGGGCACCGAGCTGTTCCTCGAGTACAAGGGCCGCAAGGTCGCCGACGTCTGATCGTCGTCCTGACGACGTGACCGACGTCACTCCGCGGCGCGCGGAGGCCCCCTCCGAGGGGGCTCCCCGCGTCCGCCTCACCGACAAGCTCGGCGTCGACATCGACGCCGAGCTTCTGTCGCTTGCCCTGACGCACCGCTCGTACGCGTACGAGCACGGTCAGATCCCGCACAACGAGCGCCTCGAGTTCCTCGGTGACTCCGTGCTCGGGCAGGCCGTCACGGTGCGGCTGTTCACGCAGCACCCCGACCTCGACGAGGGCGCCCTGGCGAAGCGGCGCGCCTCCGTCGTGTCGACCGTCGCACTCGCCGACGTGGGCCGGCGCATCGGCCTGGGGGAGCACATCCTGCTGGGCCGTGGCGAGCACCTGACCGGCGGGCACGACAAGGACTCGATCCTGGCCGACACGCTCGAGGCGATCATCGGCGCGACGTACATCTCCAACGGACCGGATGCCGCGACCGCCCTCGTGCTGCGGCTCATCGAACCGCTGCTGGACGACCCCGAACGCTACGGCGCGGCGATGGATCCGAAGACGAGCCTGCAGGAGCTCGCGGCGCGCGGCGGACACGCCGCCCCCGTCTACGTCGTGGTCTCGACGGGCCCCGACCACGACCGCCGCTTCACGGCGACCGTCTCGGTCGGCGACGTCTCGGCCTCGGGCGCGGGCACGAGCAAGAAGCACGCCGAGGCCGCGGCCGCCCTCGGGGCCTGGCGCCTGCTGAGCGGGCGTGCCTGAGCTTCCCGAGGTCGAGGTCGTGCGGGCGGGCCTCGAGCCCGCCGTCGCGGGGGCCTTCATCGCGGGCGTGACCGTCAGTGACGAGCGCGCCCTCACGCGGCACGCCGGCGGCGGCGCGCATTTCGAGTCGGCGCTCACCGGGCGCTCGATCGAGGGCGCGGCGCGCCGCGGCAAATTCCTCTGGCTGCCGCTGCTTCCCACGACCGGTGAGGTGCCCGTCGACGCGATCGTCGGGCACCTCGGCATGAGCGGCCAGCTCCTGCTGCGCGCGCCCGGCGCGCCGGCGGAGCGGCACGAACGCATCAGACTCGACATCGAGCATCCCTCGCACGGCGAGCTCGCGGTCGTCTTCGCCGATCAGCGCACCTTCGGATCACTTGCGATCGACGCACTGATCCCGACACCGGATGCCGCGCCCGGCGGCAGAGGGACGCACGCCGCCGCCGTGCCTGCCCAGGTCGCCCACATCGCGCGCGACCCCCTCGATCCGGCGTTCTCGGATCGCGCGTTCCGGGCCGCCCTCGGCCGCAAGAACTCCGCGATCAAACGCGTGCTGCTAGACCAGACCGTCCTGAGCGGCGTCGGCAACATCTACGCCGACGAGGCCTTGTGGGCCGCCCGCATCCATCCCGAGACGCCGGCGCAGACGCTGTCGACGCGTGCCGCGAACCGGCTGCTGCTCGAGGTGCGCGCCGTGCTCGAGAAGGCCCTCGCCGAGGGCGGCACGAGCTTCGACGCGCAGTACGTCAATGTGAACGGGCAGGCCGGGTACTTCGCGCACTCGCTCAACGCCTACGGCCGCACCGGCCAGCCGTGTCCGCGGTGCGGGCGGCCGATCGTGCGGGTGTCCTTTACGAACCGCTCGAGCCACTACTGCCCCCACTGCCAGCGGCTCGCGCGCTGAGCGCAGACGAGGACGGATGCCGCGTCCCGGCGGGGACGCGGCATCCGTCGTCTATGCCTCGGCGAGCACCTTCTTCCAGGCGCCCGCGTACGAGACCGGCACGAAGCCGATGGCCTCGTTGATGTCGAGCATGTGGCGGTTCTCCTCGGCGTTGAAGGTCGAGACGCGCGGCGACTCGGGCACGAGGTCGCGCCACCGGATCAGGTTCGCGCACTTGACGATGGTGCCGAGCCGGCGGCCGCGGTGCTCCTTCAGCACGAGCGTGCCGTACTGGTGCGTCGCACCGGTGCGGTCGGCTTCGGTGATGACGAGCTCGTTGTAGGCGGCGATGACGCCGGTCGGCACGTGCTGCACGCACGCGACCGAGACCATGTGGCCCTGCGCGGCGAGCCGGGCGTCGCGCCGGCGCACGCGCTCGGCGTCCCACGTCTCCTCCTCGATGACCATGCCGCCCTGCGGCACATCCGTCGACATGCGCGAGATGGCGTAGGCGTATCCGTCCTGGAACTCGTCGGGCGTCGGCGGCGAGGTCCACGCGACGACGCGGTAGTCGTCGCCGGCGACCGCGACGGCATCGGCGAGCATCGACTCGACGAGCGAGAACGACCCGCGCAGATCGAAGGCGCTATTGCGCTCGACCTGCTCGAGGCTGAACCCGTTCGCACGCTGGAACACCGTCTGGCGATCCTGTGCGGGGATGTCGCCCCAGCCGGTCGACGGCGTGAGCTTCGGCCCGGGCGTGCCCGGCCGATGCAGCGTCCACGTCTGGATGATGGTGCGACCGAGCACCTTGGCCTCGTCCTCCGCCGCCGCCAGGAGCGCCTCCTCGACGCCCTCGCCCCAGTGCTCGGGGTCGACCATGAGGTCGAAGTCGAGCGTCGTGGTGCCGGCCTCCTGCGCATAGCGCAGCGTGACGACGCCGAGGATCACTCCGTCGCGCTCGGCCCAGAAGCCGGTCTGGCCCCAGTCCGTCTGGTCCTGCCAGAACCCGAGCAGCTCGGTGGGCTTCTGACGCAGATCGTCGTGCCCGGCATCGTGCTGACAGACGGCGTTGGCGATCCGCACCATCTCGAGGAACGGGCCCGCGTCCGGCGCGTCCAGCGTCGCGGGGACGACGATCCGTCCGATCGTGAGGCGCGGCATGGCGATGTCAGTCATCGAGCACCTTCTTCCAGGCGCCCTCGTAGGCGATCGGCACGAAGCCGATGGCCTCGTTGATGTCGAGCATGGGGCGGTTCTCCTCCGCGTTGTACGTGATCATCCGGGGCGACTCCGGCGCGATGTCGCGCCACGAGAGGAGCCCGCTGCACTTCACGAGCATGCCGAGCCGGTGCCCGCGGTGCTCCTTCAGCACGAGGGTGTCCTCCTGATGGGATGCCTCGGTGCGGTCCTTGCCGATCACGAGCTCATTGAACGCGCACAGCTCGCCGGTCGCGACGTGCTGCGCCGCCGTCACGAGCAGCAGTCGGCCGGATCCGGTGTAGAGCGAATCGTGGTGCGCGACGCGCGCCGGGTCCCACGCCTCCTCGTCGAAGTCGAGGCCGGCGGCCGGGGCATCCGTGTTCATCCGCGACTTCATCCACGCGTAGCCGTCGGCGAACTCGGGAGGGGTGGGGGGTGACCACTGCACGACCCGGTAGCCGGCGGACGCCGCCTTCGCCTCGTCGAGGAGGCGCTCGATCTCGTCGAACGGGGCGCGCAGGTCGAGCGCGCTGTTGCGCTCGACCTGCTCGAGCGCGTAGCCGTGACGCAGGTAGAACCTGGCCGCCCGATCCTCGGGAATCGACCCGAAGCCCGTCGGAGAATCGATCCGGGGCCCGGGCGCGGCCGGATGCTCGGCCCACGACTGCAGCACGGTCCGCCCGTGCTCGCGCGCCGTCTGCTCCACGAGCGCGTACGCCGCGGACCCGATGCCCTGCCCCTGCGCCTCCCGGAGCAGTTCGATCAGCCAGAAGACGTTCTTCGAGCCCTCGTGCAATGGGATGTCGGCCCCGACGCGGCCGACCATGACGCCGTCGCGGAGGACGACCCAGCTCAGGCGCCGCTCGTACTCGTCGGGGCGGTAGTGGGGGAGAAGCTCGTCGGCGGCGATGGCGTGATCGCCGTGGCCCGAGATCTCGGTGTAGATCCGGTTGCGCACGTCGACCATCTCGATGAAGTCGCGTGCGTCGGGGGAGTCGATGGATGCGGGGATCGTCAGCGGTCGGAACTCGACGCCGGTGATCGTCGTGGTGCTCATGATGGGGTCCTCGTCAGAAGCGGATGTATCGGGAGGCAGCGGTGTGCGGCCCGGACGGGCCGCACACCGTCAGAGGTGCGGCTGCTCGAGGAGCAGCCGCCGCTGTGCAGCGATCTCGCGCGCCCGGAGACCGCGGTGGGTCTCGAGGGTGCGGATATTCCGAGCACGATCTGCGCGACGGTTCGCGCGGATCGTGCTGCGCAGGAGCAGCCAGAGGCCGAGGCGCAGCGACGCGCGATCGATCAGGCCGACAGGGGCGGGCGGCGGCAGAGCCGGCGCGGTGGTGGGCGTAGGGAGGTCCGCGGTGCGGACGTCCACGAGGAGCTTCGACATGATGGTGTCTTTCGTTGAAAGGGATGACGGGTCGGATCGCCGAGGGAGCGCGCGGATGCACTCGGAGGGGCGGCGGCGAGGCGGGCGCACAGAAGCGCCACGGACGGAATCGCCGGATCGGTCTGCTCGAAGGCAGAGCTCTCCCAGGGCCGGCGGGTCAGCCGGCTGTGGGGAGGAACGCGCAGAAGGACCCGGTCGCCGAGACACGGACGAATCCACCGCGCGGGGTGGCGTATGCCGGCGCAGTGCCGACAGCTGTCATGTGCATCATCATGGCGACCTCCTTTCTACTTCTGACGCGATCTGAGAGATTAGCGCGCAGCTGGAGCGTGCGTCAAGCGTTTTCCCAGAATCGGCGTGTCGCCGGGCGTGTCGCGATGCGTGGCGGGGGGTTCGGCGCCCCGTCGTGCGCGCGCGAAGACCGAGGGCCGAGGCATCCGTCATCCGGCTCGGCGCACCGGCGTTCCTTGGCGGTTCCGGTACGGTTGTCGGGATATCATCGGCCGGTCGCGGAGGCTTTTCCATGCACCTGAAGAGCGTGACGCTCAAAGGGTTCAAGTCGTTCGCGCAGCCGACGACCTTCGCCTTCGAGCCCGGTGTGACCTGCATCGTCGGCCCGAACGGATCGGGCAAGTCGAACGTCGTCGACGCGCTGGCCTGGGTCATGGGCGAGCAGGGGGCCAAGACCCTTCGCGGCGGCAAGATGGAGGACGTCATCTTCGCCGGCACCGCGACGCGCGGACCGCTCGGCCGGGCCGAGGTGCAGCTCACCATCGACAACGCCGACGGCGTGCTGCCGATCGAGTACTCCGAGGTCAGCATCAGCCGCACGCTGTTCCGCAACGGGGCGAGCGAGTACGCGATCAACGGCGAGACCTGCCGTCTGCTGGACGTGCAGGAGCTCCTGAGCGACACGGGCCTCGGGCGCGAGATGCACGTCATCGTCGGCCAGGGGCGTCTTGACAGCGTTCTGCAGGCATCGCCCGAGGAGCGCCGCGGCTTCATCGAGGAGGCTGCCGGCATCCTCAAGCACCGTCGGCGCAAGGAGAAGACGCTTCGCAAGCTCGAGGCGATGGAGGCGAACCTCATGCGCCTCAGCGACCTCGCGGGAGAGCTGCGGCGTCAGCTGAAGCCGCTGGGCCGCCAGGCCGAGATCGCGCGCGAAGCCGCGACCATCGCCGCCGTCGTGCGAGACGCGAAGGCGCGCCTGTTCGCCGACGAGCTCGTGGGCCTGCGCACCGAGCTCGCCGACCACACCCGCAGCGAACAGGAGCGCCACGCGGAGCGTCTCGTGCTGCAGGATCAGCTCGACCACGTCCGCGCCCGCATCGAGGTGCTCGAGGCCGATCAGCGCTCCGAGGCGGTCGACCGCGCCCGTAGCGTCGCCTTCGGGCTCGAGCGCGTGCAGGAGCGCATCCGCGGCCTGTACACGCTCGCCGGTCAGCGCCTGGCGCTCCTGAGCGAGGGCGAGGACGACGATCCCGGTGCGCGCACGACCGTGTCGCAGGCGATGATCGACGAGGCGCTCACCGAGATCGACGAGATCGCCGGCGGGCTGGGAGATGCCCAGGATGCCGCGGCCGAGGCCGCGCGCGAGGTCATGCGCGCCCGCGCCGAGCTGGACGCGCTGGACTCCGACATCGCGGCGCAGAGCGCCCTCGTCTCGGAGCACGACATGCGGATCACGGCGCTCCGCGGAACGGCGGAGGCCGCGGCATCCGCCCTCGCCGCCGTCCAGACCGCCGTCGAGCGCCAGCAGAAGGCTCTCGATGCGGCGCTCGCCCGTCGCGCCGAGGCGGAGGAGACTCTCGCGGGCATCGATCCCGATCTCGTCGCCGAGGGCACATCGGCCGAGCACGCCGCCGCCTACGAACGCGCGCAGCGCGACGCGACCGACGCCGAGGCCGCCGTCGGCACGCTGCGCGAGCGCCTGCACGCCGCCGAGCGCGAGCTCGAGTCGCTCACGGCGCAGACGAAGGCCCTCGGCCGGGCGCTCGATGTGCGCAACGCCGCCGCCGAGATCGTGGCCGGCGGCGGAAGCGGCGTGCGCGGGCTCATCGGCGATGCCATCAAGGTCAAGCCCGGGTACGAGGCGGCGATCGCCGCCGTGCTCGGTCCCCTCGCCGAGGGAGTCCTCGTCGAGACGACCGACGATGCCTTCGGCGTCGCGGCCATCGCGCGTGACGGCGATCTCGGTGTCGTCGACATCGCGATCGCCCGTGCCGAGGGTGCCGGCGCCGCGCCCGGTGCCGCAGACACCGCCGCCGAAGGAGCCGTCGCCGCGCGCGACGTCGTGACCGCGCCGGACGGGATCATCGGCATCCTCGCCCGCGTGCTCATCGCCGACGACCTCGACGCCGCGCGCACGATCGTCCGCGACGGCGTCACCGTCGTCACGCGCGCCGGCGAGGTCGTGACGGCCCACACGGTCCGCGCCGGATCGGGGCAGGGACGCTCTCGGCTCGAACTCGCCGCCGAGCGGGACGCCGCGAACGACCGTCTCTCCGAGATCACCGTCGTCGCCGACTCCCTCCGCGAGGCCCTGGCCGACAAGGTGCGGTCTCTCGGGGAAGCCCGCCAGCACACCAAGGCGGCGCTCGAGACGCTGCGCGCCCACGACGCGGCCCTCGCCGCGCACGCCGAGCAGGTGAACCGGGCCACGGTACGATACGAGGCCGCGATCGCCGAGTGCGATCGACTCGCGACCGGACTCGCGCAGGCTCAGGCGGCGGTGGAGGATGCCGCGGCATCCGCGCGCGTCGCCGAAGACCAGCTCACGGTCGCCCTCGAGGCGCCCCGCCCGATCCTCGACGCGTCCGCACGCGACGGACTCCTCGCAGCTCTCGAGGCAGCCCGCGAGGACGAGATGCGGACGCGGCTCGACGTCGAGACCCTCCGGGAGCGCGTCCGCGCGGGGGAGGCCCGCGTCGTCCAGCTGCAGAAGCAGCGGGAGCGCGAGCGGGAGGCCGCGGCGGAGTCGGCCCGGCGGGCCGTCATCCGCCGCCGGCAGCGGGAGATCGCCGCCGACGTCACGGCGCAGCTTCCGCCGCTCCTGGACTCCGTCGACCGATCGGTGACTCAGGCCCGACTCGAGCTCGCGACCGCGGAGAGCGCGCGCACGGCGGTGACGCAGGAGCTCGCCGAGCTTCGGGCGCAGGAGGCGACCGCGCGCGAGCGGCTCGCCGGACTCACCGAAAGCGTGCACGGACTCGAGCTGCAGATCCACGAGAAGCGGCTGCACGTCACGAGCCTGCTCGAGCGCGTCGGCTCGGAGCTGGGCCTCGAGGAGAGCATTCTCGTTTCGGAATATGGCCCGGATCAGCCCGTTCCGGTCGAATCCGACGACGACGAAGAGAAGTCGGTCCCGTACGACCACGCACAGCAGCGCCGACGTCTGCAAGAGGCTGAGCGCAAACTCACTCAGCTCGGACGCGTCAATCCGCTCGCACTCGAGGAGTTCGCGGCGCTCGAGCAGCGCCACAAGTTCCTGACGGAGCAGCTCGCCGACCTCACACAGACCCGCAAGGACCTCCTCACGATCATCGAAGAGCTCGACGAGCGGATGCAGACGATCTTCCTCGCCGCGTTCGACGACACGAAGGTCGCCTTCGGCGAGGTGTTCCCGATCCTCTTCCCGGGTGGGACGGGAAGCATCTCGCTCACCGACCCCGACAATCCTCTGACGACCGGCATCGAGGTCGCCGTGCGCCCCGTCGGCAAGAAGATCGAGCGGCTGTCGCTCCTCTCGGGCGGTGAGCGCTCGCTCGCGGCCGTGGCGCTCCTGACGGCGATCTTCAAGGCGCGACCGAGTCCGTTCTACATCCTCGACGAGGTCGAGGCGGCCCTCGATGATGCGAACCTCGGACGGCTTCTCGGGGTGTTCGAGCAGCTGCGCGAATCGAGTCAGCTCATCGTCATCACGCACCAGAAGCGCACGATGGAGATCGCCGACGCGCTTTACGGCGTGTCGATGCGCCAGGACGGCGTCTCCGCCGTCGTCGGTCAGCGTGTCGGGGAGCGCGTCGCGTCGTGACACGCGCCCGTACGCGCGGTCTCGCCGCTCTTCTCGCCGTCGGCGCCTTGGCGGCCCTGACCGGATGCACGGCCGCGCCGGCGCCCAGTGCCTCGCCGGCGCCGACCCCCTCCGGCTCCTCCTCGCCGGCCGTGCAGATCACCTTCGACGACGGCGAGCTGCTCGATCCGTCGCAGAGCGCGGCGTGGGCCGACACGCTTGCGGGCAAGAAGGGCTATTCCGTCCTCACGACCGACGACGGCGACGGATCGTGGTCGTACCGGAGCGACGAGACCGGCTGCACGATCGGCTATTGGCACGGAACGCTCACGGGGGATGCCTCGGCCGGCGACTCCGCGCTCTCCGATCAACTGCTCGCGGCGCAGTTCGATACGACCGCCGAGCAGATCGCGGAGTTCGTCAAGGATGACGTGGCGCCGTTGCGCACACCCTCGGAACTCGTGCAGACGCGCGCCGTGGCCGGCGCCGATGCCGAAGCGGGCACGACGTACATCATCGCGGCGAGGGCCTTCGCGGCCGTGGGCGAGGGCTTCGTCGCGACGCTGCAATGCCCCGCGAAGACGAATGTGTCGGCGGTATGGGCGCTGCTGAGCGCCGACCCCGACGCCTTCGAGCTCGTCTTCACGGGCAAGGGCTGACGCCCGCGCTCGGAAGTGCTCACGCGGCCCGCCCCATAGGCTGGAGGCATGGCAGAGAGCTCCTGGTCGCTCGGTCGCGCGCTGCGCGGCATGTTCGTGAAGCCGACCATCGACGAGACGACGTGGGAGGACCTCGAGACGGCCCTCCTCACCGCCGACTTCGGCCCCGACATCACCGAGCGCATCGTCGACGAGCTGCGCGAGAAGGTCGAGCGCTACCGCACGACCGACCCCCGCGACCTGCAGCGCATGCTGAAGGAGACGCTCGAGGAGCACTTCGCGAAGTTCGACACGACGCTGCGGCTGACCGAGCGTCCCGCCGTCGTCCTGGTCGTCGGGGTCAACGGCGTCGGCAAGACCACGACCATCGGCAAGTTCGCGAAGTTCCTCCAGCGCTACGGGCGCTCGGTCGTCGTCGGCGCGGCCGATACCTTCCGCGCGGCCGCCGTCGACCAGCTTGCGACGTGGGCCGAACGCGGCGGCGCCGCGATCGTTCGCCCTCAGCAGCAGGGACAGGACCCGGCATCCGTCGCCTTCCAGACGATCGAGTACGCCAAGCAGACGGGCACGGAGATCGTGCTCGTCGACACCGCCGGACGCCTGCACACCAAGGGCGGCCTCATGGACGAGCTGACGAAGATCCGCCGGGTCATCGAGAAGCAGGCGCCGATCAGCGAGGTCCTCCTCGTGCTGGATGCCACGACCGGCCAGAACGGTGTCATGCAGGCTCAGGCCTTCCTCGAGCACGCGGGGGTGACGGGCCTCGTGATCACCAAACTCGACGGCTCGGCGAAGGGCGGGTTCGTCCTCGCGGTGCAGGAGCGCACCGGCATCCCCGTCAAGCTGCTCGGCCAGGGCGAGGGGATCGGCGACCTCACGGGCTTCACGCCGCACGTGTTCGCGGCATCCCTCGTCGACTGATCAGGGCTTTCGCCGACACGCGGAGCGTCGCCACTACCGCCGGGCCCGGCAGGCTGGTTTCATGGGTTCATGGCGATCGAACACGACTTCTTCGGGCTCCTGGAGTCCGGACCGGACGGGTCGATCTTCTGGTCCGAGAACGTCGACCTCGGCGACCAGAGCGTGACCGTCGATCTGACGGCGCCCGACCAGGACGACGTCTCGGAGGCGGCCCTCGACGTGGCCGCGGGGCTCGTGTCGTCGCTCGAGGCGATCGACCGCAGTGCCCGCAACGCCATGGTCTCGGAGCTCGACGACCGCACCAGCGAGGTGATTGAGTACATCCTCCAGCAGCAGGAGGCGCTCGGCGAAGACATCGACGAGATGCTCGTCGACATCTCGGGCGACGTCCACATCGACATCATCCGGTCGCTTCAGCTGATGAGCATGACGATCCTCGCCGACGAGCACGGCGGCTCCGAGCCGTTCGCCGTGCTCGAGTACGCGCTCGATCCCGACGCGACCGACGACGTGCTGTTGGTGAACCTCGGCTCGGACGGCGACGTGCTGTCGGTCACGAGCGCGGACTAGAGGCCGAGGCGACCGCTCCGCGCGCGGCGGTTTCCGCGCGCGGAAAGGGAGAGGCCGGCGCGACGTCTTCGGCGCGCCGGACCGGTCAGACGGCCTGTGCGAAGCCGCGCTCCGCGTGCACATCCTGAGCGATGTGCGCGAGGTGCGGAGGGATGTCGCGGCCCTTCGAGATCATCGACTGCGCCCAGAGGCGCCCCGCGCGATACGACGAGCGCACCAGAGGACCGGCCAGCACGCCGAGGAAGCCGATGCGCTCCGCCTCCTCCTTGAACTCGACGAACTCCTGCGGCTTGACCCACCGCGCGACCGGGAGGTGCCGCGGCGTCGGACGCAGGTACTGCGTGATCGTGATGATGTCGGTTCCCGCGTCGTGGAGGTCCTGCAGCGCCTGCACGACCTCTTCCGGCTCCTCGCCCATGCCGAGGATGAGGTTGGACTTGGTGATCAGGCCCGCGTCGCGGGCCTGAGTCAGCACGTCGAGCGATCGCTCGTAGCGGAAGGCCGGGCGGATGCGCTTGAAGATGCGCGGGACCGTCTCGACGTTGTGCGCGAAGACCTCGGGCCGTGACGCGAAGACCTCGCTCAGGAGCGCCGGGTCGCCGTTGAAGTCGGTCGCGAGCAGCTCGACGCCCGTCCCCGGGTTGAGGGCATGGATCTGGCGCACCGTCTCGGCGTTGAGCCATGCCCCGCCGTCGGCCAGGTCGTCGCGCGCGACGCAGGTGACGGTCGAGTAGCGCAGCTGCATGCGCTGCACGCTCTCGGCTACGCGCCGGGGCTCGTCGGTGTCGTAGTCGGCGGGCTTTCCCGTGTCGATCTGGCAGAAGTCGCAGCGGCGCGTGCACTGGGATCCGCCGATGAGGAACGTCGCCTCGCGGTCCTCCCAGCACTCGTAGATGTTGGGGCAGCCGGCCTCCTGGCAGACCGTGTGCAGCTCCTCCGTCTTCACGAGCGAGTGCAGCGCCTGGTACTCCGGCCCCATCTTGGCCTTGGTCTTGATCCACTCCGGCTTGCGCTCGATGGGCGTCTCGGCGTTGCGCACCTCGAGGCGCAGGAGCTTGCGCCCGTCCGGGCCCGACGCGCTCACGCGACGGCTCCCGCGTACTCGGCCTGGAAGGCTCTGACGACGGCGTCGAGCACATCGAGGGGGGTGATGTCGGCGCCGACGATCTCGCTGAGGGTCGTGACCCCGGCATCCGTGATCCCGCACGGGATGATGCCGCGGAAGCCCGCGAGCGTGTTGTCGCAGTTGAGCGCGAAGCCGTGCATCGTCACGCCGCGCTGCACGCGGACGCCGATCGCCGCGACCTTGTCCTCACCGAGGGGCCGGCGCACCCAGACGCCGCTGCGCCCCTCGACGCGATACCCGTCGACATCGAACTCGCGGAGCACGTCGATGAGGAGCGCCTCGATGCGGCGCACGTGACCGACCACATCGACGGGCTCGGGGAGGCGGACGATCGGGTACCCGACGAGCTGGCCCGGCCCGTGCCACGTGATCTTGCCGCCGCGGTCGACGTCGACGACGGGCGTTCCGTCGGTCGGACGCTCATGCCGCGCCGTGCGTGCACCCGCCGTGTAGACGGGCTCGTGCTCGAGCAGGATCAGCGTGTCGGTGCGCGTGCCCGCCACGACCTCTTCGTGCACGCTCCGTTGCAGCGCCCAGCCGTCGTGATAGGGCACGTAGTGGGGGGCGAACCCGGGAGTCAGGATGTCGAGCACGGCGCTCCTTCGCTTGTGGCGACTTCTTGGATCGCGTCCAACAATACGCTCCCGAACGAGCCGGATCGCGCATCCCGAAGGCGGATACCGTGGAGGCATGAGCACCGAGCCCCGCACCGGCCGCCCGCGCGCCTCCTCGCGCGAGACCCTCGCCGAGGCGGCGTGCGAGCTCTTCCTCGAGCAGGGCTTCGAGCAGACCTCGATCGCCGACATCGCCTCGCGCGCCGGGGTGAGCCGTTCGAGCTTCTTCAACTACTTCGCCTCGAAGTCCGATGTGCTCTGGTCGGGCCTCGACGAGCGCGTGGGCATTCTCGAGGAATCGCTTCGCGACGACGCTTCGGCGGATGCCGCGGCCGCCGTCCGCGCCGCGCTCACGGCTGTCGGAGAGGACTTCGCGCCCGACAGCCTCGCCCTCGCACTCGTGAACACGAGCACGATGGGCCTGGAGTCGGAGCTCGAGCGCGAGGCATCCGTCCGCCGCTCCCGCATCGCGACCGCCGTCGCCGACCGTCTGCGCCGGGCCGGCGAAGACGCCCTCGAGGCGGATGTCGCGGGAGCCGCGCACGGCGGCGCCGTCCTCGCAGCGATCGACGCCTGGGCACGCGAAGGCGCCGGTCGGGCTCCGCTCGCGGGCCATCTCTCCCGCGCCCTCACCGCGGCGGCGCGGACGCTCCCCGCCCCCGTCCGGCAGCTGCGCGTGGTCGCGCGCGCCGACCGGTTCGAGGAGGCGCTGGCGTTCTACCGCGACGAGCTGGGCCTCGTCGAACGCGAGTCGTACCAGGGCGAGGGCGACGCGCGCGTCACGATCCTGGCCGCCGGCGAGGCGACCCTGGAGCTGTCCAACGCGGGCCAGGTCGCGCTCATCGACCGCGTCGAGACCGACGGCGACACGCCGAGTGAGGCGATCCGCATCGCCTTCGAGGTCGGCGACACCGCTGCCGTGACCGATCGGCTCGTCGCGGCGGGCGCGGAGCTCGAGGCATCCGCTCGCCTGACACCCTGGCGCTCTCTCAACTCGCGACTGCGCGCACCGGCCGACCTGCAGATCACGCTCTTCCAGGAACTCGGGCCCGCCGAGGACGCAGACGCGCTCCCGTAGAATCGGGTGATCATGGCTACCTTCGGCACGCTCTCCGATCGGCTCACCGAGACCTTCCGCAATCTGCGCACCAAGGGCAAGCTCACGCCCGCGGACGTCGACGGCACGGTCCGCGAGATCCGACGCGCCCTGCTCGACGCCGACGTCGCGCTCCCCGTCGTCAAGGACTTCACCGCGAAGGTGCGCGAGCGCGCGCTGGGCGACGAGGTCAACCGTGCGCTGAACCCTGCGCAGCAGGTCGTGCAGATCGTCAATGAGGAGCTCATCGGCATCCTGGGCGGAGAGCAGCGCCGGCTGCAGTTCGCGAAGAACCCGCCGACGATCATCATGCTCGCGGGGCTCCAGGGTTCGGGTAAGACGACGTTCGCGGGCAAGCTCGCCAAGCAGCTGGAGAAGGACGGTCACACGCCGCTCCTCGTCGCGGCCGACCTCCAGCGTCCGAACGCCGTGAACCAGCTGCAGGTCGTGGCAGGCCAAGCCGGTGCCGCCATCTACGCGCCGCAGCCGGGCAACGGCGTCGGCGATCCCGTGCAGGTCGCCCGCGACGGCGTCGAGGTCGCGCGCCGGCAGCAGCACGACGTCGTCATCATCGACACGGCAGGCCGCCTGGGTGTGGATGCCGAGCTCATGAAGCAGGCCTCCGACATCCGCAAGGCGACCGATCCCGACGAGGTGCTCTTCGTCATCGACGCGATGATCGGTCAGGACGCCGTCAACACGGCCAAGGCCTTCCAGGAAGGCGTCGACTTCACCGGCGTCGTCCTGTCCAAGCTCGACGGCGACGCACGCGGTGGAGCCGCGCTGTCGGTCGCGTCCGTGACGGGCCGTCCCATCATCTACGCCTCGACCGGTGAGGGACTCGACGACCTCGAGCCCTTCCACCCCGACCGTATGGCGTCGCGCATCCTCGACCTCGGCGACATCCTCACCCTCATCGAGCAGGCCCAGGCCGCGTTCGACGAGGAAGAGGCGATGAAGGTCGCCGAGAAGATCGCGAAGGAGCAGTTCACGCTCGAGGACTTCCTCGAGCAGCTCCAGCAGATGAAGAAGATGGGCTCGATGAAGAAGATGCTCGGGATGCTCCCGGGCATGGGTCAGATGAAACAGCAGCTCGACGACTTCGACGAGCGCGAGATCGACCGCACCGAGGCCATCATCCGCTCGATGACGCCGGGGGAGCGCCGAAACCCCAAGGTGCTGAACGGCTCGCGCCGCCTGCGCATCGCCCGCGGTTCGGGCATGACGGTGACCGACGTCAACCAGCTCGTGCAGCGGTTCGAGCAGGCGGCGAAGATGATGAAGACCGTCGCGCGCGGCGGTGTGCCGAACATCCCCGGCATGGGCCCGGTTCCCGGCGCAGGACGCCCCGGCGCGTCGTCCAAGCGCGGCAAGCAGCAGAAGTCGCGGTCGGGCTCGCGGTCGGGCAACCCCGCGAAGCGGGCGGCCGAGAACGCCGGCCTCGCGGCGCAAGCACCCGCGGCCCCAACCGGTTCGGGCTTCGGGCTCGCGGGTGGCGCCGGCGCCGGCGTTGGCGGGAAGGGCGGCCCGACCGAGGAAGACCTCGCCGAGCTGCAGAAGATGCTCGGCCGCGGCTGACCTCTCAGCCTTCCCTCCTCGTCCCTTCTACTTCTTCTGCTCCTTCTGCTCCTTCTGCCGTCACGAGGGTCGGAGATGGCGCCGGGGTAGGACGTCTGCCCGGCATGTCCTCCTACCCTCGCGCGGACTCCTACCCTCGTGAGGTGGGAGGCGGGGTCGGCTAGGGGTTGCGCCGTGGCTGTGGGCGGCGCGGGGCGCGGCATCCGTCCTTCCATCCGTCGCCGGTCCGCGCACCCGATCCCGCCCAGCCTCGTGACGAGGGTCGGAGATGGCGCGGGGGTAGGACGTCTGCCCGGCATGTCCTCCTACGCGCGCGCGGACTCCTACCCTCGTGAGGCTAAGCGTCGGGCGCGGCCTCGCCTCCCCAGACGGCCACGCGGGTGTGGTCTGCACCGATCGCCGGACGGCGGCCCGCCCGCGCCGACGATGCAGGCAGGGTGGACGGATGCCTCGTCCCGCCGAATTCGTTGGTTGGCTCTCGCTGCGAGACGGCGTCGCCCATAGCGCCGATGCACGTGCCGCCGGCTTCACGACGCAGGCGATGGTCTCGGCGGTGCAGAGCGGACGAGTGTCGCGAGTGCGCCGGTCGTGGCTCGTGCTCCCCGGAGTGGACGAGCGGCTCGTCCGTGCCATCTCTGCGGGCGGGCGGCTGACCTGTGTCAGCGCCGCCGCGCGCCGCGGCCTGTGGGTGCCGCCGCACGACGAGTTGCACATCGCGGTGAAGGCCACGGCATCCCGAGTCCCTCGAGACGGAGTGATCGCGCACTGGTCATCCGGACCGGCTCCCGTCGGCCGATATGCCTCGGAGGATCCGATCGTGAACGCGCTCCTTCACGTGTCTGAGTGCATGCCCCGCGAAGAGGCGCTCACGGTCTGGGAATCTGCACTGCGTCGGGGAGCGGTGAGCCTCGAGGCGCTGCGTCGTATCGACTGGGGGAGTTCTCGCGCGCGGGCGATCGTCGATGCGTGCTCGACCTTGAGCGACTCCGGGCTCGAGACGATCTTCCGTTCGCGACTCACGCCGTTCGGCGTCGCGATCCGGCAGCAGATCTGGATTGACGGGCATCCGGTCGATTTCCTCATCGGCGAGTCGCTCGTCGTGCAGGTCGACGGGTTCGAGCACCACAGCTCGGCGGCCGACCGTCGGCGCGACATCGCCGCGGACGCGCGTCTCACCCTCCTCGGCTTCACCGTGCTGCGCTTCGACTATCAGCAGGTGATGTTCGACTGGCCGATGGTCGAGCGGACGGTGCTCGCGGCGGTCGCGCAGGGCCTGCACCGCGGGGCTCCCTCACGGAGGTAGGAGATGGCGCGGGGGTAGGACCGCAGGCGGTGGACCTGTCCTACGCCGGCGCGGACTCCTACCCTCGTGACGTCGGGCAGGGGGGCAGCGTTCCTGCCCGCACACGCGGGGAGGAGATGGCGCGGGGGTAGGACCGCAGGCGGCAGGTCTGTCCTACGCCGGCGCGGACTCCTACCCTCGTGACGTCGGGCAGGGGGGCAGCGTTCCTGCCCGCACGCGCAGGGAGGAGATGGCGCGGGTTAGGACCGCAGGCGGTGAACCTGTCCTACGCCGGCGCGGACTCCTACCCTCGTGACGTCGGGCAGGGGGGCAGGGAGCAGGGGGGCAGTTAGGCGACGGAGAGTCGCAGGCCGGCGCTGGGGCGCGGCATTCGTCGTTCCCCACCCCTCTCGCGAGTCATCGCCGTTCCTGCCCCGCTCACGGAGGTAGGAGATGGCGCGGGCGTAGGACCGCAGGCGGGCGATCTGTCCTACGCCGGCGCGGACTCCTACCCTCGTGACGTCGGGCGGGGGAGAGCAGGGTGAGCGGCCGCGCGAGGCTCAGCGCGAAAGCTGGGCGAGATGTTCGCGCAGCGTGGGGCCGGCGCGGAACTCGCGGATGAGGTGCTGCACGACCTCGCGGAGGTCGCCGTCGGCGGCGTCGGCGACCATGAGCTGCCGGGCATAGGAAGCGCCCTGCGTGAGCGTCGTGTCGAGGCCGACGAACTCGCGCGCGCACTTGAGCTCCACCGCGATGTCGGCGAGTTCGTCCATCGTCTGCATCAGGTGCTCGCGCACGGGGGCCTGCGTGCCGTCGGCGTCGACGATGATCCGCGCCTCGAGGCCGTAGCGGGCGGCGCGCCACTTGTTCTCGCGCACGAACCACGGCGGGATCGACGGCAGCTTGCGCCCTTCGTCCAGCTGCCGAGAGAAGTGCTCGACGAGCACCTGCACGAGCGCCGCGACCGCGGCGAGCTCCGGCAGGGTCGACATGCCGTCGCACGCGCGCACCTCGATGGTGCCCCAGCGCGGCGCGGGGCGGATGTCCCAGCGCACCTCGGACGCGTCGGCCATCACCCCCGTGCGCACCATGTCGTCGAGGTAGCCCTCGAACTGGCTCCAGTCCTGCAGGGGCCAGGGGAGCCCCGCCGTCGGCAGCTGCTGGAACACCAGCGCGCGATTCGAGGCGTACCCCGTGCGCTCTCCGGCCCAGAACGGCGAGGAGGCAGACAGCGCCTGAAGATGCGGCAGATAGATCGACAGGGCGTTGATCAGCGGGAAGACCTTGTTGACGTCCTCCACCCCGACGTGCACGTGGATGCCCCAGATCATCATGTTGCGCCCCCACCACTGGGTGCGCTCGATGAGCTTGTGATACCGCGTCTTGTCGGTGATGCCCTGGTCGTACCACTGGGCGAACGGATGGCTCCCCGCGCACAGCAGCTCGATGCCGCGCGGGTCGGTCTGCTCCCGGATGGCGGCGATCGCATCCGCGATGTCGTCGACCGCGGCGGCGACCGTGTCGCCGATCCCGCTGGTGACCTCGACCGTGTTGGTGAGCAGCTCGCCGGTCACGGTGTAGCGTTCCAGCGCCGTCGACTCCTCGAGCGCCGGCAGGATCTCGGGCGCACGGGGCACGAGGTCTCCCGTGACGCCGTCCGCGAGCATGATCTCCCACTCGAGTCCGACCGAGGAGCGGGCGGATGTCGCGAAAGGCACCGTCATCCGCTCAGTTTGGCACGCGGATGCCGCGACCCCGCGTCTCGCGGATGGTTCGCGGCACACTTCGCAATCTGGCAGAATAGAGGGCTGGACCCTCCGCTCGACCCTCTATCCAGCGACAGGTCCTCCCTTCAGAGCTTCCGCCGGGTGTGCACCCCACGCTCCAGGCGATCGGTTCACTCACTTTCCACACATTCAGGAGAATCGTGGCTGTCAAGATCCGTCTCAAGCGCCTCGGCAAGATCCGTGCCCCTTACTACCGCATCGTCGTGGCCGACTCGCGCACCAAGCGCGACGGTCGTGTGATCGAGGAGATCGGCAAGTACCACCCCACCGAGGAGCCCTCGTTCATCGAGGTCGACTCCGAGCGCGCGCAGTACTGGCTGAGCGTCGGCGCCCAGCCGACCGAGCAGGTCGCCGCTCTGCTCAAGCTCACGGGCGACTGGGGCAAGTTCAAGGGCGACAAGGACGCCGTCTCGACCGTCCGCACGGCCGAGCCCAAGCCCGCCTTCGAGCTCGACTCCGCCAAGAAGTCGGTCATCAAGCCCAAGGCCGAGAAGAAGGCCGAAGAGCCCGCGGCACCCGCCGACGAGGCCGAGGCTGCACCGGCCGAAGACGCCGAGTAATCCGTGCTCTCCGCCGCGCTCGAGCACGTCGTCAAGGGGATCGTCGATCACCCGGACGACGTCCGCATCCACTCTTCCACGTCGCCTCGCGGCGACGTCCTCGAGGTGCACGTCCACCCCGATGATCGTGGTCGCGTGATCGGGCGCGGCGGACGCACGGCCAAGGCCCTGCGCACGCTGATCTCGGCGCTCGCCGACGGCCGACGCGTGCGCGTCGACGTCGCGGACGACTGATGGCGGCGGCAGAGCAACCCGACTCGACGACACCGGCAGAGGCGAACAGCCCCGCCCGGCCGCCGAAGTCGGCCAAGAATCAGCTCCGGGTCGGGCGCCTCGTCAAGGCCCACGGCCTCAAGGGCGCGGTCAAGATCGAGCTGTACACCGACGATCCCGACGGCCGATTCGTCCCGGGTGCGACCTTCACTCTGCAGGTCCCCGAGTCCTCGCCGTGGCACGGCAAGCAGCTGACCGTCCGCGAGTTCAAGTGGATGAACAGCCACCCCGTCGCGTTCTTCGACGGTGTCGAGGACCGCACGGCGGCCGAGGGGCTCGTTCGCGCGATCCTCTGGGTCGATGAGGATGCCACGGCAGCCCCCGCCGAAGACGACGCCTGGTACGACCACCAGCTCGTCGGGCTCGATGTCGTGCGTGACGACGTGGTCGTGGGCCGCGTCATCCGTGTCGACCACCTGCCCGCCCAGGATCTGCTCATCGTGCGCGCCGACGACGAGAACGAGATCCTCGTGCCCTTCGTCAAGGCGATCGTGCCCGAGGTCGACATCGCGGCAGGCCGCGTCATCGTGACGCCTCCGCCGGGGCTCTTCGAGGAGCTGCCTGACGGAGACGACGAGGCCGAGGCATCCGTCGACACCGAGGCGCAAGCCGACGACGACACCACGGACGACACCGCCGCGGACGAGCCCCGCCACGTCGACGAGGCCTGAGTCTTCTCACACGTCCCGCGCCGCCGCCGTGAGATCGGCGTGATGATGCGGTAACACGGCGCACGACGCCGTGGAACATGCGTCGGCGAACATCGGGACATGGGCCCTCTCGTAGACGACGCGGCGGTGCGCTCAGCAGCACCGACGACCGACGTGCGCGCGGCCTGCTCCTACTGCGGCGTCGGCTGCGGCATCACGGTGTCCACCGACGGCACGGCCGTCTCGAAGACCGTGGGCGATCGCCTCCACCCCGCCAACAAGGGACGCCTGTGCACGAAGGGCGCGACCCACCTCGATCTCATGCGCGCCCCTGGCCGAATGGCCACGGCGTTCGTGAGACCCGAGCGCGGCGAGGACGCCGTGCCGGTCCCGCTCGACACGGCCGTCGCCGAGGCGGGCGCCCGCCTTCGCCGCATCGCCGAGGAGCACGGGCCCGACGCCATCGCCGTGTACGTCTCGGGGCAGATGTCGATCGAGGCGCAGTACCTGTCGAACAAGCTCGTCAAGGGGTACCTGCGGGGCGTCCACATCGAATCGAACTCGCGCCTGTGCATGGCCTCGGCGGGCACGGGCTACAAGCAGTCGCTCGGCGCCGACGGACCGCCGGGATCGTACGAGGACATCGATCTGGCCGACCTCTTCTTCGTCATCGGGTCGAACATGGCCGATTGCCACCCGATCCTCTTCCTGCGGATGGCGGATCGGTTGAAGCGGGGCGCGAAGCTCATCGTCGTCGACCCGCGGCGCACGGCGACGGCCGACCGCGCCGATCTGTACCTGCCCATCGCGCCCGGCACCGATCTCGCCCTCCTCAACGGCCTGCTGCACCTCCTCGTCGAGGAAGGCGCGATCGACCGGGAGTTCATCACCGAGCACACCGACGGCTGGGAGGCGATGCCCGGGTTCCTCGCCGACTATCCGCCCGAGCGCGTCGCGAGAATCACAGGGCTCCCCGAAAACGACATCCGCACCGCCGCGCGCTGGATCGCCGAGGCCGGCGAGTGGATGTCGCTGTGGACCATGGGACTCAATCAGTCCACGCAGGGCACGTGGCACACGAACGCGATCTGCAACCTGCACATGGCAACCGGCGCGATCTGCCGGCCGGGGAGCGGTCCCTTCTCACTGACGGGGCAGCCCAACGCCATGGGCGGCCGTGAGATGGGGTACATGGGCCCCGGGCTCCCGGGGCAGCGCGCCGTGTTCGACGCCGACGATCGCGCCTTCGTCGAGTATGTCTGGGGACTTCCCGCCGGCACGATCCGCGCCGAGGCCGGCACCGGCACGATCGACATGTTCCGATCCATGGCAGAGGGCGAGATCAAGGCCGCCTGGATCATCTGCACCAACCCCGTGGCATCCGTCGCCAACCGCAAGACCGTGATCTCGGGACTCGAGGCGGCAGAGCTCGTCATCGCGCAGGACGTCTTCACCCACACCGCCACCAATGCCTACGCCGACATCCTGCTGCCGGCGACGCTGTGGGTCGAATCCGAGGGGGTCGCCGTCAACAGCGACCGCACGATGACGCTCGTGCCGCGCGCCGCGCAGCCGCCGGGCGACGCCATGCCCGACTGGCTGCTCATCTGCCGGGTCGCGCAGGCGATGGGCTTCGGCGAGGGCTTCGCCTTCGAATCGAGCGCCGAGGTCTTCGACGAGATCCGACGGTTCTGGAACCCGCGCACGGGGTGGGACATCCGCGGCGTCACCCACGAGCGGCTGCGCGGCGGGCCCGTGCAGTGGCCGGCTCCGCCCGGCGACGCGCAGACGCGGCATCCGATCCGCTACCTCAACGACGGGGTGAGCCAGTCGCTGCACGTGACGGAGGCGGGAGCGACGCCGCGGCTCGCCTTCGCGACGCCGTCACGGCGGGCGCAGTTCCTCGCGCGGCCGCACCTCGGGCCGAAGGAGCTTCCCGACGACGACTATCCGTGGATCCTCAACACGGGCCGCCTTCAGCACCAGTGGCACACGATGACGAAGACCGGGAAGATCGCCAAGCTCGTGGGGCTGGATCCCGATCCGTTCGTCGAGATCCATCCCGCCGATGCCGAGCGGCTCGGCATCGCTGCGGGCGATCAGATCGAGGTGTCGTCGCGGCGGGGACGGGTCGTGCTCCCGGCCCGTGTGACCGACCGCGTGCAGCCGGGCGCCTGCTTCGCACCTTTCCACTGGAACGACGAGCACGGGGAGTACCTGACGGTCAACGCGCTCACCAACGACGAGGTCGACGCCGCTTCGCTGCAGCCCGAGTTCAAGTACGCCGCGGTGTCGCTCCGGCGCGTGGGGCCGGCGAGGGCGGAGTCGGCGGAGGGGGGTGCGGCTCCGGCGAAGGGGGAACGGATGCCGCGTCCCGCCGCGGCTCGCGAGCTCGTCGCGCCGCAGCTCGTCGCGCCGCAGCTCGGCGAGTCGGAGAGCGCCTACGTCTCGGGATTCCTGGCGGCACTCGAGGCCGCGCCGGCCGTACCGGGCACCGCCCCCGTTCTGCCCGCGGCGGCGCCGATCGGCCCGCTCGCCCGGGCGTGGGTCGACGGAGTGCTGGCCGGGCTGTACTCGCGGACCCCGCTCGCCCCGGCGGTCGCCGCTGCAGATGCCACGCCGACCGACCGGGTGACGGTGCTCTGGGGATCCCAGACGGGCAACGCCGAAGAGCTCGCGCAGAGCTGCGCCACGACGCTCGCGGAACGCGGCATCCCGACTCGCGTCGTGAGCATGATCGACATGTCGCTCGCCGAACTCGCGGACACCAAGACGCTTCTCGTGGTCACTTCGACCTTCGGCGACGGCGGCCCGCCCGACAACGCCGCCGATCTGTGGGCGGCCCTCCACGGCGACGACGTGCCGGAGCTCTCGGCGCTCGAGTACGCGGTCTTCGCGATCGGCGATCCGAGCTACGACGACTTCTGCGGACATGGCCGCGGCATCGACGCGCGCCTGGCCGCCCTCGGCGCGACGCCTATCGTGCCCCGAGTCGACTGCGAGCCCGAGTACGACGAACCCGCAGCGGCGTGGCTCGAAGGCGTCATCGCCGCGCTCGCTTCAGGGGGCGGTGCGACGGATGCCGCGGCATCCGTCCCCGCCACGAGACGACTGTTCACGCGGGCCAACCCCGTGCGCGCGGCCCTCGTGACCAATGCGCTCCTGAGCGGCCCGGGGTCGCAGAAGGAAGTGCGCCAGTTCGGCTTCGATCTCAGCCGTGTCGGGGTCGCCTACGAGGCGGGGGATTCGCTCGGCCTCGTGTGTGCCAACTCGCCGGCGGTGGTCGCCGAGTGGCTCGAGGTGACGGGGCTCGCCGCGCGCGCCATTGTCGAGGTCGACGGACACGAGCGCTTCCTCGACGAGGCGCTCGCGACGCAGCTGGACATCACTCGGATCACCTCCGACCTGCTGGCCTTCGTCGCCGAGCGCAACAGCGATGCGCTCCTCGCCACGCTGCTGCGACGGGAGAACAAGAGCCGCCTCGAGCAGCACCTGTGGAGCATGCAGGCGGTCGATCTGCTGCGCGAATTCCCCGTGGCCGCGCCGGCGGACGAGTGGATGTCGGTGCTCAAGCGCCTGCAGCCCCGGCAGTACTCGATCTCGTCGAGCCCGAAGACCGATCCTCACGAGGTGCAGCTCACGGTGTCGGTCGTGCGCTTCGAGACCGAGACGGGGCGGCGCAGGGGCGGGGTGGGCTCGACCTACCTCGCCGACGCGATCGGCGGGGGCGAGGCATCCGTCTTCCTGCAGAAGTCGTCGCACTTCCGGCCGCCCGCCGCGGGCGACGTGCCGATGATCATGATCGGTCCCGGCACGGGCATCGCGCCGTTCCGCGGGTTCCTCCACGATCGGCGCGCCGACGGGCACACGGGCCGCAATTGGCTGTTCTTCGGCGAGCAGCACGAGGCCACCGACTTCTACTACCGGGACGAGCTGCTCGCGATGCGCGAGGACCGGTTCCTGACCCGCCTGGACGTCGCGTTCTCGCGCGACCAGCGGCAGAAGATCTACGTGCAGGACCGGATGCGGGAGCACGGCGTCGAGCTCTGGCGCTGGCTGCAGGACGGGGCACACCTCTACGTGTGCGGCGACGCGAGCCGCATGGCGAAGGACGTCGACGACGCCCTGACGGCGATCGCCCGCCAGCATGGCGGACTCTCGGACGACGACGCCGCGGAGTTCAAGAAGGGCCTCATCTCCTCGAAGCGCTACGTGCGCGACGTCTACTGACCCTCGGCCCGAACGAGGAGCGCAGCGACGAGACGAGGAGGCGTGGCCTCCGTCACGGGCGGCACTGCGCTGCTCGCGGGTACGGCGTCGGCCCTCGTCTCGCTTCGTTCGCTCGGGAACCGGGTCGGCCGGGAGCGCGAGAGAGGCCGCACCCGTCGGGTGCGGCCTCTCGGGGACCGGGGGTCAGATGCGCTGGCCGGCCAGGGAACGACGGGGGACGATGTAGACCGCGATCGTCAGGGTCAGCAGAGCCGCGTAGGCGACGACGAACCCGTAGAAGGCCGCCGTGTACGCGCCCGTCGAGGACTGCGACAGGTTGAGCACCTGCGGGATGACGAACCCGCCGTACGCGCCGATCGCCGAGATGAGGCCGAGGGCTGCGGCGGCCTTGCGCTGCATCGCGACCCCCGCGTCGGGGCGCCCCGACCGCGTCACCACGAGGGCGCGGGCGGCGAACACGTTGGGGATCATCCGGTACGTCGACCCGTTGCCGATCCCCGTCGCGGCGAACAGCACGAGGAAGCAGGCAAGGAAGACCCCGAAGTTCTGCAGGGGCAGCGTCCACACGAGGGCGAGCGCGCCGAGACCCATGACGCTGAAGGCGCCCACGGTCACGCGGGCCCCGCCGATGCGGTCGGCGAGTCTGCCGCCGTAGGGCCGGGCGAGCGAGCCCACGAGGGCGCCGAGGAAGGCGAGCGAGACGGCGGCCTGCCCAACCTGGATCGTCGAGAACGCCGGGAACTGATCCGCGATGAGCTTCGGGAAGACGCTCGCGAACCCGATGAACGAACCGAAGGTGCCGATGTAGAGCACGGCGAGCAGCCACAGGTGCGGTTCGCGCAGCGCCGCCGCCGAGGCCGCGGCATCCGATCGCGCATTCGACAGGTTGTCCATGTAGCGCCACGCGCCCCAGATCGCCACCAGGATGAGCGGCACCCACATCCAGCCGGCGAGGGAGAGGTTGAGCGTCGCGGCGGCACCCGCCGTCACGACGATCGGCACCGCGAACTGCGCGACCGCCGTGCCGATGTTGCCGCCTGCGGCGTTGAGGCCGAGTGCCCACCCCTTCTCCTTCTGCGGGAAGAAGTAGGTGATGTTGGCCATCGAGCTGGCGAAGTTGCCGCCGCCGAAGCCCGCGAGGGCGGCGACGGCGAGCATGACGCCGAACGGGGTGTCGGGGTTGCCGACGACGACGCCGAGCAGGAGCGACGGAATGAGCAGCAGGCCCGCCGAGATCATCGTCCAGTTGCGACCGCCGAACCTCGCGACCATGAACGTGTACGGGAAGCGCATCGTGGCGCCGACGAGGCTCGGCACCGAGATCAGCCAGAACGCCTCCGAGCTCGTGAACGTGAAGCCCGCGGCGGGGAGCATCACGACGACGATGCTCCACAGCTGCCACACGATGAAGCCGAGGAACTCGGCGAAGATCGACCAGCCGAGATTGCGCCGGGCGATCGCGCGGCCCTCGGTCTGCCAGAACGTCTCGTCCTCGGGGTTCCAGCCGTCGAGCCAGCGTCCAGGTCGACGCGTGAGCGTCACGGGGGTGGTGCGGGCGGCCGCCTCGGCGCCGCCGTGGGGGGATGTCACGGTCGTGGTCATCGCACTCTCCTCGGGAAGGTATGAAGCGAAGCTACGAGGCGGGTGTTTCGGCCGGTCGGCCCAGTCGGTTACCTCTTCATCACATGTCCGTCACGCCCTCCGCGGGCGGCGGGTGAGGGCGCCGTCACGCGTCGGAAACATGGACGGATGCCTAGACTCGAACCCGTGCGCATCGACATCGTGACGATCTTCCCGGGGTTCTTCGATGTGCTCGACGTCTCTCTCATCGGCAAGGCGCGGGACCGCGGCATCCTGGATCTGCGCGTCCACGACCTCCGCGACTGGACCCACGACCGTCATCGCACGGTCGACGACACGCCCTACGGCGGCGGTGCCGGCATGGTGATGAAGCCCGAGCCCTGGGGCGAGGCGCTCGACGCGGTCCTGGACGAGGAGGCCCTCCTGATCGTCCCGTCCCCGGCGGGGGAGCGCTTCACGCAGAGCCTCGCGCGCGAGCTCGCCGAGGAGTCCCACCTCGTCTTCGCGTGCGGACGGTACGAGGGGATCGACCAGCGCGTCATCGATCACTACGCCGAGCGCGGGCGCGTGCGCAGCGTGAGCCTCGGCGACTACGTGCTCAACGGCGGCGAGGTCGCGGCGATGGCGATGATCGAGGCGGTCTCGCGTCTCGTGCCGGGCGTGGTCGGCAACCCGGCGAGCCTCGTCGAGGAGTCGCACGAGGACGGTCTCCTGGAGTACCCGAGCTACACGAAGCCGCCCGTCTGGCGCGACCTCGAAGTGCCGGCGGTGCTCCTGAGCGGCAACCACGGCGCGATCGCGGCGTGGCGCCGCGAGCAGAGCCTCGAGCGCACGCGGGAGCGCCGGCCCGACCTGCTCTAGTCGGTGTTGAGGCGGTAGCCGCGCTTGACGACGGTCTTGATGAGATCGGGAACGCCGAGCGCCTCCCGCACGCGGGCGACGGCCATCTCCACGGCGTGCGCGCTGTCACCCGACCGAGGCAGCGCACCCTGGAGTGCGGGGCGGGCGACGACCGATCCGTCGGCGTCGAAGAGCACGCCCACGAGCTCCACCCCGGTGCGGGAGAGCGGGAGGTACGCGCCGTCGAGCACGACGCCGCTGCTGCGCAGCTCGAGACGCCCCGCCGTCGTCTCGCGCGAGGGCGCGTGGCCCCCGCCGAAGTAGGTCACGACGGCCCGGACGAGCGACCCCAGCCGACCGCGGTCGGCGACCAGCGGGTCGAGTCCGGCTTCGTGCAAGGGTCCGGCCGTGATGGGGCCGACCGCCGCGAGAAGCACGCGGCCGTGCGCCGAGAGCCGGCGGATGTCGTCGAGCACGCCCTCCCGCCGCGCCGCCTCGAGCCACTCGAAGGCTCCTGGCGCCGACGTGAAGAGCACGGCGTCGACCTCGCCGCCGCCGGTCGCGACCACCGACCTGCGCACCGCCTCGGGGTCGGGCGGGGGTCCCCACCGATAGACCGTGAGGCTCACGACATCCGCCCCCTCGCCGTCGAAGAGCTCGTCGAGACCGTCGGCGCCCGAGCCGTGGTGCTGCACGGCGATGCGCCGGCCCGCGACACCCTCTGCCTGGAGGAACTCGCCGAGCTCCGCGGAGGTCTCGGACTCGGCGACCCAGTCGGCCGTGAGTCCCGCCTGCTGGATCGCGCCGCGCGCCTTGGGTCCCCGCGCGACGATCTGTGCGCCCGCGAAGGCGGCGTGCAGATCGTCGAGGAGCCCCGCCTCGTCGGCGGCCTCCATCCAGCCGCGGAACCCGACGCCGGTCGTCGCGACGACGACGTCGGGCGGATGGGCGATGAGCTCGCGCGTGCGGGCGATGAGGGCCTCGTCGTCGATGTGCGGGACGATCGTGAGCGCCGGCGCGTGCCGGACGGTCGCGCCGTGGCGCTCGAGGGCCGCCGCGAGCTCTCCGGAGCGGCGGTCGACGGCGACGACGATCGTGCAGCCTTCGAGGGCGGCCGACAGTGTGGGGCGTGGAGCTTCGGTCACCGGGTGGCATCGCCGATCAGTTCGGGGGCGGGCAGGAGCAGGTCGGCTCGGGCGACGTCTCCGATCACGATGACCGCCGGGTTGGCGACGCCCGCGGCCCCGGCGGCGGCGACGGCGTCGCCGAGCGTCGTGCGGGTCGTGCGCTGCGCCGGCGTGTGGCCGCTCTCGACGATCGCGACGGGCCGGTCCCGCGGCACGCCCGCTGCGAGGGCGGTCTGCACGAGCCGGGGGAGCGCGGCGACGCCCATGAGCACGACGGTGGTGACGGTCGGGTCGGCGATCGCCGCGACGGTCGCCGCGGTCGTCGGGGCCTGACCGTTGACGACATGGACGGATGCCGCGGTCCCGCGATGCGTCACAGGGATCCCGGCCGCCTGCGGCACCGACACGGCGCTCGTGAGCCCCGGCACGACGTCGACAGGGATGCCGGCCGCCAGACATGCCGCGACCTCCTCCCCACCGCGCCCGTAGACGAAGGGATCGCCGCCCTTGAGCCGCACGACGCGGCGCCCGGCGCGCGCGTGCGCGACGAGGATCCGGTTGATCTCCTCCTGCGGCACGGGGTGGTGCCCCGGGCGCTTTCCCACGTCGATGATCTCGACCTCGGGGTCGAGCTCGCCCACCACGTCGGTCGGACCGAGCCGGTCGGCCACGACGACGTCGGCCTCGGCGAGGAGGCGACGCGCGCGCACCGTCATGAGGTCGACAGGGCCGGGGCCGCCGCCCACGAGGTCGACGCGACCTGCGGCGCCCGCACGGCGGCGCCGCAGGGGGAGCCGGCCCTCGCGCAGGAGCGCCGCGATCGCGTCCCGCAGCCGGCCCGCGCGTCGCGGATCCACACCGGCATCCGACACGACGCCGACCAGGACGTCGCCCGATCGCGTCTGAGCGGTCAGACGCGCCGAGCCGTGGGCGCCGTCCGACGCGTTGATGCAGAGGGTCTTGGCACGTTCGCACGCGGCCGCGATCGCGGCATCCGTCTGCGCGTCACCTGTCGCGGTGTGCACGAGCCAGGCATCTCCGACGTCGTCGGCGCGCGCCGGCCGGGGGTCCCAGACGAGCCTGTGTGTCGTGGCGAGCAGCCGGACCTCGTCACTCAGTTCGGGGGAGACGATCCGCACGATCGCACCGTCGTCGAGGAATCGCTGCAGCCGGCGTGCCGTGACGGCGCCGCCGCCCACCATGAGCACGTCGCGGCCCGCCAGCGAGACACCCAGCATCGTCGTCATGACCGCACCGCCTTCAGGTAGACATCCCCGTCGCGCACCGCGACGGGCCAGACGGCGAGGCGCTCCGCGTCCTTGCCCTGCGTGTCGAGGCAGACGCCCGTGCGCAGATCGAAGACCTGCTTGTACATCGGCGAGGCGACGGTGGGGGCGTCCTGCCGCGTTCCCACGATGCCCCGCGAGATGACGTGGGCGCCGCTGTACGGGTCGAGGTTCGACACGGCGTGCACGCGGCCGCCGTGGGTCAGGAAGAGGGCGACCTGCGCGTCGCCCACGAGCGCGGCGCGGCCCCGCTCCACCTCGAGATCCGCGAGGGCGCACACGCGCACCCAGGACGTGTCGGTCGTCGAGGTCGGGGCCGGCTGTGTCAGCGTCATCGGCGTACCTCCAGAGTCGTCCCCGCGATGAGCACACGGCTGTCCTCGCGCTCCTCGGCGGTTGCGGGCCGCGGCTGACCGCGCTCGACGGTATAGGCGAGCGAGGGGTCGGGAGTCGTCGGCGCGTTGACGAACGAGGCGAAGCGCCGGAGCTTCTCGGGATCGTCGAGCGTCGCCTTCCACTCGTCCTGATACGCCCCGATGTGCGCGGCCATCGCCGCGTCGAGGTCGGCACAGATGCCGAGGCTGTCCTCGAAGATGACGGCACGCAGGCCCTCGATGCCGCCCTCGAGATCTTCGAACCACGGCGCCGTGCGCTGCAGGCGGTCGGCGGTGAAGATGTAGTACATCAGGAACCTGTCGATCGCCGTCAGCAGCTCGGCGTCGCTCAGGCCCTCCGCGAGGAGCACGGCGTGCCGAGGCGTGAAGCCGCCGTTGCCGCCGACGTACATGTTCCAGCCCGCCTCGGTCGCGATGACGCCGACGTCCTTGCCCCGTGCTTCCGCGCACTCGCGCGCGCAGCCCGAGACGCCGAGCTTCAGCTTGTGGGGCGAGCGCAGGCCGCGGTAGCGCAGTTCGAGCTCCACAGCCATTCCGACGGAGTCCTGCACGCCGTAGCGGCACCACGTCGATCCGACGCACGACTTCACGGTGCGAAGCGACTTGCCGTAGGCGTGGCCCGACTCGAAGCCCGCGTCGACGAGACGCTTCCAGATGTCGGGGAGCTGCTCGAGGCGCGCGCCGAACAGGTCGATCCGCTGTCCGCCGGTGATCTTCGTGTACAGGTTGAAGTCCTTCGCGACCTGGCCGATCACGAGGAGTCCCTCGGGCGTGATCTCGCCCCCTGGAATGCGCGGCACGACGGAGTAGCTTCCGTCCTTCTGCAGGTTCGCCATCACGTGGTCATTGGTGTCCTGCAGCGCCGCATTCTCGCCCTCGAGGACGTGCGTGCCGGTGAGGGTGGCCAGGATGCTGGCGAGAGCGGGCTTGCAGGTGTCGCATCCCCGGCCCGCGCCGAAGCGTTCGATGACCGTGCTGAAGGTGCGAAGGCCCGAGACGCGCACCGCGTCGAACAGCTGCCGACGCGACATGTCGAAGTGCTCGCACAGCGCGTTGCTGAGCGCCGCACCCGACTTCGCCAGCTCCGTGCCGAGGATCTTCTTGACCATCGTGACGCACGAGCCGCAGGCGGCTCCGGCCTTCGTGCACGACTTGATGGCCGCGACGTCCGTGCAGCCCTCGTCGTGCACGGCGTGGCGGATCGCCCCCGCCGTCACGCTGTTGCACGAGCACACCAGCGCCTCGTCGGGGAGCTCCGCCGTGGGTGCCGCGACGCCGCCGTCGGGCATGAGGTACGCCGCCGGGTCGCCCCCGAGCGATCCCCCGACGAGCGGTCGCAGCGAGCCGTACGCCGAGGCGTCGCCGACCAGGATGCCGCCGAGGAGCGTCTTCGCGTCGTCCGAGAGCACCAGCTTCTTGTAGACGCCGGCCACGGGGTCGGAGTAGACGACGTCGAGCGCCCCGGGCGTCTCCGCGAACGCGTCGCCGAAGCTCGCGACGTCCACTCCCGAGAGCTTGAGCTTCGTCGACAGGTCGTAGCCGGGGAAGGATGCCTCGCCCCCGAGGAGCCTGGTCGCCGCCACCTCCGCCATCGCATAGCCGGGAGCGACGAGGCCGACGCACAGGTCGTCGAAGTTCGCGACCTCGCCGATCGCGAGGATGGCGGGATCGGATGTGCCGCATCCCTCGTCGATCAGCACGCCGCCCCGGGGGTGGACGGCGAGGGCCGCCTCGCGTGCCAGCTCGTCGCGGGGCCGCACGCCGACCGTGAACACGACGACGTCGGCGGCGGCGTAGGAGCCGTCGCGGAACTCGAGCGCGGCCACCTTCCCCGACCGGTCGGCGTCCAGGCGCGTCGTGATCGAGCCGGTCTTGACCGCGATGCCGCGGGACTC
The DNA here is from genome assembly GCF_052180235.1 of Microbacterium sp. F51-2R. GTDB lineage: Bacteria > Actinomycetota > Actinomycetes > Actinomycetales > Microbacteriaceae > Microbacterium. The sequence continues at coordinate 435,949 of NZ_CP197470.1, read as the reverse complement.
GATGAGCCGGCGGAGCGCGGTGCCCGCCGGAAGATCCAGCTGCGCCGACATGAGACGGTCGGACGACTGCACGACGGTGGGCGCGACATCCAGGCTCTGAAGCGCACCGGCGGCCTCGAGGCCCAGCAGTCCGCCGCCGATGACCATCCCGGTGAGGGGCCGGCCGAGCTCGCGAGCGCGGCTGTCGACGAAGGCCCGCAGACGCTCGACGTCCTCGAGCGTCCGGTACACGAAGCAGCCCTCGTGGCCGAACCCGTCGACCGCGAGACGGGCGGCATACGAGCCCGTCGCGAGGACGAGCCGGTCATACCGCTCGACGCGTCCGCCCGCCGTCGTCACCGTCCGGGCGCCACGATCGATCCGCACGACGGGATCGCCCGACACGAAGGCGACGCGCTCGTCGTCGAGCACGGAGCGCTCGAGGGTCAGATCCTCCGGCGACGCTCCGGCGAAGTAGCCGGTCAATCCCACGCGATCATACGGATGCCGCGGCTCTTCGCCCAGCACCGTGACACGCCACGTGTCGTCGCTGCGGCTGAGAAGGCTGTCGACGAAGCGGTGTGCCACCATTCCCGCACCCACGACGACGACGTGCGCGCCGGGTGACGGGGTGGAGCTCATGGCGCCACGGTAGGCGGACGATGTTGCCGTTTCGTCAGCGCCGTGTTTCCGGCTCTTGACGTCGCTCGCCGCTCGCTCGAGCGATTCCTGCGATGCCGACTCGGTCATGTCGCCTCCTGTCGATGACGGGTGGGGGATGGCGGCCACGCTAGGAGCACGGTGTTTCGGCGCTCGGACGGGTCGCGTTACCCTCAGCGAACGTTTCCCTCACGGTGGCCTCGGACCCGATGTGAGATGGCGGTGAGGCATCCGTCACACACGCACCGCACGGCGCGCAACCCCCGCTGCCCGGTCATCGACGCTGGGTAGGGTGGAGAACCATCCCAAGGAGGACCTCTGTGCAGGCTTGGCCCGGCTCCGCATATCCGCTCGGCGCGACGTACGACGGCAATGGCACCAATTTCGCCCTCTTCAGCGAGGGGGCAGAACGCGTCGAACTGTGTCTGTTCGGCGATCGAGGCAAGGAGACACGCGTCGAGCTCCGAGACGTCGACGCGTACGTGTGGCACGCGTACCTCCCCAACGTCGGTCCCGGCCAGCGCTACGGCTACCGCGTGTACGGCCCGCACGACCCGTCATCGGGACTGCGGTTCAACCCCAACAAGCTCCTCCTCGACCCCTACGCCAAGGCGGTCGACGGCCAGGTGCGCTGGAACCAGTCGGTCTTCGGCTACGACTTCGGCGACCCCGACTCGCGCAACGACGAGGACTCCGCGTCGTCGATGATGAAGGGCGTCGTCGTCAATCCGTTCTTCGACTGGGGCGGCGACCGCCTGCCGAAGACGCCGTACTCCGAGACGTTCATCTACGAGGCGCACGTCAAGGGGCTCACCGAGCTTCACCCGGCGATCCCCGAGGAGATCCGCGGGACGTACAGCGCCATCGCGCACCCCGTCGTGATCGAGCACCTCAAGCGGCTCGGCGTCACGGCGCTCGAGCTCATGCCCGTGCACCAGTTCGTCAACGACTCGACGCTCGAGGAGAAGGGCCTCTCCAACTACTGGGGCTACAACACGATCGCCTTCCTCGCGCCGCAGAACACCTACTCGGGCACGGGCGACCGCGGCCAGCAGGTGCAGGAGTTCAAGGGGATGGTGCGGGCGCTTCACGCCGCCGGCATCGAGGTGATCCTCGACGTCGTGTACAACCACACCGCCGAGGGCAACCACATGGGCCCGACGCTCTCGATGCGCGGCATCGACAACGCCGCGTACTACCGCCTCGAAGACAAGGACAAGCGGTACTACACCGACTACACCGGCACGGGCAACAGCCTCAACGTCGGCAACCCGCACGCGCTCCAGCTCATCATGGACTCGCTGCGGTACTGGGTGCTCGAGATGCACGTCGACGGCTTCCGCTTCGACCTCGCTGCCACCCTCGCGCGCGAGTTCTACGACGTCGACCGCCTCGCGACCTTCTTCGAGCTCGTGCAGCAGGACCCGGTGGTCTCGCAGGTCAAGCTCATCGCCGAGCCGTGGGACATCGGTCCCGGCGGCTACCAGGTCGGCAACTTCCCGCCGCAGTGGACGGAGTGGAACGGCAAGTACCGCGACACCGTCCGCGACTTCTGGCGCGGCGAGCCCGCGACGCTCGGCGAGTTCGCGTCGCGCCTGACCGGCTCGGCGGACCTCTACGAGCACTCGGGACGCCGGCCCGTGGCATCCGTCAACTTCGTCACCGCGCACGACGGCTTCACGCTGCGCGACCTCGTGTCGTACAACGAGAAGCACAACGACGCCAACGGCGAGGACAACAACGACGGCGAATCGCACAACCGGTCGTACAACCACGGCGCCGAGGGCCCCACCGACGATCCCGAGATCCTGACGCTGCGCGCGCGCCAGCAGCGCAACTTCATCGCCACCCTGATGCTCTCGCAGGGCGTTCCGATGATGCTGCACGGCGACGAGCTCGGCCGCACGCAGGACGGCAACAACAACGGCTACGCGCAGGACAACGAGCTGACGTGGGTGCACTGGGATGCCGCAGACCAGCCGCTCATCGAGTTCGCGGCCGCGCTCGCGAAGATCCGCAAGGAGCACCCGACCTTCCGCCGTCAGCGCTTCTTCAACGGGCGCCCGGTGCGTCGCGAGGAGGGCGCCCCCGTGCCCGACATCGTGTGGGGCCGCCCCGACGGATCGCAGATGCAGCCGGAGGACTGGGAATCGGGCTTCGGCCGCGCGATCAGCGTCTTCCTCAACGGCAAGGGCATCCGCGAGCGCGATCGCCGCGGCCAGCCGATCGACGACCGGCACTTCATCATCCTCTTCAACGCCGGCGACGAGCCCGTCGAATTCCACATCCCCGAGGTCGACTTCAGCCCGGTGTGGGACATCCTCGTCGACACGGCGGGGGAGCAGGCCGGCGGCGATCCGATCGAGCCGGGCGGCGTCGTCATGGTCCAGGCGAAGGCCCTCATCCTCCTCTGCGAGCATGTCGCCCCCGAGATCGAGGCCGACCACTCCGTCGCCGCGTCCGTCGCCGCGTCGCTCACCAACTCCCTCGACGATGTGCCCGCGGGTGCGCCGAAGTCCGAGGTGGAGCACTAGCCCATGCCTCCCGCGTCGACCTACCGCCTCCAGATCCGGAGGGCGTTCGACCTGGATGCCGCGGCCGAGGTCACGGAGTACCTCCGTGACCTCGGTGCGGGCTGGGCCTACCTCTCGCCGCTCCTGCAGGCCACGACGGGCTCGGATCACGGCTACGACGTCGTCGATCCGTCCCGCGTCGACCCCGCCCGGGGCGGTCGCGAGGGCCTGGACCGCTTCGTCGCCGCGGCCCGTGCGGCCGGTCTCGGCATCCTCGTCGACATCGTCCCCAATCACATGGGCGTGGCCGATCCCGCGCAGAACCCGTGGTGGTGGGACGTGCTCCTGCGCGGCCGCGGCTCGCGGTACGCCGAGGCGTTCGACATCGACTGGGAGTACGGCGACGGCCGCGTGCGGGTGCCGATCCTCGGGCGCGAGCTCGACGATGTGATCGAGGCCGGCGAGCTCACCGCAGATCCGGCACCGGGCCCGCAGACGCCGTTCGGCCACGTGCGGTACTTCGACCACGTGCTGCCGCTCGCCGAGGGGACGGCTCCCGAGCGGGCGACGACGGATGCCGCGTCCCTCCGCGGCATCCTCGAGCGCCAGCACTGGCAGCCGATGTTCTGGCGGCGCGAGGCGTCGGAGCTCAACTACCGGCGGTTCTTCGCCGTGACGACCCTCGCGGGCGTCCGCGTCGAGGTCCCCTGGGTCTTCGACGAGACCCACGCCGAGATCCTCCGGTGGGTGCGCGACGGCCTCGCCGACGGCCTGCGCGTCGACCACCCTGACGGCCTCCTCGATCCGGGCGGCTACCTGCAGCGCCTGGCCGAGGCGACGGACGGGGCCTACGTCCTGATCGAGAAGATCCTCGAGCACAGCGGCACCGACCACCCCGAAGCCCTCCCCGCCTGGTGGGAGACCGACGGCACCACCGGGTACGACGCGATGGCCGAGATCGACCGCGTGCTCATCGACCCCGCGGGGGAGGACGCCCTCGATCGCCTCGACGCGCGCCTGCGCGCCGATTCGGGCCTCGAGCTTCCCGTGCCGTACGCGGACGTCATCCACGGCACGAAGCGCATGATCGCCGACACGATCCAGGTGTCGGAGATCCGCCGCCTCGTGCGGTGCCTCCCCGAGACGATCGAGGGCGCCGACGACGCCCTCGCCGAACTGCTCGCGTGCTTCCCGGTGTACCGCTCCTACCTCCCGGCGGGGCGGGAGAACCTCGACGCGGCCGCGGCCGAGGCATCCGTCCGTCGTCCCGAGCTCGCCGACGCGATCGCGCGACTGGTCGCGGTGCTCGCCGACCCCGCGCTCGAAGTCTCTCAGCGCTTCCAGCAGACCACGGGCCCGGTCATGGCCAAGGGCGTGGAAGACACCGCGTTCTACCGCCAGACGCGTCTCGGCACCCTGACGGAGGTCGGCGGCGACCCCGGCGTCTTCTCGCTCTCGGTCGACGGCCTGCATCGGGCCTTCGCGGGGCGGCAGGCCGGCTGGCCGCACAGCATGACGTCGCTGTCGACCCACGACACCAAGCGCGGCGAGGATGTCCGCGCGCGCCTGTCGGTGCTGGCAGAGCTCCCGGAGCGCTGGAGCGAGGCGCTCACACGTCTGCGCGGCATCGCCTCGACGGGGCACGGACCGTTCGACAGCCTCCTGTGGCAGGCGATCATCGGCGCGTGGCCGGCGACCCCGGAGCGGCTGCACGCGTACGCCGAGAAGGCCGCACGCGAGGCCGCCGAGGCGACGGGGTGGTGGGACCCCGACGCCGCCTTCGAGGAGCGCATGCACGACCTGGTCGACGCGGCGTTCGGCCGCGGGACGGCTCTCGTGAACGACTTCGTCCGCGAGATCCGCCCGTACGGCTGGTCGAACTCGCTCAGCGCGAAGCTGCTGCAGCTCGCCGGCCCCGGCGTGCCCGACGTCTACCAGGGCTCGGAGCTGTGGGAGACGTCCCTCGTCGACCCCGACAACCGGCGGCCCGTCGACTTCGCGGCGCGCCAGGCGCTCCTCGCCGAGATCGACGCCGGATTCCCGCTCGGCGACCTCCCGCCCGTCGACAAGACCGGGGCCGCCAAGCTCCTGGTGACCTCCCGCGCCCTCCGGCTGCGCCGCGACCGGCCCGGCCTGTTCACGCGCTACACCCCGATGACGGTCGTCGGCGAGGCATCCGCTCATGCCGTCGCTTATGACCGCGGCGGCGCCGTGGCCGTCGCGACACGCCTCCCGGTCGGCCTCGACCGCCGCGGCGGCTGGGGCGACACGGCGCTGCTGCGCCACGCGGGCGCGTCGATCGACGTGCTGACCGGCCGCCGCTTCGAAGGCACCGTCGTCCCCCTCGCCGAACTGCTCTCGCGCTACCCCGTGGCGCTCCTGGCTACCGAGGAGGATTCGTGATCGAGGTCTGGGCACCCCGCGCCCACCGCGTACGGCTGCGGCATGGGGGAGTGGATGCCGATCTCCGCCTCGAGGACGGCGGCTGGTGGCGCGCCGACATCGACCTCGCCGACGGCGAGGAGTACGGCTTCGTGCTGGACGACTCCGAGGTCGCCCGTCCCGATCCCCGGTCGCGTCGACAGCCCCGCGGTGTGCACGACCTGTCGGCATGGTTCGACCCGTCGACGTTCTCATGGACGGATGCGTCGTGGACGGGGCTCCAGCTCGCGGGCGGCCTCATCTATGAGCTGCACCTGGGCACGTTCACCCCCGAGGGCACGCTGGACTCCGCGATCGGCAAGCTCGACCACCTCGTCGACGTCGGCGTGACGCACATCGAGCTGCTGCCGGTCAACGGCTTCAACGGCGTGTGGAACTGGGGCTACGACGGCGTGCTCTGGAACACCGTGCACGAGGCCTACGGCGGCCCGGCCGCCTACCAGCACTTCGTGGATGCCGCGCACGCCGCGGGGCTCGCCGTGATCCAGGACGTCGTGCACAACCACCTCGGGCCGAGCGGCAACTACCTGCCGGAGTTCGGCCCGTATCTCCGCGACGGGAGCCGCAACACGTGGGGCTTCAGCCTCAACCTCGATGAGCCGGCGGTCCGCCGCCACCTCCTCGACAGCGCTCTGATGTGGATGCGCGACTACCACGTCGACGGCCTCCGCCTGGACGCGGTCCACGCGCTGAAGGACGACGCCCCGGTGCACATCCTGCAGGAGCTCGCCGAGGCATCCGATGCCCTCTCGGCGCACCTCGGGCGCCCGCTCTCGCTCATCGCGGAGTCCGACCTCAACGATCCGCGGCTCATCCTGCCTCGCGAGGCCGGCGGCTATGGGCTGACGGCGCAGTGGAGCGACGACTGGCACCACAGCGTCCACGTCGCCCTGACGGGGGAGACCTCGGGCTACTACGCCGACTTCGCCGCACTCGACGCGGTGCCGAAGACGTGGACGCGGGGCTTCTTCCACGACGGGACGTACTCGTCCTTCCGCGGTCGCGACCACGGTGGTCCCATCCCGCCGCAGGTTCCCGCGTGGCGCCTCGTGACCTTCGCGCAGGACCACGACCAGATCGGCAATCGCGCGGCGGGGGATCGCCTCAGCCAGATGCTCTCGTTCGAGCGGCTCGCCGTGGCGGCCGTCCTGACGCTCACGGCTCCCGGCACCCCCATGCTCTTCATGGGGGAGGAATGGGGGGCCTCCACACCGTGGCAGTTCTTCACGTCGCACCCCGAGCCCGAGCTCGGCGAGGCGACGGCCGAGGGCCGCATCGCGGAGTTCGCGCGAATGGGATGGGATCCGCACATCGTGCCCGACCCACAGGACCCCGAGACGTTCCTCCGGTCGAAGCTCCGCTGGGACGAGGTCTCGGAGGGCGACCATGCGCGGCTCCTCGCCCTCTACCAGGGTCTCGCGCGGCTGCGGCGCGAGCGACCCGAGCTCACCGACCCCGCCTTCGCGTCGCTGAGCGGCGAGGCGGTCGACGTCGACGGCGGCCGTGTCTATCGCCTGCACCGCGGCGATCTGCTCGTGCTCGTCAATCTCGGCGACGAGCCGGTGCGCTTCGAGGGGACCGATGAGATCCTGCTGGCGACGGATGCCGCCACCGCCGTCGTCGAGGGGTCGCTCGTGCTTCCGCGCGACAGTGCGGCCGTCGTGGTGACGAGCGCGGACGCGCAGCCGCCGTCAGTCGACGCCGAGGAATGACCTGTCGGTCAAGACGATCGGGCCGTCATCGGTGATCGCGATGGTGTGCTCGGAGTGCGCGCCGCGCGAGCCGTCGGCGCTTCGCAGCGTCCACCCATCGGGGTCGGTGATGAGCTGGTCGGTCGTCGCCAGGAACCACGGCTCGAGCGCCAGGACGAGCCCCGCGCGCAGCGGGTAGCCGCGGTTCGCCTTGCCGTCGTTGGGCACGTGCGGATCGCCGTGCATGACGCGGCCGACGCCGTGGCCGCCGAAGTCGGTGTTGATCTCGTAGCCGGCGGCGTGGGCGACCTGTGCGATCGCGTACGAGATGTCGCCGATGCGGTTGCCGACGACAGCCGCCTGGATCGCGGCATCCAGCGCGCGCTCCGTCGTGTCGATCAGCGCGAGATCCTCGTCGCGCGGCGTGCCGACGACGAACGAGACGGCGGAGTCCGCGACCCATCCGTCGATCGACACGGCGAAGTCGAGCGAGACGAGGTCGCCGTCGCGGATGGCGTAGTCGAACGGGAGACCGTGCAGCACCGCGTCGTTCACCGACGTGCAGATGACCTTGCCGAACGGGCTGGCGCCGAACGACGGGTGGTAGTCGATGTAGCACGACTCCGCCCCGGCACGGCGGACGAGCTCGTGCGCCCGGCGGTCGATCGCCAGCAGGTTCGTCCCCACCTTCGTCTCGTCACGGAGGGTCGCGAGCGTCTCTGCCACGAATCGTCCGGCGGGTCGCATGGCCTCGATCTCGGCCGGTGTGCGCAGCTCGATCATCGCGCTCCTCTCAACCTGTCCATTCTGCCGGTTTATCCACGAGGTCGCTGGGAGGATGCCGGTGGGACATCGCGAACCCCTGCCGCCGGGCGCCGACCGGCGTACCATCGGTCGCATGTGGCTGCGACGTGCGTTCTACAGCTGGCTCTTCCCGGCTGCGTTCCTGCTGCCACTGTGGCTCCTGGTGGGATGGGCGGTCTTCAACGCCGGCGGCTGGGCGTTCCTGTGGGTGCTCTTCCTCGCGATCCCGGCCGTCTTCGTGGGGCAGATCGTCCTCACCCTTTTGGTGCGGGCACGGGGCACGGTGCGTGCGCAGCGGGCCGTCTCGTGGTGGGACGTCCTCGGCTTCGCCGTCTGGCACCTGATGATCATCTCGCTGGGGCTGTTCGTCGAGGCGTGGTGGGCCCCTGTCATGGTGCTCACGATCATCGCCGGCGTCGGCCTGTTCTGGCTCACGCTCTGGCAGCTCTGGCGCGAGGCCCGGCCGTCGAGCATGCTCATGTACACGACGGAGGGGGTCGCCTACCTCCCGCCTCATACGATCCCGGATGCCGCGTCCTCCGCTCCGCGGACGCCCGGCGAGGCCGACAGCGTCTTCGTCATCACCGAGAAGCACGAGCCCGACGCGCGCTGACCGAGGCGTTTTGGCCGGTCACGGCATCCGTGGCAGAATGGCTGTTTGTGCCCTGACCCGGCTCTGCCTCAGGGGAGTCAGCCGGCCGAAGCGATTCGGACGGCCTCGGGCACACGACATCCTTTTCCCTTTTTTTCGCGGTCGACCTGTGGCGGCCGCAGGAAGTGACGATCATGCAGATCCTCGACGCCGTCGATGCGGCCTCGCTCCGCTCCGATATCCCCGCCTTCGCCCCCGGCGACAACGTGAAGGTGCACGTCAACATCACGGAGGGCAACCGCTCCCGTATCCAGGTCTTCCAGGGCGTCGTCATCGGCCGCTCGGGCGACGGCGTGCGCGAGACCTTCACGGTCCGCAAGATCAGCTTCCAGGTCGGCGTCGAGCGCACGTTCCCCGTGCACAGCCCCGTCATCGACCACATCGAGGTCGTGACCCGCGGTGACGTCCGCCGCGCGAAGCTCTACTACCTGCGCAACCTCCGTGGCAAGAAGGCCAAGATCAAGGAGAAGCGCGACCGCTGAGTTCTCCCGCACGATGCCCCGAGGCCGCCGGCCCGGGGCATCGTCATCTGGCGGAGCAGGACGCGTCCCTCGAAGACGACGCGCGCCGCGGCCGATCCCGCCGGAGTATGCGACCCTTGAGTGGACGGCCCCCGATCTCCCGGGCGAGCCCGGCGAAGGACCCACATGACGACCGAGCAGACGGCTTCCGCTGAGCCCGTTCCGACGCCGCACTCGTCGTCCGGCCACGAATCGCGCGGCCGCGGCTGGCTGCTGTTCCTGCGCGACGTCGTCATCATCGTGCTCGTCGCGATACTGGTGTCGTTCCTGGTCAAGACGTTCGTCGTCAGGTCGTTCTACATCCCCTCCGGGTCGATGGAAGACACGCTGCTCGTCAACGACCGGATCCTGGTCGACGAGATCACGCCCCGTTTCGGCGGCTACGAGCGCGGCCAGATCGTGGTCTTCCGAGACCCCGGCGGATGGCTGCCGCCGTCGCCCGAAGACACCAGGCCGCCGATCGAGCAGGGCCTGGACTGGCTGCTGTCGCTCGTGGGGCTCTCGGCTCCCGACAGCGACGACCACCTCATCAAGAGGATCATCGGCCTGCCCGGCGACCACGTCGTCTGCTGCAACGCGATCGGCCAGATCACGATCAACGGCGTGCCGATCGACGAATCCTCCTATCTCAAGCTCCCGGGCGGCGAGACCGCGGCATCGGGCGATCCGTTCGACGTGGTCGTCCCCGCCGGGAGCCTGTGGGTGCTCGGCGATAACCGCTACCGCTCCAAGGACTCGCGCTACAACCAGGACCAGCCGGGCGACGGCTTCGTGCCGATCGACAACGTCGTGGGCCGGGCGTTCATCATCACGTGGCCGCTGTCGCGGTTCGGCATGCTCGACTTCCACCCGGGCGTCTTCGCCGGGGTACCCGACGCGGGCAGCTCGCATCCCGACCAGGGAGACGGTGATCCGGGGCAGGGGACCGACAAGAGCGGTCAGGGGACCGACGAGAGCGGCTCGACCGAGCCGAGCGACGCGGTGAGCCCTGCCGGGGAGGCCCCCGGATCGTGACCGTCGTCGAGCCGCGGCTGACTCTCGAACGCCGGCTCCTCAAGGAGTGGCCGATCGTCATCGCGTGCGACGAAGTGGGGCGCGGCGCCCTCGCCGGTCCGGTTGCCGTCGGCGCGAGCGTCGTGACGGCGGCGGATGCCCGGCGGCGGGTCCCGCAAGGGCTGCGCGACTCGAAGCTCGTGCCGGAGCCCAAGCGCGCCGAGGTAGCCTCGCGGGCGGCGAAGTGGGTGTCGGTCAGCGCCGTCGGCTGGGCGAGCAATGACGAGATCGACGAGATCGGCATCATCCGCGCGCTGGGTCTCGCGACGATCCGCGCTCTGGCCGACCTGCGCACGCACGGCGTGGTGCCCGAAGAGGCCATCGTGATCCTCGACGGCAACCACGACTACATCACCCCTGCGGGTGCGACGGGACTAACGGTGCGACCCGTCATCAAGGCCGACCGTGACTGCGCGAGTGCGGCCGCGGCATCCGTCATCGCGAAAGTCGCGCGCGACGCCCTCATGACGGGCCTGCACGACGAGCTGCCCGCCTACAACTGGGCGAGCAACAAGGGCTACGCGAGCCCCGACCACCGCGAGGCGATCCGCGCGCACGGGATCAGCCGGCACCACCGCGCGTCGTGGTCGATCACCGACGCGCCGACGCTCTTCTGAGACGGCGCTCTTCTGAGACGGCGCTGCGGTCGCCGCCCGGCGCTCAGCTGTCGAGCGAGAGCTCTTCGGGCAGGTGGAAGTCGCGGCGCGACAGCTCTTCGACGTTGACGTCCTTGAACGTCAGCACGCGCACGGCCTTCACGAACCGGTCGGCGCGGTAGATGTCCCACACCCAGACATCGTTCATCGTGATCTCGAAGTAGAAGTCGTGCTCGGTGTCGCGGCGGACGACGTTGACCTCGTTGGCGAGATAGAACCGTCGCTCGGTCTCGATCACGTACTGGAACTGCGAGACGACATCGCGGTATTCGCGATAGAGCGCCAGCTCGAGTTCGCGGTCGTAGTCCTCGAAGACTTCGTCATCCATGGTGCCTCCATCCTAGACAGGCGGGGCCGTCGCCCGGTTCGGTGTGTCGGCGCGCATCCGCTCCTCCCCGGCGTGGCATTTCGGACGGAAGTGCACGGATGCCGCGGCCCGGCCCGAACGCGGCGGACCGCCCGAGCGACGATGCCGGAATGGCAGACAAAGACGTGCTCGGACGCGCGGGCGAGGAACGCGCCGCGCGCTACTACGAATCGCTCGGCTTCGCCGTGCTCGCCCGCAACTGGCGCGCCCCGGGCGGAGAGCTCGACCTCGTCGTCGTTTCCGCGCGGGAGCTCGTCGTCGTCGAGGTCAAGACGCGGCGGAGCGAGGCTTTCGGGCATCCCTTCGAGGCCGTCGGCGAAGTCAAGAAGGCCCGCCTGTGGCGGCTCGCGATGGCGTGGATCGCGGCGCACCCCGCCTCGGCGCAGGGTCGTCGGCTGCGGATCGACGCGATAGGGCTGATCGGGCCCGACCCCGCGACGGCATCGCTCGAGCACCTCGCGGGCATCGTATGACCGTCGCGCGCACGTGGTCGGTCGCCCTCTCGGGCCTGGAGGGGGCGCTCGTCGAGGTCGAGGCCGACCTCTCGAACCAGACTCCGGGGTTCCAGATCATCGGCCTTCCCGACAAGGCCCTCGGCGAGGCGGCACGGCGGGTGTTCAACGCCTGCGCGAACAGCGGCCTGCAGCTGCCGCGGCGCCACGTCACCGTCAATCTTTCGCCCGCGAGCCTGCCCAAGAGCGGCTCGGGATTCGATGTGGCGATCGCGATCGCGTCGCTGGCGACCGAGATCAGGATGGATGCCGCGTCCGTCGCCGCGACCGTGCATCTGGGCGAGCTGGGGCTCGACGGGCGGCTCCGCCCCGTTCCGGGCGTGCTGCCGGCCGTCGCGGCCGCGGCGCAGGCCGGCGTCCGGCGCATCGTGGTGCCGTGGGCCAACCGCGAGGAGGCCGAGCTCGTCGACGGCGTGACGGTGCTGGGCGCCGTCGACCTCGCCGAGGTCGCCCGCTGGCACGGCGCGAAGGTCGAGACCGTCGACCGCGAACCGGTCGCAAGGGCCGTCACGGCGAGCGAAGAGCCGGCGCCGCCGGATCTCAGCGACGTGATCGGCCAGCGCGAGGCCGTCGACGCGCTGATCGTCGCCGCGGCGGGCGGCCATCATCTCCTCATGTCCGGTCCGCCGGGCGCCGGCAAGACGATGCTCGCACGCCGTCTCCCCGGCATCCTTCCCGCTCTCGACGACCGGGCGGCACTGTCTGTCGCCTCGATCCGCTCGCTCTCGGGCGAGGCGGTGACCACGCTTTCCCGCACCCCGCCGTTCGAGGCTCCGCATCACTCCGCGAGCGTCGCTGCGCTCGTCGGCGGAGGTTCTCGGCAGGTGCGTCCGGGGGCGATCGCACGGGCGAGCGACGGCGTGCTCTTCCTCGACGAGGCGGGGGAGTTCATGGGGTCGGCGCTCGATGCGCTGCGCCAGCCTCTCGAGGGCGGGGCCATCGTCATCCATCGTGCCGGCGCGACGGCCGCCTTTCCGGCGCGCTTCCAGCTGGTCCTTGCGACGAACCCCTGTCCGTGCGGCAACTACGGCGTCGTCGGTGGAGCGTGCGTGTGTCCCGCGATGGCCATTCGCCGCTACCTCGGGCGCCTGTCCGGTCCGCTGCTCGACCGCATCGACATCGAGCTGGCTCTCACCCGCGTCGCGGTCGCGCATCGCACCTCGTCCGCCGAGCACGCCACGACGACGGCGGCGGCCCGCGAGCGCGTGGGGGAGGCGCGCCGGCGCGCCGCGCATCGTCTCGCCGAGACACCGTGGCGCGTGAACGCCCACGTCTCCGGCACCTGGCTGCGTGAAGGGCCACAGGCGCCGTCGCCGGTCGTGCGCCGCCCGCTCGATGCCGCGCTGCACCGCGGCGCGCTGACTCTGCGCGGCTATGACCGCGTCCTCCGCGTCGCCTGGTCGATCGCTGATCTCGCGGGCCGCGGCGCGCTCAGCATCGACGACATCGGGCGCGCTCTGTACCTCAAGAAGGGAATCACGCCATGACGGCTTCCGCCTCCGCCCTCGCCGCGGCCCAGCGCGCACTGCCTGCGCTCCTCTCGAACCGGCCCGACCCCGTCGGCTGGGCGGAGGAGGAGCAACTGGCCGCACGGGTCGTCTGGAGTCACCTCGTCGAGCCCGGCGACGCCGTCGCGAGCCGCCTCATCGCGGAACTCTCCCCGCTCGGCGCTCTCCAAGCACTCGAGGCGCGCGATCAGCTCTCGACACAGGATGTCGCGGCGACGGACTTCGCCGAGGGTCGCAGGCGCTGGCTGCCTCGCCTGTCGGCGGCCTCCATCGAGACGTCCCTCGACGTCGCCGATCGCGTGCAGGCACGGCTCCTCGTGCCGGGCGACGCCGAGTGGCCGCAGCAGGTCGACGACCTCGGTCCGCACGCGCCGCTCGCGCTGTGGGTGCGGGGCCAGCCCGGCATCCTCGCCCGCCTGCAGCCGTCCGTCGCGATGGTGGGGGCGCGCGCGGCGACGTCCTACGGCGAGCACGTCGCCATGGAGGTAGCGGCCGACCTGGCCGGCTCCGGCATCCCGATCGTCTCCGGTGCTGCGTACGGCATCGACGGAGCCGCACACCGCGCGTCGCTCGCGGCGGGAGGCGCCACGGTCGCCCTCCTCGCCGGCGGCGTCGACAGGCCGTACCCCGCGGGGCATGCTGATCTCATCGAACGCATCCTGGTGTCGGGTGCGGTCGTGAGCGAAGTGCCGTGCGGCTCGGCTCCGACCAAATGGCGCTTCCTGCAGCGCAACAGGATCATCGCAGCCCTCGCCGAGGTCACCGTCGTCGTCGAAGCCGGGTGGCGAAGCGGCTCGCTCAACACGGCATCGCACGCCCTCGCGATCGGCCGCACGGTGGCGGCGGTACCCGGCCCCGTCACGAGCGCGGCGTCGGCGGGCGCCCACCGTCTGTTGCGCGAGGGGGCGATCTGCGTCACGAACGCCGACGATGTGCGCGAACTGCTGCGTGAGACCGGCATCCTCGAACACCTCGAACACCTCGACCACCTCGACCACCGAGGCGGCGACGTCGGGGGACGCGATGATCAGGGCCGTGATGAGCGGGGCCGCGACGATCGGGGCCGCGACGAACGGGGCGACGAGCGACCGCCGACCGACGACAGGTCGCGGGTGCGCGACGCGCTCAGCACACGCGTGTGGCGCGACCCCGACGAGCTGGCCCGCCGCAGCGGCATGGCTGCCACCGACGTCGAGAGCGTGCTCGGGCTCCTGGCGCTCAGCGGCGAGGTCGAGAGCGGCTTCCTGGGCTGGCGGCGCGTGCCCTCCCGCTGAGCCCGGCGGCGGTGCCGGTGCCGGGCTGCCGGCGTCGGAGTCACGCCCGCCGAGCGCCGGAGCCGGTGCGCCGTGCCGTGCGCGCCCCGCGGCGGGGGCATGCTGGCTGCATGCGAATCGTCGAGGCGACGGATGCCTACAGCCGCCACGTGCGGGATGTACGGCGCCTTTCGCCCGCGACCGTCCGCGCCTACGCGGCAGACCTCGCCGACCTCGCCGGGTCGACGGGTGACGTCGAGCTGAGCGACATCGACCTCGAGCATCTGCGCGAGTGGCTGTGGCGGGCGACGAAACGCGGCGATGCCCGGTCGACGATCGCGAGGCGCACCGCCGCCGCGCGCGGCTTCTTCGCGTGGGCTCTGGAGGCCGGGCTCACGACGACGGATCCGAGCCTGCGCTTGGTCGCGCCGAAGCGCGGACGCACGCTGCCGCACGTCGCCGCGGCGGACGCCGTGGGGGATCTTCTCGATCAGCTCGCTCGCACTGCCGCCGAGGGCGATCCGATCGCGCTCCGCGACCACGCGCTGCTCGAGATGCTCTACGGCTCCGGCATCCGTGTCTCCGAACTCTGCGGTCTCGACCTCGACGACATCGACCACGACCGTCGCACGGCGCGCGTGACGGGCAAGGGCTCGAAGGAGCGTGTCGTGCCCTTCGGTGCTCCCGCCGCCGCTGCGCTCGATGCCTATCTGGTGCGCGGCCGGCCCGTGCTCTCGGCGCGACGCGACGACGGATCGGCGCTGCGCGCGATCTTCCTGGGCGCCCGCGGAGCGCGGCTCGGTCCTCGCGCCACGTACGAGGTCGTGTCACGCGTCCTCGGTCCCGTCGTCGGGTCCGCCGTCGGACCTCACGCCCTCCGGCACTCGGCCGCGACGCATCTGCTCGACGGCGGCGCCGACCTGAGGACGGTGCAGGAGCTCCTCGGCCACGCGAGCCTCGGCACGACGCAGATCTACACGCACGTCTCGAGCGAGCGTCTCGCCGCGACCTATCGCCTCGCCCATCCCCGGGCCTGAGGCCTCGCCCCGCGCGCCGCGCCGCCGCAAGTCGGGGACGCGTATGGCTGGATCCAAGCGTCCCCAAATGGCCCGGGTGGAAATCGGGGGCGTGTAGCTGCATCCACCCGCCCGAGGCGGCCACACGCGTCCCCGAAGGGCCTCGCACGCGGGCCGGCCTCCACGGGCGCGCCACGAGGAGCGTCGGGAGCGAAGGGCTACGACCCGCCCGAGCCTCCGCAGCAGGGGAGGAGCACCGCGCGCGGGATGCCGCCGAGCAGAAGCAGCGGATTGATGTACTCGCCGTCCAGCCGCACGCCGAAGTGCATCGCCCCTGCGGGAGCGTGACCCCCGAGACTCACCACGCCGACGACCTCGCCCCGGCGGACGACCGTTCCGGCGAGCAGCTCGGACGCAACGGGCTCGAGGGTCGTCACGAGGCCGTCGCCGTGGTCGATGGTCACGATCGCGCGGTCTGCGACCGTGCCGGCGAACGCGATCACCCCGTCGGCCGGGGCGACGACCGCCGCATCGGCCGGCTCGACGTCGATGCCGCGGTGCCCCGGCGCGTAGCGATGCGCCGGCTGGACGTACGGCGCCACGACACGGAATCCAGACACGGGCCAGATCCAGCCGCGCCCACTCAGATCGCCGAAGGATGCCGCGGCCCGACCCGCCGCGTCGGACCCCGCCGCGTCAGACGCCGCGGCGCCAGCGGCCGAGCCAGACACCCCGACCCCCGCGACCCCTGCGACCACCACCGCGGTCACGATCGCCGCCGCGCCCCTGGTCAACCGGGCCGGAGCGGAGGGACGAGGCATCCGCTCATCGTCCTCTTCACAGCCGCCGCGAGGACCCGCGCACGGCAGCCCGTGGACGGCCGCACACCGTCGGCCGGCTGGGGAGGAGCAGCCGTCCCGAAGCCCGAGCCGCGGGTCTTCGTCCTGATACACTGGTGGAGCATCCCGCTCGTCGGGGTGACTCCGCGTGCCCAGAGCGCCGAAGGTTCCCAGAACCGGAGGGCGCGGCATCCACTCCCATCGGTCCTCCAGCGAACTCGCTGCGGGCGGGCGTGTGCCGGGCACCAGGCTCGCCGGCCATCGGCTCGGCGCGACACAACCGCAAGAGACGCGAGAGCGTCAGAACAGGAGAACGGCCATGGCCGTCGTCACGATTCGCCAGCTGCTCGACAGCGGCGTCCACTTCGGGCACCAGACCCGCCGGTGGAACCCGAAAGTCAAGCGCTTCATTCTCACCGAGCGCAGCGGCATCCACATCATCGACCTCCAGCAGTCGCTGACGTACATCGACAAGGCGTACGAGTTCGTCAAGGAGACGGTCGCCCACGGCGGCACCATCCTCTTCGTCGGCACCAAGAAGCAGGCCCAGGAGATCGTCGCCGAGCAGGCGACGCGCGTCGGCCAGCCCTTCGTGAACCAGCGCTGGCTCGGCGGCCTCCTCACGAACTTCCAGACGGTGTCCAAGCGCCTCGCGCGCATGAAGGAGCTCGAGGAGCTCAACTTCGACGACCCGGCAGCGAGCGGCTTCACCAAGAAGGAGCTCCTCATCAAGAAGCGTGAGCTCGACAAGCTGCACAAGTCGCTCGGCGGCATCCGCAACCTGCAGAAGACGCCCTCGGCCATCTGGGTCATCGACGCCAAGCGCGAGCACCTCGCGGTCAACGAGGCCTCGAAGCTCGGCATCCCGGTGATCGGCATCCTCGACACCAACGCCGACCCCGACGAGTTCCAGTACCCGATCCCCGGCAACGACGACGCGATCCGCTCGGTGAGCCTGCTCACGCGCATCATCGCCGACGCCGCCGCCGAGGGCCTCATCCAGCGCCACCAGCCGACCGACGAGTCGGCGGATGCCGAGCCCCTCGCCGACTGGGAGCGCGAGCTCCTCGAGCAGGGCTCCGACGCCGCCGTCACCGGTGCCGCCGAGGTCTCGACCGCCGCGACCGAGACGCCGGCCGACGCCGACGCCGCCGTCGCCCACGACGAAGACGTGGCCGCCGCAGCCGGCGAGTCGACCGAAGACGTCGCCGCCGCCGAGGCAGAGACCGTGTCGACGGATGCCGAGGCCACGGCCGATGCGGCCGAGACCGAGGCGGCGGACGCCGACGCTTCGGACGCCGGCAAGTAACGGTTCCCCTCCATCAACTACGCTTCGGCGGGGTCGCAGAGCGGCCCCGCCGAGGCATCCCACGAGAACTCTCCACAAGCAAGGAGCCACCACCCATGGCAAACTTCACGATCGCCGACATCAAGGCGCTGCGCGAGCAGCTCGGCACCGGCATGGTCGACACCAAGAAGGCGCTCGAGGAGGCCGACGGCGACCTCGAGAAGGCTGTCGAGATCCTCCGCCTCAAGGGCGCGAAGGGCAACGCCAAGCGCGCCGACCGCTCGACGAGCGAGGGCCTCATCGCCGCGAAGGAGCAGGGCGGCAAGGTCACGATCCTCGAGCTCAACACCGAGACCGACTTCGTCGCGAAGAACGAGCGCTTCATCGCCCTCGCCGACAAGGTGCTCGACGCGGCCGCCGCCGCCGGTGCCGACTCGGCCGAGGCCGCCCTCGCGGCGCCCGCCGGCAGCCAGACCGTCGCCGAGCTCATCTCCGACGAGGCCGCGATCATCGGCGAGAAGGTCGAGCTCCGTCGCGTGCGCACGCTCTCGGGCGACAAGTTCGAGATCTACCTGCACAAGACGAGCAAGGACCTCCCGCCCCAGGTCGGCGTCGTGCTGGCCTACTCGGGTGACGACGCCGAGACGGCTCGCAGCCTCGCGCAGCACATCTCGTTCGCCAACCCCACCTACCTGACGCGCGACGACGTCCCGGCCGACGAGGTCGAGAAGGAGCGTCAGATCGTCACGGAGATCTCGCGCAACGAAGGAAAGCCCGAGGCCGCCCTTCCGAAGATCGTCGAGGGCCGCGTCAACGCGTTCTTCAAGCAGGTCTCCCTCCTCGACCAGGACTACGCGAAGGACAACAAGCTCTCCGTCGCCCAGGTCGCCAAGGACGCCGGTCTCACGCTCACCGACTTCGCCCGCTTCAAGGTCGGCGCGTAACACTCCAGAAAGGCCCGCATCGAATCCGATGCGGGCCTTTCTCATGCACGGGTGAGGCCGGCTCGCGCGCTCACCGAAACCCACGGCTTTCGATAGTCTGCAATTCGCGACGAGAGGATCCCACGTGATCAAAGAAGCGACCGGACGCCGCCGCGTCCTCCTGAAGCTCTCCGGTGAGGCGTTCGGCGCCGGCCAGCTCGGGGTCAATCCCGACGTGATCAGCCAGATGGCCCGTGAGATCGCGGCTGCCGTCGATCGCGTCGAGATCGCGGTCGTCGTCGGCGGCGGCAACTTCTTCCGCGGTGCGGAGCTCAGCCAGCGCGGCATGGACCGCGGGCGCGCCGATTACATGGGCATGCTCGGCACGGTCATGAACGCCCTCGCGCTCCAGGACTTCCTCGAGCAGGCGGGTGCCGCGACACGCGTGCAGTCGGCCATCTCGATGACGCAGGTCGCCGAGCCCTACATCCCGCGTCGCGCCGAGCGCCATATGGAGAAGGGCCGCGTCGTCATCTTCGGCGCCGGGGCGGGCCTGCCCTACTTCTCGACCGACACGGTCGCCGCCCAGCGCGCTCTGGAGACGAAGTGCGACGAGATCCTCGTCGCCAAGAACGGCGTCGACGGGGTCTACACGGCTGACCCGCGGCTGGATGCCTCGGCCACCCGCATCGACGAGCTCACGTATTCCGATGCCCTCCTGCGGGGACTGAAGGTCGTCGACTCGACCGCGTTCAGCCTCTGCATGGACAACGGGATCGACATGCGCGTGTTCGGCATGGAGCCCGCAGGCAACGTCACCCGCGCCCTGCTCGGCGAGTCCATCGGCACGCTCGTCACGGTCTGACGCGGCCCTGCCGACTAGACTGGGATCTTCGAACCCACGAGGGGAGTCACTGTGATCGCCGACGTTCTGTCCGATGCCGCGACGCGCATGGATCGCGCCGTAGAGGCCGCGAAAGACGACTTCGCCAGCGTCCGGACGGGCCGCGCGAACCCGCAGCTCTTCCAGAAGATCCTGGTCGACTACTACGGCACGCCCACCCCGCTCGCGCAGCTGGCGTCGCTGAACAACCCCGAGGCGCGCACGCTCATCGTGACGCCCTACGACAAGTCGGCGCTCAAGGCGATCGAGCAGGCCATCCGCGACACCCCGAACCTCGGGGCCAACCCGACCAACGACGGCAACATCGTCCGCGTGACGCTCCCCGAGCTCACCGAGGAGCGCCGCCGCGAGTTCGTCAAGATCGTGCGCTCCAAGGGCGAGGATGCGAAGGTGCACGTGCGCGGCATCCGTCGCAAGTCCAAGGACGACCTCGACGACCTCAAGAGCGAGTTCGGCGAAGACGAGCTCGCCCGTGCCGAGAAGGAACTCGACGCCCTCACGCGTTCGCACGTCGACGCCATCGACGAGGCGCTCAAGCGCAAAGAGACCGAGCTGCTCGAGGTCTGAGACATCCCATGTCGGACGCATCCGGTGAGGCGCCCGGGCCCTCGCCCGCCGGGGCCGAGCCCCCGAAGAGCAGGCGCGACGCAGCCCGCGTGAGGCGGCAGCAGCCGTCGGCGCCGCAGCAGGAGCCGTCCGCGGCGATCCAGCACCAGCTCCGGGCCGCGCGCGAGGGGCTGGAGAGCCAGGTCGCGCACGCCCGTGCCGAGTTCGAAGAGGCCAACGAGCGCATCAAGCAGCGCACGGGGCGCGACCTCATCGTCGCGAGCCTCATCGGCATCGCGATCGGGGCCGTGCTCATCGCCTCGCTCATCTTCGTGAAGTGGCTCTTCGTCCTCTTCGCGCTGGCGGCCACGGTGCTCGGGCTCTTCGAGTTCGGGCGAGCCCTCAATGGCGCGGGGCGCAGGATGGACGTGTGGCCGCAGATCGGGGCCGGGATCGTCCTGGTGCTCGCGGGCTTCTTCGGCGAGCCCTGGCTGCACTGGGTCACGACATTCGTCGCCGTCGCCTTCGTGATCGTGTGGCGCCTGCTCGCGCAGATGACCGCACATGACGGCCGTCCCTACGGCGCGGTGCTCACCGACGTCGTCATCGCCGGCTTCTCGCAGCTCTACGTCGCGTTCCTCGCGAGCCTGTGCGTCGTGCTCCTGCGCCAGGAGGGCGGCGAGTGGTGGGTGCTCTCCTTCATCATCATCGCCGTCGCCTCCGACACGGGCGCCTACGCCGCGGGCGTCGCGTTCGGGCGCCATCCCATGGCGCCGCGCATCAGTCCGAAGAAGACGTGGGAGGGCTTCGCCGGCGCAGCTCTCGCGGCCCTGATCGCGGGCCTGATCCTCGGTCTCTACATGCTCCACATCCCGTGGTGGGCGGGCCTCGTGTTCGGCATCGTCATCCTGCTCACGGCGACAGCCGGCGATCTCGGCGAGTCGATGATCAAGCGCGACCTCGGCATCAAGGACATGAGCTCGTGGCTTCCCGGTCACGGGGGAGTCCTCGACCGCCTCGACTCGATCCTCCTCTCCGTCGTCGCGGCACTGGCGATGTACTACCTCCTCAACCCTCTGGCATCCTGATGACCTCCTCCTCGCCTCCCGAAACGTCCGATACGCCTGTCGCGTCCTTCCCCGAGACCGCGGGGCGCACCAAGGGCTACGAGAAGCGCGCCGTCGACGCCTTCCTCCGCCGCGCGAAGGCCGCGTTCGACGAACCCGACGCGCCCGAGACGGCGCTGACCGCCGCCGACGTGCGCCGGGTCGCCTTCCCGCTCGTCAAGCACGGCTACGTCATCGCCGCGGTCGACGCGGCACTCGGACGCATCGAGGACGCCTTCGCGGTGCGCGAGCGTCAGGCCGTGATGACACGCTCCGGCGCGCGCGAGTGGGTCGGGCGCACCAAAGAGACGGCGCAGGTGGTCCTCGACCGCCTGTCGCGCCCACGCGGACAGCGCTTCGACCGGGTCGGCGTCATGCGCTACGGCTACCGCATCGACGAGGTCGATCTCGTCGCCGACAAGATCGCCCGCTATCTCGAGACGGGCGACACCGTGACGGTCGAGCAGGTGCGCTCCGTCGCGTTCCGCATGCAGCGGGGCGGCTACCGCGAGACACAGGTGGATGCCGTGCTCGATGCCGTCGTGGAGGTCATGCTCGCCGTCGTGTGAGCCTCGTCGTCGCAGGTCGCGGTCGTGCGGTTCCGGTCGTGGGGCGGGCCTACCCGCGGTCGTCTGAGCCCACCGTCGGGCGGGCCTGTCGCTGATGGCACGGCCCGCGCCGAATCGCTAGACTCGTGGGCACTGTGACTTCCGGCAACGAGATGATTCCCGTAGCGTCCCGACGGATGCGTCGTCAGCAGCCCACGACGAGCGCGACCGCAGTCCCGTCGGCCGGCGTGCGCACGGCGGTTCCGACGCAGCGGTGGTCGCGCCGGCGCAGCGTCCTGAGTGTCTTCGCGACCCTGGCCGCCATCGGGTTCGTCGCGGCCTACGTCGGTCCGACGGGTTCGGCGCTCGTCGCCGCGAATGCCGACGAGGCGGCGCCCGTCACGCTCTACGCGAGCGGACTCGGCGACATCCAGAAGCTCGAGCTCGCCTCCGCCGACGCGGAGCCCGAGGCGGCCGCGCTGGACCGCGGCGGCTACTCGGTCTACGTCACGCCCAAGCCCACGCCGACCCCGACTCCCACGAAGGCGGCGAAGTCGGCTTCGTCCGGCTCGGGCTGGGCACCGCCCTTCGTCTCGCCCGATCCGGGTTCGGCGCAGGCGATCGCCTACGACATGGTGCACGCACGCGGCTGGGGCGACGATCAGTTCTCGTGCCTCGTGGCGCTGTGGAACAAGGAGTCCGGCTGGCGCGTCAACGCGTACAACCGGGGAAGCGGTGCCTACGGCATCCCGCAGGCCCTTCCCGGCAGCAAGATGGGGTCGGCCGGCGCCGACTGGGAGACCAACCCCGCGACGCAGATCGCGTGGGGCCTCGGCTACATCGGCGGCCGCTACGGCACCCCGTGCGGGGCGTGGGGCCACTCGCAGAGCACCGGCTGGTATTGAGGCCATGCCGCGGTCGAACCGGCGGCGGCCCGATCCGGCGGGGAACGGTTCGTTCGAGCGGCTCCTGGCAGGATGGAAGCGCAACGAGATCCGTCGCGGAGTCGAGTGGGTCGTCCAGCCGGTGAGCGGCGCGCAGTCCGTCAAGGCCTACACATGCCCCGGCTGCGGACGGACCGTCGAAGCCGGGACGGCGCACCTGGTCACGTGGCGTGCCGACGGGGTCCTGGGCGATCAGGCGGATCTCGCCGCCCGCAGACACTGGCACACGCACTGTTGGAGGATCGGCTGACGTGGAGATCCGCGGACCTCTCCTGCTCCCCGCCCGCCGGGAAGACATCGAGCTCGAGACCCTGGACGGCCTGACCCTGGTGGGGGAGCTGGCCGTGCCGCTCGAGCACGATCCGGTCGCGACGCTCGTGACGCTGCATCCGCTCCCCACTGCCGGCGGGTTCATGGACTCGCACATCCTCCGCAAGGCGGCGGCACGGCTGCCCGCCCTGGCGGACCTCGCCGTGCTCCGCTTCAACACGCGGGGCACGACCTCGCCGCGCGGCACGAGCGAGGGCGCGTTCGACGGCGGCCGCGCCGAGGCGTTCGATCTCGCCGCGGCGATGGACTTCGTCCGCGAGCGGAGCCTCCCCCGGCCATGGCTCGTCGGCTGGTCGTTCGGAACCGAGCTCGCACTCAAGTACGGCCGCGACCACGCCGTCGAAGGCGTCATCCTGCTCTCGCCGCCACTCCACCGGGCGACGCCCGACGAGGTGTCGGCGTGGGCGGACGATCCGCGGCGCGTCATCGCGCTCATCCCGGAGTTCGACGACTATCTGAGACCGGATGCCGCGTCCGATCGCTTCTCGGCCGTGCCGCACGCCGTGCTCATCCCCGTCGAAGGGGGCAAGCACCTCTGGGTCGGCGAGGCGCAGACCCGTCGCGTCCTCACCGAGATCGTCGCGGCGGTCAATCCCGAGGCGCTCCCGCTGCCCGACGAGTGGGACGGACCCGCGGGGGAGTAGCGCTCAGCGCTCGTTCTGGCGCGGGATCACGACCTGGCGGTAGATGATCAGGATGCTCGCCGCCACGGGGATCGCGACGAGGGCGCCGAGGAGGCCGAGGAGCGCGCCGCCGGCGAGGGCGGCGATCACCACGACGGCACCCGGCACCGAGACGGCGCGGTTCATGATGCGCGGCGAGATCACGTACGCCTCGATCTGCATGTAGATGAGGTAGTAGATCGCGGCGATGAGCGCCGTGGTGGGCGAGCCGAGGCCGAGGCAGATGAGCACGATGATCGTCGAGCCCGTGAGGGTGCCCACGAGCGGGATGATCGAGAAGAAGAACGCGATCACGGCGAGGACCGCGGGGAACGGCGCTCCGATGATCGACAGGAAGATCGCGCTCAGCACACCGTTGGTCGCACCGAGGATCAGCTGCCCGATGACGTAGTAGCCGACGGAGTCGGTGATCTGCTCCGACAGGTCGATGAATCGGGGCCGCTTCGAGGCCGGGACGAGCTGGTAGACCGACTTCTTGAGCGCCGGGGTCGACGCCGTGAAGTAGATCGTGAGGATCAGCACGATGAAGGCGCCGGTGAGGCCCGCCAGGAGCGAGGCGCCCACGGCGATGACGCCCTGCCCGATCGATCCGCTGATGTTGCCGACGTTGTCCTGCAGCCACTGCTGCACGTAGTTGAAGACCTCGTCGACCTTCAGCTGCGGGAAGACGCCCTGCAGCCACGCCTTCATGTCTTCGACGATCGTGCCGCCCTCGACGATGTCGGTGATCGCGGCGACGAGCTGCCCCACCTGATCGAAGATGATCGGCAGCACCATCAGGATGATGCCGGCGAAGACGGCGAGCACGGCGACGATCGTGATGAGCACGGCCGCCCACCGGGGGAGCTTGCGGCGCTCGAGCCACGCGACGACGGGATCCAGGCCCAGAGAGAGGAACAGCGCCGTCCCCACGTAGAGGAGGATCGTCGACAGCGTCTGGATGCTCGTGATGAGAAGGAGGCCGAGCCCCACGCCCAACGTGGCGACGAACGCCACGCGGAACGGATTGTGCAGCTTCACTGGGGCCTCCCGATCGAGGACGGATGTCGTCTGGCAAGAATACGAGAGTGGCGGGCCCGAGCCGCGCAATGACCCTCTCTGGGGTCTTTCAGGTCGTCTTCGCTAGTCTGGAACGTCGAATGTGCGGCCCGTACGCAGTCTCGCGGGCCCTGGGAAGGTGTTGATTCGTGCGTTTCGTGTGGGCCGTCGCGGCGTTCGTGCTCGCGGCCGTGATGATCGGAGCGGGTATCGCTCAGCGTACGGTCTTCCAGGGACCCAAGACGCAGACCACCGCGATCTCCGTTGAAGAGCCCGCCCCGTACACGCTCATCGACGGCAGCGTGCTCAATTCCGCTGCCGGCTCGCAGACCCTCCGCGCCACCGGTGACGGCACGATCTTCGTCGCCTACGGGCGCACGGGCGACATGAAGGCCTGGCTGTCCGACACCACCTACAACGCCGTGACGCTCGACAAGAAGGGTGCCCCGCGCACCAAGCTCGTCGAGCCCACCGTCGAAGACGCCACGACGACGGAGGGGACGGATGCCTCGACCCCGGCGGCGACGACGGCGCCGACCGACGCCGCAGCGGGCGACGCGACGGCCGGTGATGCGGCAGCAGGCGACGCGGCGACCGACGCCGCTGCCGGCGGCGATGCGGCGGCGGGGGAGACCGCGGGTCGAAGCCCCGTCGGCTCGGATCTCTGGCTCGACGAGTTCCAGCAGGACGACCTCCTGGTCGCACCGCTCCAGCTCCCCGACACCATGAGCGTCCTGGTCGCCTCCGACGGCACGGCGCCGGCGCCGAGCGAGCTTTCCGTCTCATGGCCACTGCAGCACTCGACACCGTGGGCGGGTCCGCTCATCGTCGGCGGCGGCATCCTGATGGCCCTCGGCATCTTCCTCTACATCCTCGGCATCCGTCACGTCCGTCGCTCGCGCGGCCCGCGTCGCAAGGGCCTGCCACTCCCGGTCACCGAGCCGATCGACCTCGCCGTCGACAGCGCCGGCAAGGGCGTCATCAGCTCCGGCGCCCCGACCCGACGGGCGCTCGCGCGGGGCAAGCGCGCCTTCGTGATCCTCCCCGCAGTCGCCGTCTCGGCCCTCCTCTTCACGGGCTGCTCGGCGGACTCGTGGCCCGAGATCGCGGCCACCCCGACCCCGAGTCCGACCGGAACCGTGATCGTGCCGGACGGCCAGCAGGCGCCGGCGGTCACGGAGTCGCAGGCCGAGCGCATCCTGTCCCGCATCTCCAAGACGGTGGCGGATGCCGATGCCGGCCTCGACGCCTCGCTCGCCGCGACGCGGCTCGACGGCGCCATGCTCGCGGAGCGCTCGACCAACTACAAGCTCCGAGCCGCGATCGCCGACTACAAGGCGCCCGCGCCGATTCCCACGAAGCCCGTCTTCCCGCTGCTCCCGCAGGCCAAGGACGAGTGGCCCCGGACCGTCATGGCGGTCGTCGCCGACAAGGACAACAAGACGGCGAACATCATGATGATGACGCAGCAGGACGCGTGGTCGCCGTACAAGCTCAGCTACATGTCGAGCCTCGAGGCCGCCACGAAGCTCCCCGACCTCGCTCCGCCCTACATCGGCGCGACGGGCGTGGCGCCTGACTCGCCGTTCCTCATCCTGCAGCCCGACAAGGTGGCCGCGGCCTATGCCGACATCCTCAACAAGGGCGAGGACAGCGAGTATTACGGCCTGTTCGACGAGACCGAGGACCAGTTCCGCGCGGGCGTCGCCGCCGACCGCCAGAAGCGCCTCGACGAGTTCAATGCGACGGGCGCTCAGACGGGCAGCCTCACGTTCGAGTCGACCGCGGGCGCCGATGCCCCTCTCTCGCTCGCTACGCTGGAGAGCGGCGCGATCGTCGCCGTGAGCATCAACGAGACCGACACCGTCAAGCCCACCAATGCCGACGCGGTGATCAAGGTCGGCGACAACCCGACAGTGAAGACCCTCGCCGGGGTGGACCAGTCCGCCACCGGGTTCACGACGACGTTCAGCGATCAGCTCTTCTTCTACGTGCCCAGTCAGGGCTCGACCGAGAAGATCCAGCTGCTCGGCTACGCCTCCGACATCCTCGACGCGAAGGTGATCAAGTGACCGATCCGGCTCCCGGCGCCGTCCTGCGTGGCGCAGTGGACCTGTCCTCTCTACGCAACCGTCCCGCCGCCCCCGCCGCGGCGCCCGAGGCTTCCGGCGCACCCGTCGGCAGCGTGGCGTCGCTCGTCATGGATGTGACGGACGAGACGTTCGGCGAGGTGCTCGAGCTCTCGCGCACCGTCCCCGTCGTCGTCGACCTCTGGGCCGAGTGGTGCGGGCCGTGCAAGCAGCTGAGCCCGATCCTCGAGAAGGTCGTCGGGGAGCTCGACGGCCGTGTCGTACTCGCGAAGGTCGACGTCGACGCCAACCCGCAGCTCTCGCAGGCGTTCCGCGCCCAGTCCATCCCGATGGTCGTCGCGCTCGTCGGCGGCCAGCCGGTGCCGCTGTTCACCGGCGCCGTGCCCGAGCAGCAGGTGCGCGAGGTCTTCGCGCAGCTTCTCCAGGTCGCAGCGCAGAACGGCGTGAGCGGCCGTCTGGACGTCACCGGCGCCGGGAGCGAGGAGGATGGCGCCGAGGCGGCTGAGCCGCCGCTCCCGCCCCTCCACGCCGAGGCCTTCCAGGCGATCGAGGAGGGCGACTACCCCCGCGCCATCGCCGCCTACGAGAAGGCTCTCGCCGAGAATCCGCGCGACGCCGACGCCCGCGCGGGCCTCGGCCAGGTGCGCCTCCTCGACCGCATCAGCGGGGCCGACCTCCAGTCCGCACGCGCGGCCGCCGCCGAGGCGCCCGCCGACGTCGACGCGCAGCTCCTCGTCGCCGACCTCGACCTGTCGGGAGGCCACGTGGACGACGCCTTCGACCGGCTCCTCGAGCTGTTCGCGGCGTTGCCTGCCGACGAGCGCGCCCCCGTGCGGGAGCGACTCCTCGACCTCTTCGGCGTCGTGGGCGACGCCGACGCCCGCGTGCTCCGCGCGCGCGGCAGGCTCGCGTCGCTGCTCTTCTGACGCAGGCCGCGCCGAAACCAGGGATTCGCGTCGAGACCGGACGGGATTTCCCCGGTCTCGACGAGAAACCCCTGTCTCGACGGTGACGGATGCCGCGGCATCCGTCGCCCGCACGCGCGCGCACCGCGCGCGCACCGCGGGCTCGCGTCGCTGCTCTTCTGACGCAGGCCGCGCCGAAACCAGGGATTCGCGTCGAAACCGGACGGGATTTCCCCCGTCTCGACGAGAAACCCCTGTCTCGACGGTGACGGATGCCGCGGCATCCCGTCACCGCACCGCGGCGCGGGTCAGCCCTGGGTGGGGGACGGAATGTGCGCCTCGGGGTCGTGCCGCAGGTACAGCACGCCCAGCGGCGGCAGGATCATCGTCGCGCGCTTGTCGGCGTTGGCGTTGACGACGCCGAGGTTGCCGACGCCGGATCCGCCGTACTCGCGGGCATCGGTGTTGAGGGCCTCGTGCCACACGCCGGACTCGGGCAGGTCGAGCTCGAAGTTGTAGACCGGCACTCCCGAGAAGTTCGCGACGACGACGATCGTGTTGCCGTGCCAGTCGCGGCGCGAGAACGCGATCACGTTCGGGTTCCACGTCGGTGCGCCCAGGCGGGCGAAGGCCGCGCCGTCGCTGTCGCGCGCCCACAGCGCCGAGTGCTCGCGATAGACGCGGTTGAGGGCGCCGACGAAGTGGTGCAGCTGGGCGTGGGACGGCTGCTCGAGCAGCCACCAGTCCAGCGCGCGGGACTCGGACCACTCGGACATCTGGCCGAACTCCTGGCCCATGAACAGCAGCTGCTTGCCCGGATGCCCCCACATGTAGGCCAGGAAGGCCCGCATGTTCGCAAGCTTCTGCCAGTGGTCGCCCGGCATCCGTCCGAAGAGGCTGCCCTTGCCGTGCACGACCTCGTCATGGCTGATCGGGAGGATGTAGTTCTCGCTGAACGCGTACACGAACGAGAACGACATCTCGCCCTCGTGGTGGGCGCGGTACATCGGGTCGCGCTTGATGTACTGGAGCGAGTCGTTCATCCAGCCCATGTTCCACTTGAACCCGAAGCCCAGGCCCGCCCGGCTCGTGGGCGCCGTGACGCCCGGGAAGCTCGTGGACTCCTCGGCGATGATCGCGACGCCGGGGTAGCGCTTGTACGCCGTGGCGTTGACCTCCTGCAGGAACGAGATGGCCTCGAGGTTCTCGCGGCCCCCGTGCACGTTGGGCACCCACTCGCCGGGTTCGCGGGAGTAGTCGAGGTAGAGCATCGAGGCGACGGCGTCGACCCGCAGGCCGTCGACGTGGAACTCCTCGAGCCAGTACAGGGCGTTGGCGACGAGGAAGTTGCGCACCTCCCGGCGCCCGTAGTCGAAGATGTACGTGCCCCAGTCCTTGTGCTCGCCGCGGCGGGGGTCCGGGTGCTCGTACAGCGCCTCGCCGTCGAACCTCGCCAGGGCGAACGAGTCCTTGGGGAAGTGACCCGGGACCCAGTCCATGATCACGCCGATGTCGGCCTGGTGGAGGCGATCGATGAGGTACTTCAGGTCGTCGGGGTGCCCGAACCGGCTCGTGGGCGCGTAATAGCCCGTGACCTGGTAGCCCCACGACCCGCCGAACGGGTGCTCGGCGAGCGGCATGAACTCGACGTGGGTGAAACCCTGCGCCGTGACGTACTCGATGAGCTGGTCCGCGGCATCCCGGTACCCGAGTCCCGGACGCCACGAGCCGAAGTGCAGCTCGTAGATCGAGACGGGCTGCGACACCTGCTGGGTCTTCGCGCGGCGGGTCATCCAGTCGTCGTCGGCCCAGGTGTACGAGCTCTGGACGATGACGGATGCCGTGGCCGGCGGAACTTCCGCGAAACGCGCCATGGGGTCGGCCTTGTCGATCCATTCGCCGCGACGCGTGAGGATCTGGTACTTGTAGGCGGCGCCGGGGCCGAGCGCGGGGACGAAGAGCTCCCACACGCCGCTGGAGCCCATCGACCGCATGGCGTGGCCCTGGCCGTCCCAGTCGTTGAAGTCGCCGACGACCCGCACGGCGCGTGCGTTGGGAGCCCACACCGCGAACGACGTGCCCCACGTGCCCTCGTGCTCGCGCACGTGGGCGCCGAGGACGTTCCACAGCTGCTCGTGGCGCCCCTCGCGGATGAGGTGCATGTCGAGCTCGCCGAGCACCGGCGTGTGCCGGTACGGGTCGTCCGCGACGTAATCGGGGGCGTGCTCGTAGGTCGTGACGAGGTGGTACGGCCCGGGGTCGCCCGATCGCAGTCCCTCCCAGATGCCGCTGCGCACGTGCTCGAGGGGAACCTCGGTGCCGTCGGTGAAGACGGCCGTCACGCTCTGCGCGAGCGGGCGCCGGGCGCGCACGGTCCACTCACGAGCGCCCTGTCCGTCCTCGCCCGCGTGCAGGCCGAGCACGCCGTGCGGATCGTGGTACGAGCCGGTCGCGACGGTGTCGAGGATCTGGTCGTCGATCTGGGTCATCGAGGCTCCTTCACGTGCAGGATGTGGACGGGCTCATGGAAGGCGTCGAGGCGGACGAAGTCGTGATCCGACCAGGTCCACTGCTGCCCCGTGAGGAGCTCCTCGACCTCGAACGGGTCGCCGGGGCGGACGCCCCAGATGCGCGTGTCGAGGTGCACCATCGTCTGGCGGACCGAGTGCGGGTCGACGTTGGCGACGACGATGATGGTGTCGCTGCGCCCCGTGGGCGAGAGCGCCGCATCGAGATGCTTCGAGTACACCAGGATCGCGTCGTCGTCGCTCCAGTGCGCCGTGAAGTTGCGCAGCTGCCCGAGCGCGGGGTGCTCGCGGCGGATCTGGTTGAGGCGCCTCAGGAACGGCGCGAGGGAGTCTCCGGATGCCTCGGCCCCCGCCCAGTCGCGGAGCTTGTACTCGTACTTCTCGTTGTCGACGTTCTCTTCCGACCCCGGGCGGGCGACGTTCTCGAAGAGCTCGTAGCCGGCGTAGACGCCGTAGAGGGGAGCCGCCGTCGCGGCGATGGCCGCGCGGATCTTGTAGCCGGGCCGTCCGCCGTACTGGAGGAACTCGGTGAGGATGTCGGGCGTGTTGACGAAGAGGTTCGGGCGCATGAAGTCGGCCGTCTCGCTCGAGACCGACCCGAGGAACTCCTCGAGCTCCTCCTTCGTGTTGCGCCACGTGAAGTACGAGTAGCTCTGCTGGAAGCCCGCCATCGCAAGGCCCTGCATGGGCGCGGGCCGCGTGAACGCCTCGGCGAGGAACACCACGTCGGGGTCTTCGGCGTTGATCGTGCCGATGAGCCACTCCCAGAACTGCAGCGGCTTGGTGTGGGGGTTGTCGACGCGGAAGATCTTGACGCCCTGGGCGATCCAGTGGCGCACGACACGGAGGACCTCGGCCTTGATCCCCTCGGGATCGTTGTCGAAGTTGATCGGATAGATGTCCTGATACTTCTTCGGCGGGTTCTCGGCGTACGCGATGGAGCCGTCGGGGAGCGTCGTGAACCACTCCGGGTGCTCGGCGACCCACGGGTGATCCGGCGCGGCCTGCAGCGCGAGGTCGAGCGCGACCTCGAGGCCCGCGGCCTCGGCCGCGCGGACGAACGCGCGGAAGTCCGCGAGCGTGCCGAGGTCGGGGTGCACCGCGTCGTGGCCGCCTTCGGCCGCCCCGATCGCCCACGGCGACCCGGGGTCGCCCGGCTGCGCATCGAGCGTGTTGTTGGGGCCCTTGCGGTTGAGCCGCCCGATCGGGTGGATCGGGGGCAGGTAGAGCACTTCGAAGCCCATCGCCGCGACGGCCGGGATGCGCTTGGCGGCCGTCCGGAAGGTGCCGCTCTTGATCGTCCCGTCCTTCAGGCGCCGCGCACCCTCGGACCGGGGGAAGAACTCGTACCACGCGCCCACTCCCGCGCGCTCGCGTTCGACGAGGAGCTCGGAGGTCTCGCCGACCGTCACGAGCGACGCGAGCGGCCGCGCCGCGAAGTACTCGGCGATGGCGGGATCTCGCACGATCTCGAGGGCGGCGTCGTCGTCCACGGATGCCTCGCGGAGGCGGGCCGCGGCATCCGTCAGCGCCCGCTTCTCTGCGGCGGGACGGTCCTTCTCGGCGACCGCCCGCTCGAACAGCCGCGCGCCCATCTCACGCATGAGCGCAGTGTCGACGCCTGCGGCGATCTTGACATCGGCGGCGTGCTCCCACGTCGCGAAATCGTCGGCGAATCCCTCGAAGCGGAAGCTCCAGACGCCCTGCTCGAGCGGCGCGACGAGCGTCGCCCAGCGATCGAACCCGTCCTCGAGAGGACGCAGTCGATGCAGCGACTCGTCTCCGGACGGCGAGAAGAGCCGCACGTGGACGCCGATGCGGTCGTGCCCCTCGCGGAACGCGGTCGTCCGGAACGGCACGACCTCGCCGACGTACGCCTTCGGCCGGAAGCCGGCCGGAGTCGTGGGGGAGGGCAGCGCCAGGGGGATGCGACCCGTGCGGGTCGAGACATCCGTCTGCCAGGCGACGGCCGGCCGGAGCGGGACGGCGGATCCACTCCGCCACGGACGGGGTTGCGAGACGCGCTTGGACGTGACCACGTTCCGAACCTACCGCGACCCCGTCAGGGAGCACAGCGAGCCGCGACAGAACGGATCAACCCTTGACAGAACCGGCCGCGAGTGTCATTCGACGCGGAACAGGTGCATCGAGGTGCCCTCGATCGACACGATCTGTCCCGGCAGATACTCCTCGCCCTCGTCGCTGGGCGATTCGTCGGCGCTGGACCACAGCGACACGTATCGAACGACGTCGTCGATCTCGGGGAGCGTGACGGCGGTGGGTCGCTCCGTGCCGTGGACGATGAGCAGGATGCGGTTGAAATCCTCGGTCTCGGGCGTCGACGCCGCGACGTACTGCAGCGTGCGGTGGGCGGGATTCGTCCACCGCTCGATCGACATCGTCTCGCCGTGCTCGTCGTACCACTGCATGACGGATGCCGAGGGCGTGTGCTGGTCGAGCCGCGCAAAGCGCGAGGGGCGCAGCGCGGGATTGTCCTGCCGTGCCCGGATCAGTCGCTGCACGTGGGCGAAGAGGTCGCGCTGCCAGGACGCGTGCTCCCATGGCAGCCACGTGAGGGGCGAGTCGTGGCAATAGGCGTTGTTGTTGCCCCGCTGCGTGCGGCCGAACTCGTCGCCGGCGGCGATCATGGGGATCCCCGCCGAGAGCAGGAGGGTGCCCATGAGGTTGCGCATCGCCTTGCGGCGCGTCGCGAGGATGTGCTCGTCGTCGGTCGTGCCCTCGGCGCCGTGGTTGAACGATCGGTTGGTGTCGGCGCCGTCGCGGTTCTGCTCGCCGTTGCCCATGTTGTGCTTGACGTCGTATGAGACGAGGTCACGGAGCGTGAAGCCGTCGTGCGCCGTGACGAAGTTGACGCTCGCGAGGGGTCCGCGCTCGACGCTGAAGGTGTTGGAGGAGCCCGCGAGGCGCGTCGCGAAGCCCGCGATGCCGACGGGCGCCGTCGAGGCGCGGCGCGCGTAGTCGATGTCGCTCAGCCAGAAGTTGCGCACGCGATCGCGATAGCGATCGTTCCACTCGTGCCAGCCCTCGCCGAAGTTGCCGGTCTGCCAGCCGCCCATCCCGACGTCCCACGGCTCGGCGATCTTCTTCACACCCGCCAGCTGCGGGTCGTCGCGGATGGCCTGCAGCAGCGGATGATCCGGGGTGAAGGCGTGCGATGCATCCCTCCCGAGTGTCGTGGCGAGGTCGAAGCGGAACCCGTCGATCTGCACATCGTTAGCCCAGTAGCGCAGCGAGTCGAGCACGAGGCGGGCCGCGGCATCCGTCGACGTGTCGACCGAATTGCCGCACCCCGTGACGTCGATGTACGCGCCGTCCTCGTGCTGGCGGTAGTAGCGCCGGTTGTCGATGCCGCGGAGGCTCGTGCGCGGCCCGCCGATCTCGCCCTCCGACGTGTGGTTGTAGACGACGTCGAGCACGACCTCCAGGCCCGCTTCGTGGAGGAGCTTGACCATGCCCTTGAATTCGCGGAGCACCGCCTCGGGGCCCTGCGCGCGGCTCTGCTCGGTCGCGTACGGCGCGTGCGGGGCGAAGAAGTTGAGCGAGTTGTAGCCCCAGTAGTTCGCGAGGTGGTGCTGCAGCAGCCGTGGCTCGGTCGTGAAGGCGTGAACGGGCAGGAGCTCGATCGTCGTGACGCCGAGCGAGAGGAAGTGGTCGATCATCGCGGGGTGCGCGAGGCCCGCATAGGTGCCGTGGAGGGCCGGCGGCACGAGCGGATGCCGCTTGGAGAGGCCTTTGACATGCCCCTCGTAGATGATCGTGCGGTCCAGCGGCACGGCGGGCTTCTCGACGCCGCCCCAGTCGAAGCCGCCGTCGACGACGACGGAGCGCCAGTCGCCGTAGCCGCCGGAGACGAGCCCCTTCGCATACGGATCGATCAGGAGCGTCCGCGGGTTGAAGGTGTTGCCCGGCCCGTGCGGGCCCTGCACGCGCAGCGCGTACCGGGCGCCGGGGCGCAGGAGCGGCGTCGTGATCTCCCAGAGGCCGCCGCCCGCCGGAAGGAGGGGCTCCTCGTGGGTGATCCAGTCGAGGTCGGTGTCGTCGAAGACCACGAGCTCGACGCCGTCGGCGTTCTCCGACCAGACGCGCAGCGTCGCGCCGTCGGGTGAGACCGTGACGCCGAGCCCGTCGAGGTCTTCGCTGAGAAGCCCGGGCGAGGAGACGATTGCGAGGGAGTCCGTATGGGACATGCGATCTAGAGTAATCACGGCGAACGCCGGGAGCGCTACTGCAGGACAGGGGTGAGTCGATGACCGTCTATCTCGACCATGCCGCGACCTCGCCGCTGCGGCCCGAGGCACTCGATTCCTGGATCGATGCGACGCGGTCTCTCGGGAACGCGTCGTCGATCCACGGCTCGGGCCAGGCCGTGCGACGGCTGCTCGAGGACGCGCGGGAGCGGCTCGCCGCGACGCTGGACTGCGATCCGATCGAGGTCGTCTTCACCTCCGGCGGCACCGAGGCGGTGAACCTCGCCCTCAAGGGGCTGTGGTGGGCGCGCCGGCCGGGCGCCGACGCGATCGTGCTGCCCGACGGCGAGCATCACGCGACGCTCGACGCGGTGGAGTGGCTCGCGGGGCGCGAGGGCGCCCTCGTACGGGCGGTCGCGCTCGACGGCGTCGGGCGCATCCCGGTGGACGGATTCGCGGGGGCTCTCGAAGGCGGGGCCGGCTCCGGCACGGGGTTCGGCCCGGGGTCCGAGACCTCGACCTCTGCCGCGGCGTCGCCCTCTGGCGCCGCGGCGCTCTCTGGCGCCGCGGCGCTCGCGACGGCGCTCGTGGCCAACAACGAGGTCGGGACCATCAACGACGTCGCGGGGCTCGCCGAGGCGTCCCGCGCCGCCGGTGTGCCGCTGCACCTCGACGCCGTGTCGGCCTTCGGCCACGCGCCCGTCTCGTTCCGGCGGTGGCGGGCGGATGCCTCCGGCTCGGCAGGGCTCGTCGCACTGAGCGTGTCGGCGCACAAGATCGGCGGCCCCACGGGGGTGGGTGCTCTCGTCGTGTCGCGGCACGCCGCGCTCGCGCCGCTCCTGCACGGCGGCGGACAGCAGCGCGGTCTCCGCGCCGGCACGCAGGACGTGCCGGGAGCCGTCGCGTTCGCGGTCGCCGCTGAGCTCGCCCACGCCGAGCTCGAGGCCGAGGCCCTGCGACTGTCGGCCCTGCGCGACCGGCTCGTGCGCGGCATCCTGTCGTCCGTCCCGGGCGCGGAGCTCCTCGGCGACCCGCAGCACCGGCTCCCCGGCAACGCCCATGTGCTCTTCCCCGGCGCGGGCGGCGAGACGCTCCTGTTCCTCCTCGACCAGGAAGGGGTGTCGGTCTCGACGGGATCCGCGTGCCAGGCGGGCGTGCCCGAGCCCTCGCACGTCGTGCGGGCGCTGGGAAGGACGGATGCCGAGGCCCGCCAGGTGCTGAGGCTCACGCTCGGTCGCACCTCGACGGACGCGGATGTCGATGCGGTGCTGGCCGCGCTCCCCGCAGCCGTCGAGCGGGCGCGGGCCGCGGCATCCGGGACCCGCACAGCCGCGCGCTCCTAGACTGGAGCGATGCGCGTACTGGCAGCCATGAGCGGGGGAGTGGACTCCGCCGTCGCCGCCGCGCGCGCCGTGGAAGCCGGCCACGACGTCGTCGGCGTGCACCTCGCGCTGTCGCGCGCGGGGGGGACCCTCCGCACCGGCAGCCGCGGCTGCTGCACGATCGAAGACGCCATGGACGCGCGGCGCGCCGCCGATCGCCTCGGCATCCCGTTCTACGTATGGGACTTCTCAGAGCGCTTCCGCGACGACGTCATCGACGACTTCATCCAGGAGTACCGTGCCGGGCGCACCCCCAACCCGTGCATGCGCTGCAACGAGAAGATCAAGTTCGCGGCCCTGCTCGAGCGCGCGCTCGAGCTCGGCTTCGACGCCGTCTGCACGGGGCACTACGCCACGCTCGTCGAGGGGCCCGAAGGTCGCGAGCTGCATCGGGCGTCGGATGCCGCGAAGGACCAGTCCTATGTGCTCGGCGTCCTCACGGCCGAGCAGCTCGCGCACACCTACTTCCCCCTCGGCGCGACGCCCTCCAAGTCCCTCGTCCGCGCCGAAGCCGCCGAACGCGGCCTGACCGTGGCGCACAAGCCCGACAGCCACGACATCTGCTTCATCCCCGACGGCGACACGCGCGGCTGGCTCGCCGAGAAGGTCGGCACCGCCTCGGGCGAGATCGTCGACCGGTCCGGCGCGGTCGTGGGTTCGCACGAGGGAGCCCATGCCTACACCGTCGGCCAGCGCCGAGGCCTCTCTCTCGGCGTCCCCGCACCCGATGGCAAGCCGCGCTTCGTGCTGGAGGTGCGTCCCGTCTCGAACACCGTCGTGGTCGGGCCGAAGGAGGCGCTCGCGACGGCCGTGATCGCGGGGGAGCGGTACACGTGGTCGGGGCGCGCGCCGGAGTCCTCGTCGTTCGCCTGCCACGCGCAGATCCGCGCGCACGCCGATCCCGTGCCTGCCGTCGCGACGCTGACCGACGGTGTGCTCGCGGTGCGCCCGGACGAGCCCTTCGACGGCGTCGCGCCCGGACAGACGGCCGTGCTCTACGACGGGACGCGCGTCATCGGGCAGTTCACGATCGACCGCACCGTGTCGGCCGGGCCCGCGCCGGTCTGAGGGTCGGAGGCCCTCCCTAGACTGGCGGAGTGACGGATGCCGAGCACTCTGCAGACCTTTCGCTCGACGAGGCGCGGTCAGAGGCCCAGGGCCTCACCGACCGCATCATCGGGGCCCGCGACGCCTATTACGGGCGCGATGCCGAGATCGTCGACGACGCGACCTACGACGGGTGGATGCGCCGGCTCGAAGAGCTCGAGAGGATGCACCCCGAGCTGCAGACGCAGGACTCGCCGACGCTGAACGTCGGGGCGGCGACCTCGACGCTGTTCGCGCCGGTGGAGCACGCCGAGCGCATGCTCAGCCTCGACAACGTCTTCAGCGAGGACGAGCTGCGCGACTGGTGCCGCAAGGCGCAGGATGGCGCGGGGCGCCGCGTGCGCTGGCTGACGGAGCTGAAGATCGACGGGCTCGCGATCAGCCTCCGCTACGAGAACGGCCAGCTCACGTCGGCGGCCACGCGCGGCGACGGCCGGGTCGGGGAGGACGTCACGGTCAACGCCCTGCGCGTCGCCGGTATCCCCGACCGCCTCTCGGGCACCGGTCACCCGCCGATCGTCGAGGTGCGCGGCGAGGTCTTCATCCCCGTCGCGGCGTTCGAGGAGCTCAACGCCCTGCAGGCGCGGCTGCGCGAGCGCGTCTTCGCCGATGCGCGCGCCCGCGGGGTCGACGACGACCGGGCGCGCCGGTCGGCCGACCGGCGATTCCCCGCATTCGCGAATCCCCGCAACGCCGCCAGCGGCGGCCTGCGCCAGCAGCTCGAGAAGAAGGACGGCCTCGAGCTCGAGGCCGGCGAGGCGCGCGTCGCGTCCCTCCGCCTCTTCGTGCACGGCATCGGCGCCTGGTCTGAGCCGCCGGTCGCCTCGCAGAGCGAGGTGTACGCGCTGCTCGCGGAGTGGGGGCTCCCCACCAGCCCGTACTACCGCACGACCGACGCCATCGACGGGGTCATCGACTTCGTCGAGCACTACGGCGAGCACCGGCACGATGTCGAGCACGAGATCGACGGCATCGTCGTCAAGGTCGACGAGCTGGCGCTGCACGACGAGCTGGGCGCGACCAGCCGCGCGCCGAGATGGGCGATCGCCTACAAGTACCCGCCCGAGCAGGTGAACACGAGGCTCCTCGACATCGTCGTATCGGTGGGGCGCACCGGGCGCGCGACACCGTTCGCCGTCATGGCGCCTGCGCGCGTCGCCGGGAGCGTCGTGCGACAGGCGACGCTGCACAACCAGGACGTCGTGCGGGTCAAGGGCGTGCTCATCGGCGACACCGTCGTGCTCCGCAAGGCGGGCGACGTCATTCCCGAAGTGCTCGGGCCGGTCGTCGAGCTGCGTGACGGCACGGAGCGCGAGTTCGTCATGCCCGAGAACTGCCCCGAGTGCGGCTCGCCGCTCTCCCCGTCCAAGGAGGGCGACGTCGATCTGCGCTGCCCCAACACGCGGTCCTGCCCCGCGCAGGTGCGCGGGCGCGTCGAGCACATCGGCTCGCGGGGTGCCCTCGACATCGAGGCGCTCGGCGAGGTGACGGCGGCCGCGCTCACGCAGCCCTCGGTTCCCGACGTCCCGCCGCTGCCGACCGAGGCGGGGCTCTTCGACCTCACGCTCGATCAGCTCGTGCCGATCGAGGTCGTCGTCCGCGACGCCGAGACCGGTGAGCTGAAGGTCGACGAGAAGACGGGCGAGCCCGTCCGCCGCGCGCCGTTCCGGCGCAATCCCAGCGCTGCCGAGAAGAAGTCGGGCCTGACAGGCCCCCAGCCTTCCGCACAGGCGATCACCCTCATCGAGGAGCTCGAGAAGGCCAAGACGAAAGACCTGTGGCGCTTCCTCGTCGCGTTGAGCATCCGCCACGTCGGCCCCGTGGCCGCCCGCGCCCTCGCCCAGTGGTTCGGCTCGCTCGAGGCGATCCG
Organism: Microbacterium sp. F51-2R; assembly: GCF_052180235.1. GTDB lineage: Bacteria > Actinomycetota > Actinomycetes > Actinomycetales > Microbacteriaceae > Microbacterium. Next base: position 397,083 of record NZ_CP197470.1, on the reverse strand, counting down.
CGCGGCCTCCCGCGAGGAGCTCGCCGCCGTCGAAGGCGTCGGCGGCATCATCGCCGACGCGCTCATCGACTGGTTCGACGTGGACTGGCACCGCGAGATCGTGCAGCGGTGGGAGGCCGCCGGCGCGCAGCTGGCGACACCGGGGCACCCCGGGCCCGGTGCGGCCGTCGTCGAAGGCGGGGTTCTCGAGGGCCTCACGGTCGTCGCGACGGGCAGCCTCGAGGGCTACTCGCGCGAGGGGGCGCAGGAGGCGATCATCAAGGCCGGCGGCAAGGCCGCATCGAGCGTCTCGAAGAAGACCGACTTCGTCGCCGCGGGCCCGGGCGCAGGCTCCAAGCTCGCCAAGGCGGAGGAGCTCGGCGTGCGCATCATCGACGCGGCACAGTTCCGCATCCTCGTCGAGCAGGGCCCCGGCGCGCTGGAGGCGCTCGCTCCCGACGCCGGGTGACGTCCGCACCCTCGGCCGCCACGAGTGTCGTAGGTATGTTCTAATCTCGGAAGTCCTTCAGGAGAGGACACCGAGATGACCTTGACCCCCGACCCCGCCGTGATCGCCTGGCTCGACCAGGAAGACAAGCGCACGGCGCAGACCATTCGCAAGCACGGCGTAAGCCTCGAGTACGTCGGCGGTGACATGCGTCGCCGAGAGACGCCGTTCGCCTACACGATCGGCCTCTTCGGGATGGGGCATCCCGAGCTGCTCGTCTTCGGCCTCGACCCGCGCACGACCGGTCTGCTGCTCAACGACGTGGCCGACCGGGTCCGGGCAGGCCACGACATCGTGCCGGGGCAGCTGCTCGAGTTCGCCGGCTGGAGCCACCGGGTCACGGTCGAGTCGGTGCCCAACCCCGGGCAGATCGCCTTCGCCGCGAACCGCTTCTACCAGCGCCCCGACGAGCACTCCGTCGACCTCCTGCAGCTGACCTACGACGACCGCGACGGCCGCTTCCCGTGGGACGACGAATACTCCAACGCCGTGTGGATCCAGCCGCGCCCCGGCGACTTCACGGCATGGTGACCCCGATCCGGGTGCTACGAGCCCGTCGTGAGGGTGAGGAGCGACTCGCGCACCTGTCGGCGCAGCACCTTGCCGATGAGCGACTTCGGCAGCTCGTCGACGACGAAGATGCGGCGCGGCACCTTGTAGGGGGTCAGGATGCCGCGGGCGAAGTCACGGAGGGCTTCGACGTCGACCTCCCGGCCGGGAGCGCACACGACCGCGGCGACGACCTCCTCGCCGGAGTGGTCGCTCGGGAGGCCCACCACTGCCGCATCCTCGATGTCGGGGTGCTGGCGGAGGGCGTTCTCGACCTCGGTCGGCGCGACGTTGAAGCCGCCCGTGATGATGAGCTCCTTGATGCGGTCGACGATCCGCACGAAGCCGGCCTCGTCGATCGTGACGATGTCGCCGGTGCGGAACCAGCCGTCGACGAAGACCGCCTCGGTCTCCTCGGGCTTGCCGTAGTAGCCCTGGAACACCTGGGGTCCGCGCACGACGAGCTCCCCGCGGCCGCCGGGCTCGACATCCGTCGACGGGTCATCGGGATCGACGACGCGGCACTCGGTGCCCGGGAGCGGCAGCCCGACGGTCCCCGGCACGCGGTTGTCGGCGACGGGGTTCGCCATGAGCACGGGGGAGCACTCCGACAGGCCGTAGCCTTCGACGAGGTATCCGCCGCTGGCGGCCTCGAAGGGCACGACGAGTTCGTGCGGCAGCGCCATGGCGCCCGAGATAGCCACCTCGGTGCCCGCAATGGAGATGCCCTTCTCGCGCGACGCCTTGAGCAGCCGGTCGGCGATGGGAGGCACGAGCGGAAGGAAGGTCGCGGGGTGCTTCTTGGTCACCGCGAGCACCATGTCGGGATCGAAGCGCGGGAAGAGCACGAGCCGGGCGCCCATCGACATCGCGAAGGTGAGGCACAGGGTCAGTCCGTACGCGTGGAACATGGGAAGCACGGCGTAGACGACGCATCCGTGCCCGCGCTGGATCGACGGCACCCATGCGCGCGCCTGCGCCGCGTTGGCCAGCAGATTGCGGTGGGTCAGGCTCGCGCCCTTCGGCGTGCCCGTCGTCCCGCTCGTGTACTGGATGATCGCCAGATCATCGGTCGCGGGCTTCGGGTGCGTCGCCGGCAGCCGATCCGCGGTGAGGAGCTGCTCCCACGTGGTCGTGCCCGAGACGCGCTCGTGCAGCGCCGCGCGGGACTCGCGCGCCTTCTTGATCGGCAGGTGCAGCGCCGCGCGGGTGACGATGGGCATCGCCTTGGTGATGTCGACCGAGATGAGGTTCGTCACCTCGAGGTCTTCGGGGAACTCCTGCACCGTCGCGACCACCTTGCTCCACACGATGGCGTGCTTGGCGCCGTGGTCCTCGAACTGCTTGCGCAGCTCGCGGGGCGTGTAGAGCGGGTTGTGCTCGACGACGACGGCGCCGACGCGCAGGATCGCGTAGAAGGCGACGATGTGCTGGGGGCAGTTGGGGAGCACGATCGCCACGGGGTCGCCCGGCCCGACGCCTCGCGCCTTGAGGCCCGCGGCGGCACGCTCGACCGCCTCCTGCAGCGCCCGGTACGACGTCTCCTTCCCGAAGAACTGCAGAGCCGGCGCATCCGGGTAGTCGCGGGCGGATGCCTCGACGATGTCGACGAGCGAACCCGTCACCGGTTCGAGATCGGCGGGAACCCCCGGAGCGTAGCTGGCGATCCACGGGCGAGGCGGGTCATACGTCGTCGTCACGGGGTCAGGATACGCCCGGCCAGGACGCCTCACCGACCCCAACTAGACTGACGTGGTGTCTGAAATCACCCCCGATCTCGTGCGCCATCTCGGTGTGCTCGCCCGGATCCAGCTGAGCGACGAGGAGGTCGAGCGCCTCACCGGGCAGCTCGATGTGATCGTCGACAACATCGCCAAGGTGTCGCAGGTCGCGACGCCCGAGGTCCCCGCGACGAGCCACCCCATCCCGATGCGGAACGTCTTCCGTCCCGACGTCGTCGGAGGCACGCTCACGCTCGAGGAGGCGCTCCAGAATGCGCCGGATGCCTCGGACGACCGCTTCCGCGTGACCGCGATCCTGGGGGAGGAGCAGTAAGTGAGCGACCTGACACGACTGACCGCCGCCGACCTCGCCGACCAGCTCGCCTCCGGCGCGGTCTCGAGCGTCGAGGCCACGCAGGCCCACCTCGACCGCATCGCCGAGGTCGACGGCGACGTCCACGCCTTCCTCCACGTGAGCGATCACGCCCTCGATGTCGCGGCGCAGATCGACCGTCGCCGCGCGGCGGGCGAAGCGCTCGGCGCACTTGCCGGCGTCCCGCTCGCGATCAAGGACGTGCTCGTCACGACCGACATGCCGTCCACGAGCGGATCCAAGATCCTCGAGGGCTACATGTCGCCCTTCGACGCCACCGTCGTGGCGCGTTCGCGCGTGGCGGGCCTCGTCCCCCTCGGCAAGACGAACATGGACGAGTTCGCGATGGGCTCATCGACGGAGCACTCGGCCTACGGCCCCACGCACAACCCGTGGGACCTCGACCGCATCCCCGGCGGCTCGGGCGGCGGCTCGGCCGCGGCCGTCGCCGCCTTCGAGGCGCCCCTCGCGCTCGGCTCCGACACCGGTGGCTCGATCCGTCAGCCCGCCCACGTCACCGGCACGGTCGGCGTCAAGCCGACGTACGGCGGGGTGAGCCGCTACGGCGCCATCGCGCTCGCCTCGAGCCTCGACCAGGTCGGCCCCGTGACGCGCACGGTGCTCGACGCGGGTCTCCTGCACGACGTCATCGGCGGCCACGACCCGCACGATTCGACCTCGCTCACCGACGCGTGGCCGTCGTTCGCCGACGCCGCCCGCGAGGGCGCCCGCGGCGACGTCCTCAAGGGGCTCAAGGTCGGCGTCATCGCCGAGCTCGACGACAGCGGCTTCCAGGCCGGCGTCTCCGCGTCCTTCCGCGAGGCGCTGGCGGTCATGGAGGCGCAGGGCGCCGAGATCGTCGAGGTCAGCGCCCCGCACTTCGAGTACGGCGTGGCGGCGTACTACCTCGTGCTTCCCGCCGAGGCATCCAGCAACCTCGCCAAGTTCGACTCGGTGCGCTTCGGCCTCCGCGTCACGCCGCACGCCTCCTCCACGGTCGAGGAGGTCATGGCCGCGACGCGCGAAGCCGGCTTCGGCGACGAGGTCAAGCGACGCATCATCCTCGGCACGTACGCCCTCTCGGCAGGGTATTACGACGCCTACTACGGCTCGGCGCAGAAGGTGCGCACGCTCATCCAGCGCGACTTCGACGAGGCGTTCACGAAGGTCGACGTCATCGCGACGCCGTCCGCTCCCACGACGGCGTTCCGCCTCGGCGAGAAGATCGACGACCCGCTGCAGATGTACCTCAACGACGTCACGACGATCCCCGCGAACCTCGCGGGCGTCCCGGGCATCTCGATCCCGTCGGGTCTCGCCGCCGAAGACGGGCTGCCCGTCGGCATCCAGTTCCTCGCGCCCGCGCGTGAAGACGCGCGGCTCTATCGCGTCGGCGCCGCCCTCGAAGCGGCGCTCGTCGACTCGTGGGGCGGTCCGCTCCTCGACAGGGCGCCGGTCGTCGGTGCGAAGGGAGGCGCCCGCTGATGGCGAAGGTCGCACTCATGGACTTCGACAAGGCCCTCGAGCTGTACGAGCCGGTTCTCGGCTTCGAGGTGCACGTCGAGCTCAACACGCGCACGAAGATGTTCTCGGCCGCGCCGAACCCCGCGCACGAGGAGAACCACGACGCAGCGCCCAACACGCTCGTCGCCCCCGTCGACATGGGCCTGCCGGGCGCTCTCCCCGTCGTGAACGAAGAGGCCGTGCGCTTCTCGATCAGCCTGGGCCTCGCGCTCGGCTGCTCGATCGCGCCGTCGAGCCGATTCGCCCGCAAGAACTACTTCTATCCCGACCTCGGCAAGAACTACCAGATCTCGCAGTACGACGAGCCCATCGCGTTCGAGGGCGAAGTCGAGGTCGAGCTCACCGACGGCACGATCGTGACGGTGCCGATCGAACGTGCGCACATGGAAGAGGATGCCGGCAAGCTCACGCACGTCGGAGGCTCGACCGGACGCATCCACGGCGCCGAGTACTCGCTCGTCGACTACAACCGCGCCGGCGTGCCGCTCGTCGAGATCGTCACCAAGCCGATCTTCGGCGCCGAGGAGAGGGCTCCCGAACTCGCCGCCGCATACGTGCGGACGATCCGCGACATCGTGCTCTCGCTCGGCATCTCGGAGGCGCGCATGGAGCGCGGCAATCTCCGCTGCGACGCCAACGTATCGCTGCGCCCCCGGGGAGCCGAGAAGCTCGGCACGCGCACCGAGACGAAGAACGTCAACTCCATGCGCTCGGTCGAGCGCGCCGTGCGCTACGAGATCCAGCGCCAGGCCGCGATCCTCGCCGCCGGCGGCACCATCACGCAGGAGACGCGGCACTGGCACGAAGACACCGGTGCCACTTCGCCGGGCCGTCCGAAGTCCGACGCCGACGACTACCGCTACTTCCCGGAGCCCGACCTGCTGCCGGTGGCCCCGTCGACGGAGCTCATCGAGCACCTGCGCACGCAGCTCCCCGAGCCTCCCGCCGCGCATCGCCGCCGCCTGAAGGCCCAGTGGGGCTTCACCGACCTCGAGTTCCAGGATGTCGCCAACGGCGGCCTGCTCGCCGAGGTCGAGGCGACGATCGCCGCCGGCGCATCCCCTGCCGCCGCACGCAAGTGGTGGACGGGCGAGCTCACGCGCATCGCCAATGCCGAGGGCCGCGAGGTGTCGAGCCTCGCGACTCCGGCCGATGTCGCCGCGCTCCAGAAGCTCATCGACGAAGGAACGCTGACCGACAAGCTCGCGCGCCAGGTGCTCGAGGGCGTCGTCGCGGGTGAAGGGACTCCGCAGGAGGTCGTCGACGCCCGCGGGCTCGCCGTCGTCTCCGACGACGGTCCGCTCATCGCCGCGATCGACGAGGCACTGGCCGCCCAGCCCGACGTGCTCGAGAAGATCCGCGACGGCAAGGTGCAGGCGGCGGGCGCCATCATCGGTGCGGTCATGAAGGCGATGAAGGGCCAGGCCGACGCCGCGCGCGTGCGCGAGCTGATCCTGGAGCGCGCCGCAGCCTCCGCCTGATCTCGGAGGGCGGCGCAGGGCGACCTCGCGGACCCACGACGTTCATTGTGCCGTTTCGGCGGCGCGAGTATAGTGCGCGTCGGGGCGGCCCGATCACTTCGGGCTGGGGAGCGCCGTCGAGGGTTGGAGCGAGCCATGCCCGTGCTTGTCGTGCCAGGAGTGTCCGTCGAAGCGACCTTCGACATCCTTCCTCCGCTTCCCGCGGCCGCGGGGATCGTGGGCATCGTGGGCGTCGTGGACAGGCCGCCGACGGGTCGCGGGCTCGTCTCGGTCTCGCGCGTGTCGGAACTCGCCGACCGGGCCGCCGCCTCTGGGTGTTCCTCTGGTGGCGCGGCCGGCCGCTCGCGCGGGTCGACGCGGACGGCACCCTCGACGAGCTCTACGTCACCGACGACGCCGGAACCCTCCTCGGCGTGCTCGTGCGCGAGACCGACGGCGGCTGGCGCCGCGAGGAGGCCATGCAGCCGCCGTTCGGTGCGGTCGGCGCGGCGTGGCGCCCGACCCTCTTCGGGCACATCGCCGACGGTTCGAGCCGGCTCATCGTCTTCGGTGCCCGCGTGTACGACCCCGACACCGCGACTTTCCTGACGCCGGATCCCTGGCACGGCGGAGAGGACGACCCGCGACGGCTGGGCGGGCTCAGCGCGGGCGAGGTGCGACGGCAGGCGGAGCTCCCCTCGACGGGGCAGCTCGCGTACGCGCTGAGCCGATGGGATCCGCTGTCGCGCCCCGACTTCGACGGCCACGCGGCGTGGGTGAACGGCATCCTGACCGTCATCCTCGCCCCCACCTGGGGCTTCCCGCTCACCTCCGTCTCGCTCTTCCTGTTCGAGCCGCTCAACCTCTACATGGAGATCATCGGGCTGTTCGGGATGCTCTTCACGGGCGGGACGCATCCGTGGAAGCAGCACACGATCGCCAACGCGCGGTGGCTCGCGGGCAGTTCGAGGCAGGGGACCGCAGCCTTCGCCCTCAACGGCTTCCTGCCGCGGGTCGTGTCGGGACAGGGCATCGACACGGACCGCGCCGTCACGATCGGCCACGTCATCTGGATCGGACGCCAGAACGTCGAGATGCTCAATCGGACGCGAGTGCTCGAGGTCGACGAGCTCGGGCTTCCCCGTGCCCCGGGCGCTGCGCCCGGACCCGATCCCACCACGACCCCCTTCACCGACGGGTCGGTGCGGCGCTCGGCGCTGGCCGTGAGCGGCACCGACGACGGCCGGCTCCGCATCCAGGGCACATGGTGGTCACGCGGACCCGGCAATCGGGTCGACGACCTGGCCGCCGGCGTCCAGGTCTACAACGACGACGTGCCCCCGGGTGAGCCACGCGCCCCCGGCACCGTCCACCTCACCGCGCCCCTCCAGACGGCGCTCAAGGGAACGCTCTCGGTCGCCGAATACGTCGAGGCGCCGCCCGCCGGCGGTGCGGGCTCGACCCGGGGGGATCTCACGAGCGGACGCGGCTTCGCCCTCGACGTCTCGGGTACCGCCGCGCTCGCCGCCGGCCCCGTCGTCGAGGTGGCGCTCGCCGACAACGCGGCGACCGCCGCGTACGGGCACATCGCCGCCGTGCTCCCGCCGCGCACGATCGTGCTGGACCACGCTCTGCCGCTCGGCCGCTTCCCGGCGGGCGGGGCGAACCCCGCCTACGCCGTCCGCGAGATGATGAAGAGCGCCGTCACGAGCGTCGGATGGGCCGCCGCCGGGGCGCCGGCCCTCGAGGCGACGCTGGCGACACCCCCGCACGACGTCGCGAAGGGGGAGGTGTGGGGCTTCACCCCGACCACGCCCGCCGCGGGCGGCAGAGCCGAGTCGGTGAGCCAGGTCTCCGACCTCAGGATCGTCGTGGAACTGGCACCCGCCGTCGGAGCCGCCGCGGCGGTCGGCACGAAGCTCTCCCGGCTGGCCGCCGAGGGCACGCTGCGCGACGCCACGCTCGAGGCGGACAGGCGCCTCCTGGTCAAGGCGCCGCCCGCCCTCGCTCCCGGCCCCGGTGGGGCGAATCCGCCCGCCGCGACACCGCTCGCCGTCGGTGACCTCATCACGGTGCTCGATGCTCCGACGACCCTCCGGCATGACGCCGTCATCGTCGCCGTCGAGGCCGCGGGGGCCGACTCGCGCATCCGGATCGATCCGCTCGTGCCCGCCGGATCGAGTGTCACCAGCGTCGTGAGACTGCACGAGACGGATGCCGACAAGGATGCCGCGACCATCACCGCCCTCGCGGGCGACCGGGCGACCGTCGGCCCGCGTTCAACGGCGGTGTTCGCGCCGGACACGGCTGTCCGCGTCGTCGACGCGGGCGGCGCGGCCCAGGTGCGGCGGGTCGCCTCGATCGGCGACGTCACCGTCATCGTCGTGGACGAGCTCGTGGGCACCGGTCCCTTCAGCGCCGTCCGCTACGACGGTGCGGCGACGACGACCGCGGCGACCGTGCCGCCCGGGCAGTTCGTCAAGTGGACGCAGGGAACGCTTCCGAGCGCGTTCGGCAACTGGCCCGACGAGATGCTGGCGGTCGCCCCTCCCGCGGCGGAGCGGCGGATGACGTGGTTCGCGTTCCGCGCGGGATCGCTCCCCGCGGAGGCGGCGGGCGACTTCCACGCGACATTCACGCCGCTCGACGTCGAGGCCGACCACTATTGGCACATCGACCTGCCGCTGAAGATCGACGGTTCCACGACGAAATGGGAGCCGGACCGTGAAGACGACTATCCCCGGCGGGACACGCTGACGATGTCGTCGACGACCCTCCAGTTCTGGCAGCTGCAGGCCTCGCACGCCGAGCGGCCCGCCGCCGGGCGGGCCGTCACGCCGCGCGCGGGAGAGGTGCAGGTCCCGGAGGATCCCTCCGCGCGCTTCCCGCTCGGCGACGCCCTCCTCGAGCACGAGCTGCACCACACCGTGCAGAACACGTACTGGGGGCCGCTCATGGGCGCCCTTCCCGTCTGGGGCCTCGTCCGCACCATCCGCGACATCGTCGCGGTCGCCGATGCGGACTCGGGACTGTGGCTGCAGGACTGGGCCAAGACGATCAAAGGCGACGACGGCAAGGTCGACAAGGCGTTCGCCGACCTCAACGTCTTCGAGTTCTTCAGCATGGGCGGACTCATGCAGCTGGCGTGGACCTTCGTCATCCTGAGTCCGCTGCTCCCATCCGCGAAGGCACGCGAATGGCTGCTGCACCGGATGCAGTTCGCCGACTGGAACCGCGTGTTCAACCCCGTCAACTCGCTCATCGCGAAAGCGATCCCGCGCGTCGACCGGACGGTCGACGCGACCCGGGACTGGAAGATCCTCCTCGCCAACGTCGTGACGATGGCGACGGATCTGCGTTCGTGGATCCCGTTCATCGGCTTCGTGCCGCTTCTCGTGCCGGACGGCGAGCAGAACTTCCTCGAGCAGCAGGCCAGTCGCAGCAGCGGCGATCTGTATTCGACGATCGTCTCGGCCAATGAGGGGATGAGCTGGATCGCCACCTCGCGGTGCGGGCCCGACCTCTACGCCGACAACTCGGACGCGCAGCGTTCGATCCGGCTCGGACGCTCCGCACGGCTCATGTGGTACGGCGGATCGCCCAAGGAACGCGCGACACGCGAGGGGATCGGCAACGCCCCCACGACCCACACGAGCTTCACCCTGATGTCCAGCGGGACGGCGATCTCCCATCTGCCCGCGGCGCTCTTCCAGGGCGGCGCCACCGTTCAGGTCGACGACCCGGCCGGCGTGCCCGTGCCGTTCGCGACGGTGGCTCCTGGTGCGAACGCGCAGATCCGGCTCCGGGCAGCCGTGCCGGAGCCCCGCGCCGTCGTGCGGAGCACGGGGTTCTATCTGCTCCCGGCGAGCCCCGGCCAGTGGACCGTGAACGGCGGCTCCGGCGGACCGGCACAGACGAGCACGGCCGTGATCACGGTCACGAGCGACGTCACGCTCGGGGGCGAGGATGTCGCGTGGTCGCCGCCCATACCGACGGGCGCGGGCGCCGTCCCGGCCGGCACGACGACCCTCGACCGCTTCGTCACCGAGAAGGCCACGCTCATCGTCGGCGGCTCGGATACGTCGACGTGGCAGGCGACCGTCGTGCGAGCGCCCGGCGGCGGTGCCGGACCATCGCCGGGGACGGCCACGCCGCGGCCGGGCGGATCCGGGTGGGACGTCGCGTTCACGTCGCCGACGACCGCTGGGCTCGGCGTCGCCAGCGTCAACGCGCGCCTGCGCATCTGGGCGCACGTCGATCCGGGCGACGCCGGCATCTTCGATCTCGAACCGCAGGACCTCCCCGGGGCCGGTCGCAGCTATCTGCAGGGGGAGCTCTGGCTGCCCGTCCGCGACGTCGTCGTACGCGTCGCCGACCTGCCGGCGCTCCCCGCCGCCGCGATCGCCGCGGCCGACGATCACGAGGTCACGTTCGTCGTGAAGATCGCGGGCCCGGCGTCGATCGTCGGCGCCGGGCCCGGCGTGCAGGCGACGCGCGTCGGCGACGCGCCACCTCGCGGCGAGAAGTGGAAGATCGGTCTCAAGGGGCGCCGCGCCGTCGCCGACCGCACCGATGTGCCGGTGACCGTGACGTTCGGCGATGCGACGATGGGGATCGTGGAGCGCGCGTTCACCCTCACGATCGACCCGAACTTCAGCCTTCCCCGCAAAGACGGCGGGGCCGTGTTCGAAGCGACGCCCGGCGCTCCGCTCGTCCTGTCCGCCACCGCTCACTCGGGCGGCCTCACGGTCGCGGAGCAGCCACCGGCAGACGCGAAGGCGTCGATCGGGATCACGGGGGACGATGTGACGATCACGGTCGCGGCGGCGCCACCGGCCGCCCCGGTCACCTTCGACGTCGTGGTCAAGGACGGCAACGGCCGCCTCGCCATGCGGACTGTCACCGTCCACTCGTGAAAGCACTCGGACGCCACCGCATCCGGCGAGAATAGAGGGATGGGACGCGGTGATGGATCGGGTCGTGTCGTGTCGCCCGAAGGCGCGGACGACACCGGCACCGGCATCCTCCACGTCGACATGGACGCGTTCTACGCGTCCGTCGCGATCCTCGACGACCCCTCGCTGAAGGGCCTCCCCGTCATCGTCGGCGGGATGGAGGGCCGCGGAGTCGTCTCGAGCGCGTCGTATGAGGCGCGGCGATTCGGCGTCCGGTCGGCCATGTCGACCGCACAGGCTCTCCGCCTCTGTCCGAAGGCGATCGTCGTCCCGCCCGACTTCGATCGCTACCTCGCCCTCTCACAGCGCGTCATGGGCATCTTCAACGACGTCACGCCCCTCGTCGAGCCGCTCTCGATCGACGAGGCGTTCCTCGACGTGCGCGGGGCGCGCCGGCTGTGGGGGAGCCCGGGCAGGATCGCCGTCATGCTCCGCCGGCGCGTGGTGGACGAGACGGGTCTGACCTGCAGCATCGGGGTCGCCGCGACCAAGCACGTCGCGAAGATGGCCTCGACGCTCAGCAAGCCCGACGGTCTCCTCATCATCGCCGCGCACGACACGCAGGCGTTCCTGGCCGCTCAGCCGGCCCGCGCGCTGTGGGGAGTCGGCCCCAAGGCGTCCGCTTCACTCGAAGCGCGAGGCATCCGCTCCGTCGCCGACATCCTCCAGACTCCGCGATCCGTCCTCGACCGCGCTCTCGGCCCCGCCATGGGCGAGCGGATCTGGCACCTCGCCCGCGGCCTGGACGCGCGCAGCGTCGACACGGAGCGGGTCGAGAAGAGCGTCGGGCACGAAGAGACGTTCTTCCACGACATCGATGATCCCGCGGTGCTCCGCGCGGAGTTCCGCCGCCTGGCCGATCGCGTCGGCGCACGCCTGCGAGCCCACGGCTGGGAGGCGTCGACCATCTCGATCAAGGTGCGGTTCGCGGACTTCTCGACCGTCACCCGGTCGCAGACGCTTTCCGAGCCGACCGCCGTCGGGCAGCGGATCGGAGACGCCGCCCTCGGGCTGTTCGGTGCGCTCGACCGGGCCCTCCCCGTGCGGCTCGTGGGCGTGCGCGGCGAGAAGCTCCGTCCGACGCGCGGCGACGCGCCGACCCTGTGGGACGACGACGAGGAGTGGCGTCGGGTCGAGGGCGCGCTCGACGACGCCGCGGCGCGTTTCGGCAAGGGCGCGGTCACGCGCGCGACCCTGCTCGGCTCGACCCGCGGAGGGACGGCGCTGCCCTCCCACCCCAAGGCGGCGCCGCTCGATTGACGCCGAACCGCGGCTGACTCTGGGCATCACCCAGGCGGGCGGGTAGCGTGGGCTCATGCCCAACATCGCACTCGAGCTCGGCAAGCAGTCGGCATCCCTCGGCGTCAACGCCGCCTACGGCGAACAGCGCGATGTGGGAGGCGTGCAGGTCATCCCGGTGTCGCTCAGCTGGACAGGTTTCGGCGGCGGCTCCGACGAGGCCGGCAACGGCGGAGGTGGCGGAGGCGGCTACGCCGTGCCGGTCGGCGCATACATCCGGCGTGGGGGAGACGTCCGCTTCGAGCCGAACATCGTCTCGCTTCTGGCCGTCGCGATCCCCTTCGTGTGGGTAGCCGGGCGTGCGCTCAGCCGTGTCATCCGCGCCCTCAAGAAGTAACGCCGACCCGGTCGCCGCAGCCCTCGACACCGCCGCCGCACGCGTCCTCGACGCCGTGCGTGAGCTCGGCGTGTCGAATCCCGTCGTGCTCATCGACGGGCAGAGCGGCGCCGGGAAGACGACTCTCGCGCGCCGGCTCGTCGCGCGCTGGCCTCTGACGGGCCGTGTGCAGCTCGTCGCGCTCGACAGCATCTACCCCGGATGGGAGGGGCTCGCCGACGGGGTGGAGACGGCGCGCACCCTCGTGCTCGTGCCGCATGGTCGCGGGATCATCGGGGTCTGGCAGAGATGGGATTGGGATGCCTCGGCCCCCGCCGAGGCGCACGCCGTCGACCCGTCACTGCCGCTCATCGTCGAGGGATCGGGGCTGCTGACCTCCGCGACAGCGGGGCTCGGCGACGTCCGCGTGTGGCTGGAGTCGCCGCAGGTGTCGCGGAAGCGCCGGGCACTGGACCGCGATGGCGAGACTTACCGGCCGCACTGGGATCAGTGGGCCGAGCAGGAGGAGCGTCATCTCGTGCGCGACGATCCGCGGCGCCACGCGACGCACCTCTTCGCGATCCCCTGATCGGGGACGGACAGGGGGTCAGTCGTCGCCGTCGGCCGCGCGGACCAGGCCATCGAGGCGATAGCCGATCCAGTCGTACACGCCGAAGCGGGGGTCGTCGTCGACATGGTCGTCCTCGTCCGTGATCCCGAGTCTCGACGCGAGCACGAGCCGCAGAGCCGCCAGCGTGCGCAGCCACGCCTGCAGGTCATCGGGGCTGAGGCGGATCAGAGTCGTCTCGACAAGCGCGGACTCGGCGTCGCCGGGCGCGTGCTCGTCGCCGGGTGCCGCGACGGCCCCGACGAGACTCGCGAGGACGGCTCCGGCATCCGTCGACCGCCTGTCGAGGAGCTCGCGCTGCGTCAGATCGCGGAACTCCTTGGCCGCCGCAGGATCGTCGGCGTAGGCGTCGGGCACGAGCCGGAGCACGGCGGGATCGTCGGGGAGGCTCTCGCCCGACTCGTCGAGGAGTTCGGCGAACTGCTCCACGAGCCCCGCGAGGTGCGTCGCCTCGATCCGGGAGAGCTCGAGCACGACGAGTCGGGGGGTCATCAGGGTGCCTCTCGGACGGTGGCCCACAGGCCGTAGTCGTGCATGGCGCGCGCGTGCAGTTCCATCTGCTCGCGCGCGCCCTGGGCGACGACCGCATGGCCTTCGTGGTGGACGGTGAGCATGAGCGCTTCGGCGCGCTCGCGCGAGAACCCGAAGTACTCGCGGAAGACGTGGGCGACGTAGCTCATGAGGTTGACGGGATCGTTCCAGACGACGGTCTGCCAGGGACGATGAGGATCCGGTGTCGTGCCGAGAGCGATCTCTTCGGCACGTTCGGGGGCGATCGCGGGCGTCATCATGCCCACCCGAGTTCGTGCAGGCGCTCGTCGTCGATGCCGTAGAAGTGCGCGATCTCATGCACGAGGGTCGTGTGCACCTCGTCGCGCAGCTCCTCCTCGTCGTCGCACGCGTGAAGATGCGGCTCGCGGTACACGATGATCCGGTCGGGGAGCTCGCCGCCGCCGTATCGACCGCGCTCCGTGAGCGCCCAGCCGTCGTAGAGTCCGAACAGCTCGAGGCTGCCGTCTTCGGGACGGTCTTCGACCACGAACACGACGTTGTCGAGTCCGTCGATCATGTCGTCGGGCAGCTGATCGAGCTCGTCGGTGACGAGGGCCTCGAAGGCCGCGGCATCCATCTCGATCATCGCCGACCCACGTCGTAAGAATTGGGGTGAGTAACGGGACTTGAACCCGCGGCCCCCTGGACCACAACCAGGTGCTCTACCAACTGAGCTATACCCACCATGTCTCCCGCACGAGCGGGCAACCAGAAGATTCTCTCACACCCCAGGGGCGAACGTTGACACGACGGATGCCGCGGCCGCCCGCGCCCCGTCGCTCGTGGGTCCGGGCTGCGCGACGAAGACCGCCTGACGGTAATAGGCGAGTTCGCGGATCGACTCCCGGATGTCGGCGAGGGCCCGGTGGCCGCCGTCTTTGGCCGGGGCGTGGATGTACGCGCGGGGGTACCACCTGCGAGCGAGTTCTTTGATGCTCGAGACGTCGACGTTGCGGTAGTGGAGCCAGCGGTCGATCCTCGGCATGTACTTCGCGAGGAACATGCGGTCGGTGCCGATCGTGTTGCCGGCGAGCGGCGCCTTGCCCTCGAGCGGCACGAACTTCTGGATGTACTCGAGTGCCTGGAACTCGGCATCCGCCAGACTCACGCCGCTCGGGATCTCGTCGATGAGGCCCGAGGTGGAGTGCATTTCGCGGACGAACTCGCTCATGTGCTCGAGCGCGGAGTCGTCGGGCTTGATGACGATCTGGAAGCCGGGGTGCACCGGCCGCAGCTCGAAATCCGTGATGACGACGGCGATCTCGACGAGCTCGTCGACCTCGAGATCGAGTCCTGTCATTTCGCAGTCGATCCACACGAGCCGATCGTTCTCGGAAGCGCCCACCATGAACCCATCCTAATGATGGGCACCGACGCGGCAGCCGAGGCCCTCCGTGACTGTGGACTTCCGGGGACGGCACGCAGATGTCGCCGCTGTCGCGACTCAGGTGAGACCTATGTCGCGACTCATCACAAGGCCCCTCCGGGAGGATTCGAACCCCCGACCTGGCGGGTAGAAACCGCTCGCTCTGTCCCCTGAGCTACGGAGGGAAGGTAGCCACAAGGCTACCGGCCCACCCCGACGGTCTGAAAACCAGTAGCGACATGATCCTGGGATTGCCGATAACCCGCTGTCAATCCATGGTGGACCGATCCCTGGCGGCGTAGCGTCGAGAGCGCCGAGACGACGAAGACATCGGGAAAGGACTGCATCATGAGCGAGACGCAGACGCGCCGCCTGTGGGTGGCGTACGGACCGTCCGGGGCAGTGGGGACGATCGAGAAGAGCGCGGAGAGCTACTCCGTGAAGATGGTGGGGGCGGATGCCCCGATCGGCACATATCCATCGATGGATGTCGCGAAGAACGCGCTGTTCTCACACCTCAAGCCCGGCTCGGACTGGCCGGAGTTCCGCGAGCACTGAGCCCGGGAGCGGTCGAACTCGGGCTACGCGGCCGGCGGTGACGCGACGGCAGTCTGCGAAGACTGCCGCGTGCGAACGGGGCGCCGCGAGTCCAGGAGCGGCAGCGCGACGTGGACGAGCGGTCCGATGAGCACGGCGAAGAGCACCGTGCCGATGCCGACCGTACCGCCGAGCAGCCAGCCGACGGTGAGCACCGAGAGCTCCACGAGGGCACGGCAGGCGAAGATCGGCCATCCCAGCCGGCTGTGCATGCCGGTCATGAGCCCGTCGCGCGGGCCGGGGCCGAAGTGGGCGCCGATGTAGAGGCCCGACGCGATCGCCACCAGGACGATTCCGCCGAGCAGCATGGCGAACTGCGCCATAGGTCCGTGCATGGGCGGAATGATGCCGAGCGCGACCTGCATGCTCGCGCCGACGAGGGCGATGTTGGCGATCGTCCCGATGCCCGGCTTCTGCCGCAGCGGGATCCACAGGAGCAGCACGACGAAGCCGATGATGCTCGTCATCCACCCGATGCCGATGCCGGTGTGGAGCGAGACGCCCTCCGCGAAGACGGTCCACGGGTCGACGCCGAGGCCGGCCTCGACCGTGAGCGCGCAACCGACCCCGTAGACGACGAGTCCGATGAGGAGCTGAATCACGCGTCGGGTCATGGGACCATCCAATCGCACGATTGGACTGACCTGTCCAGTCCAATCGCACTAGTCTAGCCCCATGGACTCCAGGGTTTCGGCGCGGGCACTCACCGCGGCGCTCGGCGGGTGGCGCACGCGTGAACCCGCGTACGAGGCGCTGGCCGACGGCATCCGTCTGCTCTGCCTCGACAATCGACTGGCCCCGCGCACGGCGCTCCCCGCGGAGCGCGAGCTGGCGGCGAGCCTCCACGTGAGCCGCAGCACGGTCGCCGCTGCCTATCGGAGCCTGCGCGACACCGGTCACATCGCGAGTGTTCGCGGGTCGGGGAGCGAGACGCTCCCTCTCGGGCGACGCGACACGGGTCGGGTCGCCTCCACCGAAGGCGCGATCGATCTGCAGCAGGCGAGTCCGCCCGCGTGGCCGGGGCTGGCGGGCGTCGTGTCGGAGGTCGCGGGGCAGGCGGCCGCGCTCGTGGCGCGGGTCGGATACGACGTCCTCGGCCGGAGCGACCTGCGCGGCGCGATCGCCGAGCACTACACCCGGCGGGGGATCCCGACCGACGCGAGCGAAGTGATCGTGACGACGGGGGCGCAGTCCGCGATCCACCTCCTGGCCTCGGTGCTGCTCGGGCGCGGCGATCGCGTGCTCATCGAGACGCCCACGTACCCGCACGCGGCCGACGCGTTCCGACGTGCCGGGGCGCGACTGGTCGGCGTGCCGGTGACGGCGGCAGAGGGATGGGACATGGATCGCGCCGAACAGGCGCTTGCGCGCACGCTGCCCGTGGCCGCGTACCTCATGCCCGACTTCCAGAACCCGACGGGGCGCTCGATGACTCCCGAGGATCGCACCATCATGCTCGCGGCGGCGGAACGGGCCGGCACCGTCGTCATCCTCGATGAGACGACGGCGGACCTCGACATCGACCGCGGGTGGGTCGCCCCGGCCTTCCTCCACGGCGAACCCGGCTCGGTCGTCCGCCTGGGCTCGCTCGGCAAGACCGTCTGGGGTGGGCTGCGCGTGGGCTGGATCCGTGGTGAGGCCGACCTCATCCGGCGGCTCGTCGCCGCACGCTCGACGCAGGATCTCGGCACGCCGGAGTTCGAACAGGCGGTGGCGGCGGCGCTCCTTCCCAGGTTCGCCGAGATCGTCGCCCAGCGTTCGCACCTGCTCCGCACGGGCCGCGACGCCGCGATCGCGGCGCTGCACAGCGCGCTGCCGGAGTGGACGGTGCCGACGCCGTCGGGCGGAGTGTCGCTCTGGATCGAGCTCGACGCGCCGTTGAGCTCTGCGCTCGTGATGCACGTGCGCAGCCGGGGCCTGCTCCTGTCGGCCGGATCGCGCTTCGCCGTGGACGGCGGTCACGACCGGCACCTGCGGCTGCCCTTCACCGCGCCGACCGATCAACTCGAACGCGCCGCCGCGATCCTCGCGGAGGCATGGCCGAGAGTGCGCGGGGGCGCTCCGGTCGCAGCGGTGGAACAGCTCGAAGCGGTCGTCTAGTCAGCGCGCGAACCGCAGGCAGTCGATCGCGTCATCGGCCGACCAGAAGTCGCCGAGGTCGCGGAACACCCGGGACGCGGCGTGGAACCTGCGGGCGCGATAGCGCGTGCCGCCCGGCGCCGCCACCGCCTCGAGGTGCCCGATCACACGACCGCCCGGATCGGCGACGCGCCACAGCGCCGGCGCCGCCCGGACGAGACGGACGGGCGTACCGAACCGGAGAACCGGGGCCGACTGCGGGGTCAGATCGATGAATGAAGTCATGATGCTCCTCTCTCATTCGAACATATGTCCACCCTCCGACATTCCCGCCGCAGCCCTTTCCGGCCCCTGACCGGGCGCTCCTCCACAGCGACGGCTCATCGAGGCGGCATCCACATCCGGCCGCCGCATGCCCTCGCGCGGGTTCGCGGTTGGCGATCCTGATTCGAGCGCCGGCGCCCGACGGGCACTCGGGCGTCGGCGCGACGACTCGAGGAGACGCCTCGGTCACAGAGAGGAACCGCCATGAGCGACACGATCACCATCACGGGCAACATCGCGACGGAGCCCGAGCACAAGCGCACGCCGGCGGGCGTCGCGATCACGACCTTCCGCGTCGCGAGCGGTCAGCGACGCTACGACCGCAACACCGGCACGTGGGTGGACGCCCACACGAACTGGTACACGGTGTCGGCCTTCCGCGGGCTCGCCGAGCACGCGTTCCGCTCGCTGCGCAAGGGCGATCGCGTGCTGCTGACCGGACGCCTGCGCCTGCGTGCGTGGGACACCGGCACGAAGAAGGGCCTCACCGCCGAGATCGACGTCGAGGCCATCGGGCACGACCTGCTCTTCGGCACGACTCGCTTCGAGAAGGATGCCGCGTCCCTCCCGTCGAACTCGTCGCAGGCCGCGAACGACTGGTCGCCCGAAGAGGAGCGTCCCTCGGGCGACTGGGTCGTCCCGGGCGCAGACGCCGCCCTCGAGCCGGTTCTCATCGGGGCGGGGAGCACGATCGACGAGGCCCAGGCACTCGTCGACTCCGTCGCTCCCTTCTGAGCAGCGCGGCGAGTGTTCGGCCGCGCCGCCTAGACTCGTCGCGTGCTTCGCCGCCCCGAGCAGCCCCCACGCCGTGCGACGACGAGTCGGATCGGCGCGGCCGTCGTGCTCGCCGCACTCTCCGCGAGCCTCTTGACCGCGTGCACGGTCCCGCCGTCCGATGAGGGCGTAACCGGCCCGGCGACGCCACCCGCGACGGGGTCGACACCCTCGGCGACGGCCACACCGACACCGACGGCGCCCGAGCTGCTGCCCGAGGGCACGGCATCCGACAACCTCCCGTACTTCGCGGCCATCGTGAGCGGCGTGTGGAGCGGTCCCGACCGGGCGTCGGGGCGCGCGTACATCGACGCTCTGGTGGCCGGCGGGTTCGATAAG
Organism: Microbacterium sp. F51-2R; assembly: GCF_052180235.1. Taxonomy (GTDB): domain Bacteria; phylum Actinomycetota; class Actinomycetes; order Actinomycetales; family Microbacteriaceae; genus Microbacterium. The sequence goes on along the minus strand of NZ_CP197470.1, from coordinate 377,740 downwards.
TCGGCCATGCAGGTCACCAACGACCAGTCCACCGTGGGCAACGCCGCCGAGAGCATCCAGTTCTCCGTGATGTGGGCGGGGGAGTGCCTCGTGGGCCAGGTCGGCCCTGCCACCGGCGACCCGGTGACGACCGTGCTCCCGCCGGTCCCCGGTGACACCTGCCTCATCGGCAAGACGCGTCCCATCGACTGGTGACCCGGGCGGCCCAACGCACGCGCCCTTCCGGGCGGCGCGCAGCGGGCCACCCTCGCGGCAGGCGCCCAGCACCCCACCCTCGCGGTCGGCGCACAGCAGCCCGCCCCTAGACTGGACAGGTTATGGCTGAGTACATCTACTCCATGGTCCGCGCCCGCAAGGCAGTGGGCGACAAGCTGATCCTCGACGACGTCACGATGGCGTTCCTCCCCGGCGCAAAGATCGGCATGGTCGGCCCCAACGGCGCCGGCAAGTCGACGATCCTCAAGATCATGGCGGGGCTCGACCAGCCGTCCAACGGCGAGGCCAAGCTGTCGCCGGGCTTCAGCGTCGGCATCCTCATGCAGGAGCCCGAGCTCGACGAGTCCAAGACGGTCCTCGAGAACATCCAGGACGGCATCGCGATCAAGGCGAAGGTCGACCGGTTCAACGAGATCTCGGGCCTCATGTCCGACCCCGACGCCGACTTCGACTCGCTCCTCGCCGAGATGGGTCAGCTGCAGGAGGAGATCGACGCCGCCGACGCGTGGGACCTCGACTCGCAGCTCGAGCAGGCCATGGACGCGCTTCGCACGCCTCCGGGCGACGCCGAGATCGCCCCGCTCTCGGGTGGTGAGAAGCGTCGCGTCGCACTGACGAAGCTCCTGCTGCAGAAGCCCGACCTCCTGCTCCTCGACGAGCCCACGAACCACCTCGACGCCGAGAGCGTGCTCTGGCTCGAGCAGCACCTGCAGAAGTACCCCGGCGCCGTCATCGCCATCACGCACGACCGGTACTTCCTCGACAACGTCGCGGAGTGGATCGCCGAGGTCGACCGCGGCCGGCTCATCGGGTACGAGGGCAACTACTCGACCTACCTCGAGAAGAAGGCGGAGCGTCTTGCCATCCAGGGCAAGAAGGACGCCAAGCTCGCCAAGCGCCTCGCCGAGGAGCTCGACTGGGTCCGCTCCAACCAGAAGGGTCGCCAGGCGAAGTCGAAGGCTCGTCTCGCCCGCTACGAGGAGATGGCCGCCGAGGCGGACCGCACGCGCAAGCTCGACTTCGAAGAGATCACGATCCCGCCGGGGCCGCGCCTGGGCAGCGTCGTGATCGACGCGAAGAAGCTGCAGAAGGGCTTCGACGGCCGATCGCTCATCGACGGGCTGAGCTTCACGCTCCCCCCGAACGGCATCGTCGGCGTCATCGGCCCGAACGGCGTGGGAAAGACGACCCTCTTCAAGACGATCGTCGGCCTCGAGCCCCTCGACGGCGGCGAGCTGAAGATCGGCGAGACGGTCAAGATCAGCTACGTCGACCAGTCGCGTTCGAACATCGACCCGCAGAAGACGCTGTGGGAGGTCGTCTCCGACGGCCTCGACATCATCACGGTCGGCAAGACCGAGATCCCCTCGCGCGCCTACGTGTCGAAGTTCGGCTTCAAGGGTCCCGACCAGCAGAAGAAGGCCGGCGTCCTCTCCGGTGGTGAGCGCAACCGCCTCAACCTCGCGCTGACGCTCAAAGAGGGCGGCAACCTGCTGCTCCTCGACGAGCCGACGAACGACCTCGACGTCGAGACGCTGCAGTCGCTAGAGAACGCGCTGCTCGAGTTCCCCGGCTGCGCGGTGGTCATCACACACGATCGGTGGTTCCTCGACCGCATCGCGACGCACATCCTCGCCTACGAAGGCACCGACGAGAACCCCGACAAGTGGTACTGGTTCGAGGGCAACTTCGAGGCGTACGAGGAGAACAAGATCCAGCGCCTCGGACCCGATGCGGCCAAGCCGCACCGCTCGGCCTACCGCAAGCTCACCCGTGACTGACGACGCGATCGCGACGGTGGAGGCGGCGCCGGGCCGGCGCCGCCTCCACATCCCGATCCCGCTGCGCTGGGGCGATCTCGACGCCTTCAACCACGTCAACAACACCTCGATGCTCAAGCTGCTCGAAGAGGCGCGAGTGCGCGCTTTCTGGCAGCCCGAGCCGGGGGAGTCGGCGCCCCCGACGGCGGTGCTCGAATCCGGGCTGCACAGCGGGGTCCTCACCCTGATCGCCCGCCAGGAGATCGAGTACCTCGCGCCGGTGCCCTACCAGCGGCATCCGCTCGACGTGCAGCTGTGGTTCGGCAAGCTCGGCGGCTCGAGCATCGAGGTCTGCTACGAGGTGTGCAGTCCCCTCGAGATGGCCGGACCCGGCGGGGCGCAGACCATCTACGCGCGCGCCACGACGGTGGTCGTGAAGGTGGATGCCGAGACCGGCCGCCCTCTTCGCCTCAGCGCCGAGGAGCGCGCAGCGTGGAGCCCGTACCAGGACGACCCGATCATCTACGCGCACCGGCGCTGAGCCGACAGCCGCGCACCGGCGCTGAGCCGACCGCTCAGTCCGGAACGCGCACCATGATCTCCTGCGCGACGCTGGCGATGAGCGCGCCGTCGCGCGCGTAGATCCGCCCCGTGGCGAGGCCTCGCCCGCCGCGGGCGCTCGGCGATTCCTGGACGTACAGCAGCCAATCGTCGACCCGGCCGGGACGGTGCCACCACATCGCGTGGTCGAGACTCGCGACCTTGAGCCCCGGGGTCGCCCACGCGACGCCGTGGGCCCGCAGGATCGACTCCTGGATCGTGAGGTCGCTCACATATGCCAGGGCCGCACGATGGATCGCGGGGTCGTCGGGGAGCGCACTGCGCGAGCGCACCCACACCGCCTGGCGCGGGACACGCTCGCCCTCCACCGTCAAGTAGATCGGCGACGGCACATGGCGCACATCGACGGGCCGGTCGAGGAAAAGCCGCTTCGTCATGGGGTGCAGGCCCGTGAGGTGATCCTCGGCATCCGGCAGCTCATCGGGCAGCGGGACGCCCTCGGGCATGGGCTCCTGGTGCTCGACCCCGGGATCGGCGTCCTGGAACGACGAGATCATCGAGAAGATCGGCACGCCCTCCTGGTAGGCCTGCGTGCGACGCGTCGCGAAGGATCGTCCGTCGTGGATGCGGTCGACCGCGAAGGTGATCCCCTTGGACGAGTCGCCCGGCCGCAGGAAGTAGCCGTGCATCGAGTGGACGATGCGGCCCTCGGGGATCGTGCGCTGCGCGGCGACGATCGACTGCGCGAGCACCTGACCGCCGTAGACGCGGCCCAGCGGCATCGGCTGCGAGACGCCGGTGAAGATGTCCTCGGTCGTGCGGGCGGTCGAATCTGCGAGATCGAGGACCGACAGCAGCGCGGCGACGGGATCGGTGTCGAGCGCGGTCTCGGCCGGCTCAGCGGTATCGGTCACGTCGTCCTTCCCTGCGCGGCCGGTGGCATCCGCGGCGCTTGGTAGTTTAGGGCGGATGTCGCAGCGCCTCCTCTTCCCCGATTCCGATGCCGCGGCCGACGCCCTGACGTTCGCCGGGCGCACGGCGCGTATCGGTGACGACGGCGTCCGCCTGCAGGCCGCGAACGGCACCCTCGCCATGACGTCGGCGCCGCTCGCGCCGCGGGGGCTCTTCGACGCGACACCCACCGTTCTCGCGCTGCGCGCCCTCCCTGTCGACCCCGAGCTCGTGTGCGACCTCGTCGTCGACCCGTCGCTCCTGACGAGGGCCGAGGACGACCCCCGCGCCGTCGTGCTCCCCGACGTCGCGATCTCGCCGGCGTGGGCGGGCATCTCGCCGCCGCGCAGCGGCTGGGAACCGGACCCGGGGATCGCGGCATCCGTCCTCGCCTCCCGCGCCCAATACGGGATCGCCGCCGTCGCGGAGGCCATGCCGGCCGACCCCGGTGAAGACGTCGTGCGCACCGTGCGCGCGAGCGTCTGGGGCGCGCCCGACGACGCCCTCGGCGGATTGCCCCTCGGCGTCGCGTTCGCGGCCTTCGCGCTCGGCTTCATCGCAGGCGAAGAGGAGGCGGCCGTCCGGCGCGCCGCCGCGTGGACGAGGGTCAGCCTGCACCGCGGCCATGTGCTCGTGCGTGGCCCTGTGCGCAGCGGACTCACGGCGGTTCGCGAAACCGGCCCGTCGATCTGAGCCCGCGCGCATCCGGCTGACACAATGTGCCCGTGGCAGTCATCGACAACGCGATCTACGTGGACGGACGCCGCGTCGCGTCTCCTCAGACGCTCGCCCGCACCGCCGAGTCGCTCGCCGAGACGGGCGGGTTCGCGTGGATCGGGCTGTATCGTCCCGAGCCCGCGCAGCTGAACATCCTCGCGGCCGGATTCGATCTCCACCCGCTCGCCGTCGAAGACGCCCTGCTCGGCCACCAGCGCGCCAAGCTCGAACGCTACGGCGACACACGCTTCCTGGTGCTGCGGCCGGCGCGCTACCTCGACGCGGAGGAGACGGTGGAGTTCGGCGAGATCGAGATCTTCGCCGGGAAGGACTTCGTCATCGCCATCCGGCACGCCGAGGCGCCCAACCTCGCGCTCGTCCGGCATCGCCTCGAGAGCACGCCCGAGCTGCTCGCACGGGGTCCGCTCGGCGTGCTGTACGCGATCCTCGACCGCGTCGTCGACGACTACGAGCCCGTCGTGGTGGGCCTGGAGAACGACATCGACGAGATCGAGATGCAGCTCTTCTCGGGCGACCCCGCGGTGACGAAGCGCATCTACGACCTGTCGGGCGAGGTCATGGAGATCCTGCGGTCGCTCCGGCCGCTCGTCGGGATGATCGGCAGCATCCGCGACGACCTCGAGCAGACGCGCGGCGACGAGCCCGACGCGCTCGAGCTGCGGCGCTCGTTCCGCGACGTGCTCGACCACGTCATCCTCGTGGTCGAGAAGAGCGAGGAGTTCCGCCAGACGCTGCAGAACGCGCTCAGCGTCCACGCGACGCTCGTCGCGCAGCGCCAGAACGAGGTGAGTCTGGCGCAGTCCGATCAGACCAAGCGCATCTCCAGCTGGGCCGCGATCATCTTCGCGCCCTCGCTCATCACGGGCATCTACGGCATGAACTTCGTGCACATGCCCGAGCTGATGTGGCCGTGGGGCTATCCGCTCGCGCTCGTCACGATGGCGGCCTTCGCCACGGCGCTGTACCTCGTGTTCCGATCCAAGAACTGGCTCTGACGGTTCAGACGGCGGATGCCGCGGCCCGGCCCGCGATGCGGCCGGAGAAGAGGCATCCGCCCACGAACGTGCCCTCCAGGGCGCGATAGCCGTGCACTCCACCGCCGCCGAAGCCGCTGGCCTCGCCCGCCGCGTAGAGCCCCGGCACCGGCTCGCCGCCCGCGCCGAGGGCGCGCCCGGCGAGGTCGGTCTCGATGCCGCCCAGCGACTTGCGCGTGAGCACGTGCAGCTTCACGGCGATGAGCGGCCCCGCCGCGGGGTCGAGGATGCGGTGCGGCGACGCCGTGCGGATCAGCCGGTCGCCGCGGTAGGCACGCGCCGACCGGAGCATCGCGATCTGCGCGTCCTTCGTGAAGTCGTTCTCGATCTCGCGGTCGCGCGCCTCGACCTCGGTGCGCACCCGGTCGCCGTCGAGCACCTCCCCGCCGGGGAGCGCCTTCATCCCCGCGATGAGGTCGGCGAGGTTGTCGCGCACGACGAAGTCGGCGCCCTTGTCCATGAAGGCCTGCACCGGCCCGGCGGCTCCCTTGCCGAGGCGGGAGCGGACGAGCAGCGGAACGTCCTTGCCCGTCAGATCGGGATTCTGCTCGCTGCCCGAGAGCGTGAACTCCTTCTCGATGATCTTGTGCGAGAGCACGAACCACGAGTGGTCGTACCCGGTCCCACGCAGGTGCGCGAGGGTTCCGAGGGTGTCGAAGCCGGGATACAGCGGCACCGGCAGGCGGTTTCCGGTCGCGTCCAGCCACAGCGACGAGGGTCCGGGGAGGATCCGGATGCCGTGGCCCGGCCACACCGGATCCCAATTCTGCACGCCCTCGACGTAGTGCCACATGCGGTCGCCATTGATGACGCGGGCGCCGGATGCCTCGGCCACGGGCAGCATCGAGCCGTCGACGTAGGCGGGAACCCCCGTGACCATCGTCGTGGGAGCGACCCCGAGTCGCTGCGGCCACATCGCCCGCACCATGTCGTGATTGCCGCCGATCCCCCCGGACGAGACGATCGTCGCCGAGGCCGTCACCTCGAACGCGCCCACGACCTCGCGCGAGCTCGCCGCGCCGCGGACGGATCCCGACGGCGCCAGCACCTCGCCGGATGCCCCGGTCACGGCCCCGCCGGACTGCGTGAGCGCCGTCACGCGGTGCCGCGGCAGGATCGTGATGCGGCCCGCCGCCTCGGCTGCTTCGACGGCCGCGGCGAAGGGGGCGACGATCCCGGGCCCCGTTCCCCACGTGATGTGGAAGCGCGGCACTGAGTTGCCCGGCCCGGTCGCGCCGTAGCCGCCGCGCTCGGCCCACCCGACGACCGGGAAGAAGCCGACGCCCTTCTCCCGCAGCCAGGAGCGCTTCTCGCCCGCGGCGAACTGCAGGTAGGCCTCCGCCCAGCGACGCGGCCAGGCGTCCTCCTCGCGGTCGAAGCCGGCGGTTCCGAACCAGTCCTGCCGCGCCAGGTCGAGGGAGTCCTTGATCCCCATGCGGCGCTGCTCGGGGGAGTCGACGAAGAACAGGCCGCCGAACGACCACCAGGCCTGTCCGCCGAAGTTCGAGCGCGGCTCCTGATCGACGATGACGACCGATCTGCCGGCCGCGGCGGCCTCGCTCGCCGCGACGAGGCCGGAAAGGCCCCAGCCGACGACCAGGATGTCGGCCGAGTGGGTCCGGGTGGTGGCGGGGGGCATGGCGACTCCTTCGTCGTCGTGTCGTGCGGTGCTCGGTGAGCGGTGCTCGGGTCAGGCGGTGCTCGGGCCGGCGTCGGGGTTCTCCGCGACGATGGGGAGGGATGCCGCGGCGCGCCCGCCCGCCGACGGACCGATGCCGGTCGGCTCGAACGTGTTCACCATCGCATGCGCGGCGCGCTGCAGATAGTCCCACAGCGTCGCCTCGTGGAGCGGCGAGAGCCCGATCTCGTCGACGGCGACGCGCATGTGCGCGAGCCAGCGGTCGCGGGCGTCGGGATTGACGTGGAAGGCGGCGTGACGCATCCTCAACCGCGGATGGCCCCGCTGCTCGCTGTATGTCGTCGGTCCGCCCCAGTACTGCTCGAGGAACATCGTCAGCCGCACCTGGGCGGGTCCGAGATCCTCCTCGGGGTACATCGGCTTCAGCACCTCGTCGTCCGCGACACCGCGATAGAAGATCTCGACGAGGCGCACGAAGGTCTCGTGCCCGCCGATCTCCTCGTAGAAGGTGAGGGGCGAGGCATCCGTCGGCTGGGGGTTCTGCGGATCGGTCACGGTGTCGGCTCTCCGTCTGGGCGTTCGGCGTCGGCGTGCCGCTTGCCGCGCGGCTTCTTGGGCTTCCAGACCGGCTTCTCGGGCACCGTCGTCACGGGCGTCGGTCTGGTCTTGGGCGGATTGGCGCCGCGGACGCTCTGCGCGGCGTCGATGCCCGTCAGGGTGATCGAGTTGAGCTGGGGGAGCGTCAGCCCCATCTCGTCGATCGCGTGCTTGAGGCGCATGCGCAACTCGCGCGCGACGTCGTCCTTCGCGTTGGGCCGGGTCTTCATCACGAGACGGATGACGAGAGCATCGCCCGAGACCGACTCCAGGCCCCAGACCTCCGGCGTCTCTAGGATGCGGCTGCGCCACTTCGGCTCGTTGCGCAGGCTCTTCGCGGCCTCGAGCATCGTCTCCTCGACGGCGTCGATGTCGGCGTCGGCGGGCACGGCGAGGTCGACGATGACCCGCGACCAGCCCATCGACATGTTGCCGATGCGCGTGATCTCGCCGTTTCGGACGTACCAGAGCGTGCCGTTGACGTCACGGACGTTCGTCACGCGCACGCTGACGTACTCGACGATCCCCGTCGCGAGCCCTAGGTCGACGACGTCGCCGATCCCGATCTGGTCCTCGGCGACGATGAAGATGCCGTTGAGGACATCCTTGACGATGTTCTGGGCACCGAAGCCGAGGCCTGCGCCGATCGCCGCCGTCAGGAGCGTGAACGAGCCGATGATGTCGGCGTTGATCCGGTAGACGATCAGGATGATCGCGACGATGACGATCGTGACGTTGACGATGTTGGAGAGGATCGACCCGAGCGTGCGCGTGCGCTGCACGAGGCGCACCTGCGCGATCGGCGAGCGATCGAGCGCCTGCGTGTCGTCGACGTTCGCCTTGGACTTCGCGCCCCGCACGATGCGGTCGACGATCCGGTCGATGACGCGCCGCATGATCCACGCGAGCAGCATCGCCCCCAGGATGATCCCGAGGATCGACGCGAGCGTCAGCCCGGCCTTCGTCAAGAAGTCGCCCACCCCCGGCCAGAACTGGGTCCAGTCGATCGGCGTGATCCCGCCTCCGCCGTCGGCGCTCATGGTCTGCATCGGATCCATCGTATTTCGCGGCGGCTCTGCGACCCCTGAATGACCCCGCAGACGACGGATGCCTCGTCCCGGGCGGGACGAGGCATCCGTCGTCTGTCAGTGCGCGTCGCGCTCCTGCACCGCGAGCGCACGCTCGACGCCCGCGAGGTTCTCCTGCACGAGGCGGCGGAGCGCCGGAGCGGCATCGCCGTGGGCCTTGAGCCACGCGCGCGTCGCGTCGCGCAGCTCGGTGTTCGCCAGGGCCGCGGGGTACAGACCGACGATGAGGTACTGCGCGATCTGGTACGTGCGCGACTCCCAGATGGGCAGCAGCATGTCGAAGTACGGCTCGACGAAGGCGCCGAGCTGCTCGATGCTCGCGGGGTGCGTGAAGCCCGCCGCGGCAGCACGGACGATCGTGTTGGGAAGGTCGTCGCTGTCGATCAGCGACGACCACGCGGCACGCTTGGCCGCGTCGTCGGGGAGTGCCGCCTTGGCCTGCGCGGCGAACTCGCCGCCCTTGGCCGTGTTGTCGGCGGCGAGGGCCTCGTCGATCTGCGCCTCGGTGACGACGCCGCCCGCCGCGAGCGAGACGAGCAGCTGCCACGACAGGTCGGTGTCGATGTCGAGCCCCGCGAACGAGACCTCGCCGTCGCGCACTTGGTGCACCTTCTCCCACTGCTCGGGCGTCGACGCCGCACTCGCGAACGCCGTCACGAGCTGCAGCTGGCTGTCGCTGCCGGTCTCCGCGGCCTGCGCGAGCTCCCAGAGGGCATCGGCGACCTTCGCGCGCGCGGCCGCCCGCTTCTCGGGCGCCACGTACGCGTTGGCGGCGAGCTGCAGCTGCGCGAGGGTCGTGCGGACCGTCGTCGACTCCGTCTCGGAGCCGATGTTGCGCAGCACGAGGTCGATGTAGTCGCTGGCCGAGGCCTCGGCATCCCGCGTCTGATCCCACGCGGCACCCCAGACGAGCGAGCGCGCCAGCGGGTCGCTGATCTTGGCGAGGTGCGCGATGGCCGTCGCGAGCGAGCGCTCGTCGAGCCGGATCTTCGCGTAGGCGAGGTCCTCGTCGTTGAGCAGCACCAGGTCGGGACGAGCGATGCCCTTGAGCTGCGGCACCTCGGTGAGGTCGCCGTCGACGTCGAGCTCGATCTGGTGCACCCGCACGAGCGCGTCGCCCTGGAGGCTGTAGAAGCCCACGCCGAGGCGGTGGGGACGGATCGTCGGGTAGTCGGCGGGGGCGGTCTGGACGATCGCGAAACGCGTGATCCTGCCCTCGGCGTCGGTCGTGATCTCGGGGGAGAGGGTGTTCACGCCCGCCGTCTCGAGCCACTTCTTCGACCAGGTGGCGAGCTCGCGCCCGCTCGTCGCCTCGAGCTCGGCGAGCAGGTCGCCGAGCTCGGTGTTGGAGTACTCGTGCTTCTTGAAGTAGGCCGCGACGCCTGCGAAGAACGCCTCGACGCCGACCCACGCGGCGAGCTGCTTGAGCACCGACCCGCCCTTGGCGTAGGTGATGCCGTCGAAGTTGACCTGCACGTCCTCGAGGTCGTTGATCGTCGCGACGACGGGGTGGGTCGAAGGGAGCTGGTCCTGGCGGTACGCCCAGGTCTTCTCCATCGCGTTGAACGTCGTCCACGCCTCGGTCCACTCGGTGGCCTCGGCCGTCGCGATCGTCGAGGCCCACTCGGCGAACGACTCGTTCAGCCAGAGGTCGTTCCACCACTTCATCGTGACGAGGTCGCCGAACCACATGTGCGCGAGCTCGTGGAGGATCGTGACGACGCGGCGCTCCTTGACCGCATCCGTCACCTTGCTGCGGAAGACGTAGGTCTCGGTGAAGGTCACCGCGCCCGCGTTCTCCATGGCGCCCGCGTTGAACTCGGGCACGAAGAGCTGGTCGTACTTCTCGAAGGGGTACGCGTAGTCGAACTTCTCCTCGAAGTACGCGAAGCCCTTGCGGGTCGTCTCGAAGACGTAGTCGGCGTCCATGTGGGGCCAGAGGCTCTTGCGGGCGTAGACGCCGAGCGGGATGACGCGGCCGGACGCGCTGGTGAGCTCCGACGTCGTGACCTCGTAGGGGCCGGCGACGAGCGCCGTGATGTACGACGAGATCTTAGGGGTGGGCGCGAACGTCCACGTGGCCGTGCCGTCGCCGTGCTTCTTCGGCTCGGGCGTCGGGGAGTTCGAGACGACCTTCCAGGGCTCCGGAGCGGTCACCGTGAACTGGAACGTGCCCTTGAGGTCGGGCTGCTCGAAGACCGCGAAGACGCGGCGGGAGTCGGGGACCTCGAACTGCGAGTAGAGGTAGACCTCGCCGTCGACGGGGTCGACGAAGCGGTGAAGGCCCTCGCCCGTGTTGGTGTACAGGGTGTCGGCGTCCACGATGAGCTCGTTCTCGGCCTCGAGGCCGTCGAGCGCGATGCGCGAGTCGGCGAAGGCCGTCGCGGGGTCGATCGCCCGGCCGTTCAGCGTGATCTCCCGCACCTCGCGCGCGATGAGATCGATGAACGTCGACGCGCCGGCGGTCGCGGCGAAGCGCACGACGGTGCGGGATCCGAAGATCTCGGCGCCCTGCGTGAGGTTCAGGCTGATCTCATATGTGATCCCGGATCCCGTGGGATCGATGATCGCGCGGCGCTCCTGCGCTTCGACTCGGGTGAGGTTCTCTCCAGGCACTTCGCTGCTCCCGTTTGTGATGGGGGTGGGATGCCTCGCACGGACGCTGCTGGCGCCGGCGACAACCGTCCCAGCCTATGCCAGCGCGCCGCACGGCGACGAGGCGCGCACCCTCGGCGGTGGAGATCCGATGGCGGTCTCTCGCCTCCGAGTCAAGTGCCGCCCACCTCTTCGGACCGGTGCGAGGATGGTCCGGTGGTCGATCCGCACGAGAATCAGCACGAAGACAGCACCCGCGAAGAGGCCGTCGTCCTCTTCGCCTCACCCGAGGCCTCGTCGGGCGCTCCGCACGTGGAGGTCCCGGTCGCCTACGACGCGATCCTCCTCGCGAGCTTCGGCGGCCCCGAGGGGCAGGACGACGTGATCCCGTTCCTGCGCAACGTCACGCGCGGCCGCGGCATCCCGGACGAGCGGCTCGAAGAGGTCGCCCACCACTACCGCCACTTCGGCGGCGTGAGCCCCATCAACGAGCAGAACCGCGCCCTCAAGGCCGCGCTCGAAGACGAGCTCGCCCGCCGGTCGGTCGATCTGCCGGTGTTCTGGGGCAACCGCAACTGGGCGCCGTACCTCGACGAGGCGGTGACGGATGCCGCGGCATCCGGTCACACGAAGCTCATCGCTATCGCGACCAGCGCCTACAGCTCCTTCTCCAGCTGCCGTCAGTACCGAGAGGACTTCGCCCGCGTCCTGACCGAGACCGACCTGGCCGGCACCGTGACGATCGACAAGGTCCGGCAGTTCTTCGACCACCCCGGCTTCGTCGCGCCTTTCGCCGAGGGCGTGCGCGAGGCCGTCGCAGGCTTCCTGGCGGAGGGCGTCGCCCCCGAGGCCATCCGGGTGCTGTTCTCGACCCACAGCGTTCCGATGGACGACGCGCGCCGCTCCGGCCCGCGCGACGTCGACTGGGGTGACGGCGGCGCGTACGCGACGCAGCATCTCGCCGTGGCCGAGCGGATCATGTCCGACCTCGCCGCCGAGGAGCCCGCCGCCGGCGACGTCGGATGGGAGCTCGTCTACCAGTCCCGGTCCGGCCCGCCGTCGCAGCCGTGGCTCGAGCCCGACGTCAACGACGTCATCGCGGGCCTCCCCGACGCGGGGATCGAGGCGATCGCGATCGTGCCGCTCGGGTTCGTCAGCGACCACATGGAGGTGCTCTGGGACCTCGACACGGAGGCGATGGAGGCCGCTGAGGAAGCGGGCATCCGCGCCGTCCGTACGCCGACGCCCGGCGTCGATCCCGCCTTCGTGACGGGCCTCGTCGACCTCGTGCTCGAGCGCGTGCAGGGCACCCCCGCCGCGGACCGCCCGCACGAGACGACGCTCGGCCCGTGGTTCGACGTCTGCCGCCCCGGCTGCTGCGAGAACATCCGCGCCGGCTTCAAGCCCGCCGCGGCAGGCATCGCGCCCTGACCCGCGCAAGCCACCCCGCTCCGCGTCCCTAGGATTGGCCCATGCGCATCCACATCGCGACCGACCACGCCGGCCTCGAGTTCTCCACCCAGCTCCAGCACCACCTGGCGGAGCAGGGGCACGAGGTCGTGGATCACGGTCCCCTCGACTACGAGCCGCTCGACGACTACCCCGCGTTCTGCATCCGTGCCGCGCAGGCGGTCGTGCGCGATCAGTCCGCCGGGATCGAGTCGCTCGGCATCGTCTTCGGCGGCTCCGGCAACGGCGAGCAGATCGCCGCGAACAAGGTCGACGGCATCCGCGCGGCGCTCGTGTGGAGCATCGCGACGGCCGAGCTCGCGCGCGAGCACAACGACGCCAATGTCATCGCGATCGGCGCGCGCCAGCACACGTTCGAAGAGGCGGCGAACTTCATCGACCGCTTCATCGCGACGCCCTTCTCCAACGAGGAGCGCCACGTGCGACGCATCCGCCAGATCGCGGCGTTCGAAGCGGACGGCAGCCTCGTCGCCGACCCCCGCGAGGCGGCCGCGACCGCCGCGCCCACCGGTGGCGAGTCGGTCGACGCGATGGACCCTGAAGCAGGCTGATGCCCGAGGGCCACTCCGTCCACCGCATCGCGCGCCAGTTCGACCGCAACATCGTCGGCCGCGCGGTGCGGGCATCCAGCCCGCAGGGTCGCTTCGCCGAGGGCGCGGCGATCCTCGACGGACGAGTCGCGGAGTCGGTGCGCGCCGTCGGCAAGCAGATGTTCCTCGAGTTCGAGGGCGACACGTGGCTGCGCGTGCACCTCGGCATGTACGGGGCGTGGGACTTCGCCGGCGAGATCCTCGCCGACCCGACGATCGCGTCCGCGAACGGAAGAATGGGGCAAACCAACCAGCGGGGCACGTTCCTGAGCGACGACGAGCCGATCCTCGACGGTGCCGGCGAGAATTCGCTCACCTCGATCGGGGCCCCGCGTCGCGCGCGCGTGCACGTGCGCATGTCGGAGCAGACGACCGGGCTTCCCGACGAAGACGGGCAGTGGCCGCCTCCCGTCGTCGGCCAGGTGCGCCTGCGCCTTCTCACCGACCTGACCTGCGCCGATCTGCGCGGGCCGACGGCGTGTCGGCTCCAGACGCCCGACGAGGTCGCGGCGACGATCGCGAAGCTCGGCCCCGATCCGCTCGTCGACGACGTCGCGGAGGGGGAGGAGCGCTTCACGGCGACCGTCCGGCGCAAGCCGACCCCCATCGCGCTCCTGCTCATGGATCAGGCGGTCGTCAGCGGCATCGGCAACGTCTACCGTGCGGAGCTGCTGTACCGCGCGCGCCTCAATCCGCACACGCCGGGCCGGGACGTGCCCGAAGAGGTGGTCCGCGGCATCTGGCGCGACTGGGTGCGCCTGCTCGCGATCGGCGTCGAGACGGGTCAGATGATGACAATGGACGGGCTTGAGCCCGACCAGTGGCGCGCCGCGATGGCGAACCGCGACGATCGCCACTGGGTCTACCGCCGCCAGGGGCTGCCCTGCCGCACGTGCGGCACCGGGATCGTGCTCGAAGAGCTCGGCGCCCGCAAGCTCTACTGGTGCCCCGTCTGCCAGGCCTGACAGCCGCGGACGTCGAGCGCGCGGGCGTGCGCGCGGGCGCGGCATCCGGCTTCTAATCTGGATCCATGCGCCAGAACCCGAGCTTCGCGATGACCGACGTCGGCGAGCTGCGTCGCCTCGTCGACCGCAATCCGTGGGTGACCCTCGTGAGCTCGACCGACGACGGGCTCGTCGCGTCGCACTATGCCGTGCTCCTCGACGAGGACCGCGACGGTCTCTCGATCGTCGGTCACGTGGGCAAGCCCGACGACCTGATCCACGGCCTCGGTGAGCGCGAGCTGCTGGTCGTCGTGCAGGGACCGCACGGCTACATCTCGCCCGGTTGGTACGGCCATGCCGCCAACGTCCCGACGTGGAACTTCGTCTCAGCGCATCTGGCCGGCGTCCCCGAGGTGCTGAGCACGGAGGAGAACCTGCGGGTGCTCGACCGGCTCGTCGCGCGTTTCGAGAATCGCATGCCGCAGCCCCGGCTCCTCTGGGAGCCGCCGAACGATCCCGCGTACGTCGAGAGACTCGAGCGGGGCACCGTCGGCTTCCGTCTCACGCCGACCCGCGTCGTCGCCAAGCGCAAGCTGAGCCAGAACAAGGCGGCCGACGTCGTCGACACGATCATCGCCGAGCTGAGCGGCGACGGCTCCTACGCCAACCCCGCCCTCGCCGACGAGATGCGCCGCGCTCACGCCGCGATGCGAGCGGCACAGTGACGGCCGTCGGCGAATCGATCGCCACGATCACCGACGTCCGGATAGCCGGGCCCGGAAGCGAGTTCCTGCCCGACGACGGACCGTTCGACGTCTTCCTCGAGGGCGGCCTCATCGCCGACATCGCACCGCGCGGCGCGCTCCCTGCCCGCGGCGCCGTGCTCGCCGGCGACGGCGGCTGGCTCGTCCCGGGTCTGTGGGACCACCACGTGCACACGATGCAGTGGGCGCTCGTCTCGCAGCGCACGCCCCTCGGGCACGCGACATCCGCCGCACACGCGGCATCGCTCATGGGCGACGCCGTGGTCCTCGACGGACGCCGCGTCGGCACCGGGTTCCGCGACGCGTTCTGGGAGGACCGCCCGACGCTCGCGCTCCTCGACACCGCGACCGGTGACACGCCCACCTACCTGATCAACGCCGACGTGCACAGCGTCTGGCTCAACACCGCGGCGCTGCGACGCGAGGGCTTCGAGCCCGACGGCATCGGCATCCTCCGCGAAGAGCCGGCGTTCGAGATCTCGCGTCGGCTCAACGCGGTCGACGCCGCGACGGGTGACCGGCTGGTGCGACAGATGGCGACGGATGCCGCGGCCCGCGGCGTCGTGGGTCTCGTCGACCTCGACATGGCCTGGAACGAGGAGGCGTGGGCGCGGCGCACCCGTGACGGCTTCGACACGCTGCGGGTCGAGTTCGGGATCTACCCCGACCACCTCGCCCGCGCCCTCGCGGAGGGACTGCAGACCGGCGAGGTCGCGCGGGGCGCGGCATCCGACCTCGCGCGAGTGGGCCCGCTCAAGGTCATCACCGACGGCTCGCTCGGCACCCGCACGGCGGCCTGCTCGCACGCCTATCCGGGCGATCCCCGCAATCACGGAGTGCTGACGGTGTCGCCGGAGTCCCTCGTCGAGCTGATGACGGCCGCCACGGCAGCGGGTCTCGAGTGCGCCATCCACGCGATCGGCGACATCGCGAACTCGAACGCGCTCGACGCGTACGCCCTGACGCAGGCGACCGGCACGATCGAGCATGCGCAGCTCGTCGCGCACGCCGACATCCCGCGCTTCGCGCGCCTCGGCGTGGGGGCGAGCGTCCAGCCCGAGCACGCGATCGACGATCGCGATCTCACCGACACGATCTGGGCGGGGCAGACCGCCCAGCCCTACCCGCTCGCGGCGCTGGCCGCTGCGGGCGCGAACCTGCTGCTCGGGTCGGATGCGCCGGTCTCACGGCTCGACCCGTGGGCGGCCATCGCCTCGGCGGTCTTCCGCACGCGCGACGACCGCGACGCGTGGCAGCCCGAGCAGGCGCTGAACGCCGCTGTCGCCCTCGCCGCATCGACGCGCGGCGGCTCGGCGGCACCGGCCGTCATCGCTCCCGGCGCTGTCGCCGACCTCGTCGTGTGCGAGGCCGATCCGCTCGCGGCGGACGAGCGGGCGCTGCGCGGCATGCGCGTCGCCGCGACGCTCCTCGGCGGCCGGGTCACTCACGTCGCCTGACACCCGCGCAGACGACGAAGCCCCCGGATCCCATGGTTCGGGACCGGGGGCTCGTCGTGAGAACCGGTGCTACTCGGCCAGGTGAGCGAACAGGAACCAGCGGTCCTTCTCGATGCTCTCCTTGATGCCGATCGCGATGTCCTGGCTCGTGAGGTCGATCTCGTCGAGGCCGTCGATGGCGGCCTGCACGTCGGCGATCACGGCATCCATGTCGGAGATGACGGCGCGGATCGTGTCTTCCCACTGCGAGAAGCCGGCCGAGAGGGTCGTCGGGCGGGTCTTCTCGGCGACCGTCGTGAGCCGCGCGTCGATGGGCAGGCCCAGCGCGACGATCCGCTCGGCGGCCTGGTCTGCGCCGTCCTGTGCGTGCGCGACGATCGTGTCGAGCAGCTCGTGGATGGCGATGAAGTTCGCGCCGCGGACGTTCCAGTGCGCCTGCTTGCCGTTGACGGCGAGGGCCTGGAGCCCGAGGGCGACAGGGGTGAGGAACTGGGCCGTGCCTGCTGCGACCTCGGGGTCGGCAGCGGTGGCCGGGGTGGTCTGGATCTTGCTCATATCGCGCGCCTCCGTCTTGACGGGTTGTTCGTCGTCGAGGTCAACGCTACTCAGGCGAATCCATTCCGCAAGGAAGCGAAGGCTGGGCTCACCTGGCCTGCCCCGCTCCCGTAATCTCGGGGTCATGAGCATCGCCGCCGACGCCTCCGTCCTCTCCGTCCCGGGCAGGACGCCGTCCATCGACCCGTCGGCCTTCGTCGCCGCAGGCGCCCGTGTGATCGGCGATGTGACCCTCGGCGAGGGCGCCAGCGTCTGGTACAACGCCGTTCTCCGCGGCGACAGCGATGCGATCCGCATCGGCGCCGGGAGCAACCTCCAGGACAACGTCTCGGTGCACGTGGATGCGGGGCATCCTGCCGTCATCGGCGAGAACGTGTCGGTCGGGCACAATGCCGTCGTCCACGGCTGCACGATCGGCGACGGCTCGCTCATCGGGATGGGCAGCGTCGTGCTGTCGGGCGCGGTCGTCGGCGACGGATGCCTCGTGGCCGCCGGTGCCGTCGTGCTCGAGGGGTCGGTCATCCCGCCGGGGTCTCTCGTGGCGGGGGTTCCCGCGAAGGTGCGCCGCGAGCTCACCGACGAGGAGCGCGCGGGCATTCTGCGCAACGCCGAGACATACCGGGCCCACCTGACGACGCACGCCGAGGCGCAGCCCGCGGGGCGGGGCGGGGCCTGACATGCGGATCCAGACGCTCCGGCCGGGCGAGGTCTTCGTCTTCGGCGCGAACTCCGCGGGCGCTCACGCCGGGGGAGCGGCCCGTTTCGCGCACGACCGTTTCGGCGCCGTGTGGGGGCAGTCCGAGGGCCTGCAGGGCCGGTCGTACGCGATCGACACGATGTCGGGCCTCGCGGTGTTCGAGCAGCAGGCCGGGCGCTTCCTCGCGTTCGCCGCGGAGCACCCCGAGCTCCGCTTCCTCGTGACCGAGGTGGGCTGCGGCATCGCCGGTTACTCGCCCGACGAGGTCGCGGGGTTCTTCCGCGGTGCGCCCGAGAACGTCGTGCTTCCGGAGTCGTTCCTCGCCGTGCTGCGCTCGGCCGGCGCGGTGTAGGCGGCCGCAAGCGGCATCGGTTCCCACGGCATCCGCACGAAAGCCCTGCCAGGCGGCCTGCGGCCGCCCGCCAGGGCATTGGAGGGGATGACGGGAATCGGCCACTCCGCCACTCCACGCGCCGCTGCGCGTCGCGCGGAGCCTCCGGCGGAGCGGGACCGCCCGCGGGCGCGACGCTTCCTACGGCATCCGCACGAAAGGTCCGCCGAGCCGCCTTCGGCGGCACGTCGGACCTTCGGAGGGGATGACGGGAATCGAACCAGTCACCCCACACACCCCGAACCCCCGAAAAACCGCGGAATCATGCGGAAGTTAGACAACCGGGCGATTCTCATTTATGGGAACTTTAGGCAGTCTAAGGGGGCTGAATGTAGGCAAGACTACATGGCGGGAGGGCTACTACGTGGGCTCGGGGCCGGCGCCCGGAAGCCCGCCATGCTCCTCGATATAGGCATCCCGGCGACGCTCAAGGCAATCGCGGACCATCTCGCTCGCACCTTTGAATCCCTCAGCCGCTGCGATCGCCTTGGAGTCTTCCCAGAGCTGGTCGGGAATGCGGATACCCCGGATCGTCGTCGCGGGCTGATTCGCCATACGCGACAGTCTGCCAGCATTGGGCGATGTGTTCATACAGATAGCCCCCTCGGGTTTCGGGGGAGGGGTGTTCATACACCTCGGACGGGATCGAGGCTACCAGGGGTGTATGAACACCTCAAGAAGACGATCCGCAATGGCCGAAGATTCACACCGCCTGTAGCGGATAGCACATCTGTGCATACACATGGCGTTGAATCGTGCAACTTGGCTACCGGTGTTACCGAAACGTTACCCAATGTCCTCCATAAGGGGGACTGAGCACCGCCGATGTTTGTCTGAGCCGTCGTCTAACCTTCCCTTAATGGACGAGCGGAACCCTGCCAAACAGGACAACTAGACCCAACGTTCGCCCAGAAGCGTATTTGGGGGCGAAGTCGATGGCATACGAGGGGCGTCTGTGCGGAGCGGGCCGCAGCTGCGAGTTGATCTGTCCGGCAAGGAAGCCGGGGGAGAAGTGCAGCCTCACCCTCCTCGACTTCGCCCGGCTACTTGATAGCGCGGGTGACGCGGCGCCAGAGCGTGACGAAGTCCTCGGCCCCATGCTCGTCGTGTAAGTAGTCCGCCAGCGCCGATATCTGGATGACGTCCACCTTCTTAGGTGTGGCGTCGCTCAGCCAGCGGTAGAAGCTGCTCGGCGCGATGCCCGCGGCCTGGGCGGCGGCGACCTTGTTGAGGTCCGGGGTGTTCTCAATTGTGTCGCGGATGATGCGCATGGCCTCGAGCGCCCGCGCTCGCGCAACGTCCCGGCGAGTGGTGTCCCCCATGAGGGTCAATCGTAGCGTCATACCTGTCTAGAGTCCCCTAAATCTGCCGTGATACTTGCGGATTCCTACAAACATCGCTGTTCTCGTTAGTGAGAATCCGAGAATCACCAGTTCTGCCGTATCAGGCGGTAGACAGCCGCACTCCGCGCGCGTACATTCTCATTTGTGAGAAACCCCACACATCCCGGTCAGCAGATCGGAAGCCTGCTCGCCCAGAGAGGCCACGACGTCAAGTGGCTGTCCGGTCGAACAGGGATCGCGCCCGAAGACCTTCACCTTCTCATCGAGAAGGACTCCAAGAGCCTCAAGTTCGAGGACGCCGCCGTCATCGCCGACGCGCTCGGCGTGGAGCTTCCGGTTCTCATTCACGGGAACGATGAGGAAGCCGTGGGCATCCCGCAGATCGCTCGCCTTCTCCGCGTGTCCACGGACACCGTGTATCGCAAGGCGCGTTCGGGTGACATTCCCGGGTTCAAGCTCGGCGGCTTGTGGCGGTTCTTCCCGTCGCAGGTGAAGGAGCACATGACGAAGCCTAAGGCTGACCCGTGGGCTCAGTCGGCACGGTCGATCAGCCGGAAGCGGGTGTCGTGATGCCTGCCCGGGGACAGTACTCCGACATTGTGTCGTACTCGCAAGCCCACCTCCGCCTGAAGACGGACCGTGGCCGCGCAGACCAGTACGAGTGCATCACCTGCGGCGGGCAGGCTCGCGAATGGGCCTAC
Organism: Microbacterium sp. F51-2R; assembly: GCF_052180235.1. Taxonomy (GTDB): domain Bacteria; phylum Actinomycetota; class Actinomycetes; order Actinomycetales; family Microbacteriaceae; genus Microbacterium. Next base: position 357,649 of record NZ_CP197470.1, on the reverse strand, counting down.
ATGGGTGATGGCTCGGATGCGCTGACCGACGATCTTGGCCGGCTGTACAGCACGGACCAGACCGCGTACGAACCGATGTGCGTCGCCTGCCACCGCCGCCACGACCGCGCCGTTGCGGACGGACGCCCGATTGACGAGTGCCCTCGCGGGCACAAGTGGGACGAAGCGAACACCGGCATCCGACGCTCGAGGAGCAAGGGCGTGGGCCTTCGCTTCTGCCGCGCCTGCCATCGCGAGAACGCTGCTGAGCGCCGCGAGCGTCTTCGGATGGAGGCCGCGTAATGGTCGGCTGGGTGGTGGCTGTCGCCCTGATCGTCGCGGGGATCGCCACCCTTCACACGGCCCCCGCGGGAGGGTTCCTCCTACTCGTTACGGGGATTGTCGCGGGACTCCTGCGAGTCATGGATGAAGCCAAAGGAGGAGTGCGGTGATGTTCTCGAGTAAGACCCCCCGCGACCTGAACCGCGACCCCGAGCCGTGGAAAGTGTGGCTGGAAACGCCCTACGCGATGCACGGGCACCGCGAGTGGCGTGGCGCGGCCGACGACTGGGATGACGCGCTCGTGAGGGCAGAGGACGCGTACCCACGGTTCCAAGCCTATTCGGCGATTTGCATGCCCCGCCCCGAGTACGACCACCCCCAGCACAACGAACCGAACGGCATCCTCGTTGAGTTCCGCTCGAACGACGACACTCGTGATCCGATCGACTGGCTGCGCTACAGCGAGGCCGCATACTTCGGCCCTACCGCCCACATCGACCACGCCCGCCGCGTCCTCACCCGCCTCGCCCGGGTGGGTGTGTCGTGAATGCTTCTGATGCTTTCCGGGCTTACCTCACCACCCTCACCGAAGAAGGCGTGCACCTCACCCCTGAGCAGGTGGACGCCGCACAGGTCGATTTCATGGCCGGATGGACCGCACGAGAAGAGGAGGAACGGTGATGGGCAACTTCGTTTATGACGCCGAGAACGTCGGGGTTTACGACCGAAGCAGCGGGCGCACTGCGCTGTTCGGAAGCGAGGCGACCGCGCGCGTTGCGATCTCTCGGCTGGAAGAACACTGGAACGTTGGCGGGCTCCTCTGGTCCGACACCCACTATGGCGACCCGGAGTCGCGCTGATGGATGTTCAGGATCTTCGGCCCGGTGACCACCTCTGGCTCTGCTACACGGGCTACGACAACGGCCCCGTCACCGATCAGCACCTCGTCAAGTTCGCGGGGTGGGACGACCACGGCATCAACATCATCCACCGGGGAGGTGGGGACGATTACGTGAAGTGGGTTGAGGTGGGCCGGTATCTCGCTCATCCGTCTACGGATGGGGCTGTGAGTAGGCCGGGAGAGGAACGACTCCCCACCACCATCCCCGAACCCGAATAGCGCATCCGCGCACTGGCCCCCGCCGCGGTCACACGTGGTGGGTGGCACTAATCGTCGCGCCCGCGTGACGTGCCCTAGCCCGCCAATGGCGGAGGGATGAACAGCACTCGCAGGAGTAACAGCCCCCGAGAGGGGGACAGCCCAGGAACCACGACTCCCGGCTATGAGGACTGCGAGCGAAGCAACACCCATCGCTAAGCGTTTTGCTGGCGCTGCATCCAGGTTCCATGTGGGGGATGCACTGCTGCGGTGGCACAGATTTCTTTGATTCGGGAGCTATGCGTTCACCCTTCCTCATGCGTTCTGCGGGGTGAGTCGGCACACGGACGGTAGGTGCGTAGAGGCGCGCCTGAGACCGTCCAGGAACGGCCCGGATCGGCGCTGACGCTCTTAGCCGGGGTTGGACTCCCCGGAGCGCGCAATGCGACGCACTGGCTCTGGACATATCCGGGGCTCATCCCGGCCGGGTGTGCGTCGCAGAAGTCCAGGCGGACTGCGTAACGGCCCACTGTGGGGCGGCCTGGCAAGGGTGCCGTGTTCTAGCGGCCGAAGATGCGGATATCTCAGGGTTCGAATCCCGGCGCGCAAGCGCGTGGCAGAGACTCAGCGACCCCGGTTCGAATCCGGGCGGCACCCCTCATATCAGGCGAAAGGCAGGTGTCGTGATGGATCCCGTTGAGTGTGCTTACCGTGCCGTCGCCACCACCCGGGCAGCGGTCATCGAAGCGGAAAACACGGGCGACCCCGCAACCCTCACAAGGGCCTTGTACGCACGCCAATGCGCTGAAGACCGACTCGCCAGGGTCATCGAAGTCGACAACCAAATCAGGAGAAATTCGTGATGCCTGACGAGTTCGAGGGGGTTGTTGGGTATTGCCCCACCTGCCGGATGGACCGACCCGTGACGGGTGCGCCGGTCTGCTTCTGGTGCGAAACCGACCTCCTCTTCGACAGCGACCCCACCGAAGACCCCAAGTATTGGAGCTACTAAGTGAGCCTGTACTACCAGGACGATTCGGTGACGCTCTACCAGGGGCGATGCGAAGACATCCTCCCGACGCTCAGCCTCACCGGTTCCGTACACCTGATAACGGACCCACCCTATTTCCAGGTGAAAGACGCGGAGTGGGACAACCAGTGGTCGAGGGCCGCCGAGTTCCTGGACTGGATGGGCGAATGGTTGACCCTCGCTAAACCGTTGCTTTCGGCGGATGCGTCGGTGTGGGTGTTCGCTTCGCCCGAACTGACCTCGGCGGTTGAGTCGGTCGTCGCACGCGACTTCCGCGTCCTCAACTCAGTTCGGTGGGTGAAGGAGCAGGGCTGGCACAAGAAGGCCGAGCTCGACGCCATGCGATCCTTCCTGTCCCCGTGGGAGGGGATCGTGTTCGCAGAGCGGCTGGATGACGCTTACGGCGAGGCCGCGCTGGCATTGCACCGCAAGGTGTTCGCGCCGCTAGGCCGCTACCTACAGACGGAGTGGGAGCGTGCGGGGTGGAAGGCGGGCGCTGTTGGTAAGGCGCTCGGGTACGATTCGGCGCTTCCTGTGCGGTGGGCTGAGGGTTCGTCCCTCCCGACCGCTGACGCTTACCGTCGCCTTCGCGACCTCCTGAACGCTGGTGACTCGGCCGAATACCTTCGGCGCGAGTACGAAGACCTTCGGCGCGAGTACGAAGACCTTCGGCGTCCGTTCTCGATCCGGACGCGGGACCGCTCGACGGACGTGTGGTTCTTCGACAACGTGGCCCCGTATCCCGGTAAGCATCCGTGCGAGAAACCGTTCGGGTTGCTGACGCACATCATCGAGACAACGACCCGCCCCGGCGACACCGTTCTCGATTGCTTCGCCGGTTCCGGCGCGATCCTCGACGTCGCCCGTCAACTGGGGCGTAAGGCCGTGGGTATCGAGATGGACGCCCACTGGTGCAAGCAGGCCGCGAAACGCCTCGGCCAGCAGACCTTCGATTTCTCAGAGTTCAGGGGCATCCGGTGAACACTACGCCTCTCCCCACCGGCCCGATGCCCACCGAACACGACCAAGCAATGGACCGCCAATTCACTACCTGGCGGAACCAGGACCAGAAACGGGGCGGTGTGATGGCCCGTCACGCCTGGTACGCCGCGTGGCGTGCAGGCATCCAATACGCGAAAACCCACCCGGAGGTACTGCAATGACCCTCACCACCCGGAAACCCACAGGGATGCCGTCATGGCCGATCCTCCTCCTCGCCGGCAGAGAAAAAGCCGGGAAAACATGGGCCGCGATCACCGCATCCACTTCACCCCTCATCGGACGAACCCTCTACATCGGCATCGGTGAAGACGACCCCGACGAGTACGCCCTGATCCCCGGCGCGGACTTCGACATCGTCGTTCACGACGGAACCTATCCGGGCATCCTCGACGCGATTCAAGCCGCCGTCGCGGAACCCGTGGGGGAGAAGCCGACGCTCATCATCGTCGACTCCATGACCCGCTTGTGGAACCTCATCAGCGACAACATGCAGGAGATCGCGAACCGCAGGGCCAAGGGGCGGCGCAACAGCAACGGGGACTACACGGTCAGCACGGACCTGTGGAACACCGCCGCAACCCAGTGGCAGGACGTCATGGACGCTCTACGCCTCCACAACGGCCCCGTCATCGTCACCGCCCGACTCGACTCGGTAGCAGTGATGGAGAACGGGCAACCCACCACGCAGAAGGAGTGGAAGGTGCAGGCTCACAAGTCGCTCGTGTTCGACGCTTCCGCGATCATCGAAATGCGTGAGCGGGGGAAGTTCCTCATCACGGGTGTCAAGTCCGCGCGGATCCAGCTCGACGCTCCGAAGGCGTTCCCCGACTTCACCGTCGATCGGCTCTGGGCTGATCTTGGGCTGTCTGACGGTACTGGGGAGCGGACACACGCCACGGTCCACGCTGACCGGACCGGAGCGGAACCCGCCTCGACTCAGGAGCGGGTCGCGAAAGCCGCCACACTCATCGCCGCAGCCACCGATTCAGCGGCGCTCGACAAGCTTGAGGATTTGGCGAAGACGCGGGGTATCGCGGGGATCGCTGAGGTGAAGGCCGCGTTGGAGTCGAAGCGCGCCGAGCTCGGATCCTCCCTCACCGACCACTGGGCCACGCAGGAGTCGTGATGCTTCCTACTGTTACCCGCTTCCACCCGTCCGAACTGGACCCGGAGCCTTTCGAGCCGTGCTGGGTGGTGGAGGAGGACGAGGGTTTACGGGTTCATGATTCGTTCCCGTCCGCGCTGGCCGACGTCATGCAAATCATGACCCGGAGACGGATCAGCCGTCTCACGAGGGAGAACCGATGAGCCTCTACTACGAGGACGAATACGTGCAACTCCACCTCGGGGACGCGCTCAGAACCCCTGAGTGGCTATCGGCCGATGTGCTCGTCTCCGACGTGCCATACGGGATCGACTACAACTCTGGAAGTAGGCGGGACACGCTGGCTGCTTCCATCGCGGGGGACAAGGACACCACCGCTCGCGACGGCGTCATCGCTCAGTGGCGCGAAACTCACGGAGCGGACGCGCCCGCACTGATCTTCGGAACTTGGCGAATCCAGCGCCCCGAGGACACGCGGGCCCTGCTCGTGTGGGACACCAAGGGCGCACTAGGCATGGGTGATCTGTCGATCCCGTGGAAGCCCGCGCACCAGGAGGTTTACGTCCTCGGTCGCGGGTTTCACGGCAGGCGCTCGAGCGATGTCCTGGCGTGTGCGCCGGTCCAGTCGATGAGCGCCAACGGCCGCGTGCATCCGCACCAGAAGCCGGTAGCGCTCATGGAGGCACTGATCGAGAAGTGCCCTTTGGGTGTGATCGCGGATCCGTTTGCGGGTTCCGGGTCAACGCTCATCGCGGCTCGCAACCTCGGGCGCAAAGCAATCGGCGTCGAGCTCGAAGAGAAGTACTGCGAACTGATCGTGAGGCGCCTCTCGCAGCAGGCGTTCGACTTCTCCACTCTCGAAGGGGGCGTGGCGTGATTCTGAATCCGAGTCCGTTGAAGTACACCGTCCACCGTGACGACAACGACCTGAACTGGTACATCGAACCGCCCGCGATGGACCTATTCGTACACCGGGGACCGTTCCAACGCCACGCTGACGCGCTCGCACACGTCAACGCACACATCTTCATCAACAGCCTCCGACCCGGCGCTATCAGCGAGGAGGGATTCCATGTCGACTCTGCTGAATGAGGACACCATCCTCGACGAATCAATCCTCGACGGAGAACCCCTCTGCGAATCGGTCCTGTGCAGCCACTACATGGAGAAACCCGCCCACCCCGCACACGTGCGGGCACGGTTCGCATGCGGGAACTCGATGCTGTGGTGCACGGAACGGGTCGTGAGGAACATGCTCAGCAACACGATCTCCTGCTTCCTCTGCGGCACCGTACACACGAGCGCGTCCGTGAAGATCACGCCACTGTGACGGGTTTCAGCGCGAAGGTCAGAGCCCTCATCCTGCAACGGGACGAGGGCTGTGTTATCTGCGGCACCCAACACGGCGTCCTCCAAGTCCACCACCGCGCACCCCGCGGCATGGGTGGGGCGAAAGCCACATGGGTGAACCAGCCATCCAACGGGATCACGGTTTGCGCCGAAGACCACCGCCGCATTGAGGCGAACCGGGCTTGGGCTGAATCGCACGGGTACATCGTCCGCCGCGGCATCCAACTCCCCACCATGGTCCCGGTTTTGTATCGGGGGGTGTTGCGGTGGCTCACCGACCAAGGCCACGTCATCGACGTCCACCCCGAACCCGACTTCTGAAACGGAACACACCAATGGCCGAATACATCTCCGCGCTCATCGCGGACGCGCGGAACCTGGCGAAGACATCGCGGCTCATGAAGCACGGCGCACCCAGCCACGCCGACATGATCGACGACCTCGCTGATGCTCTCGAAGCTCAGGCCAAGCGCATCGCCGAACTCGATACGGCCCTGCATGGCAAGGGCGGCTGGGATGAGTGGATTGCCGAGCACGTCCGCGTGCAAGAAGAGCGTGACGACCTCGCCGGGACGCTGAGCGCGATCCGTTACCGCATGACTGGCGGGAACATCACTCTCGGGCGGGGGCTGACGCAGTTGGACTGTGAGCACGTTCTTGAGTCGATCAACGAAGCGCTCTCCGCTCCTGCTGATTCACCCAACCGAGCACGCGCCGAGAATCACGAATGGCGCTGGATCATCGCCGAGCGACCCGGCGAGGTAACGCTGACGTGCGACTGCTCGTCAGTCTGGAAGCACTTCCCGATTCCCGTCGGCATGACCATGATGCTCCCGCCTTGCCCTGAGTGACGATGCGGACACCGTCGACTCCCTGAACCGGGTACGCGCCGAAGCGTGGGACGAGGGCGCGAAGTGGTCCGCGGTCGAGATCAGCGGCAACGAACGGTTCGCCACGGAGGCGTGGATCACTCCCGGAGACAACCCGTACCGCGCTGAGGCTGACCGGATCGAACACACCAACCCGTGACCACACACGGAAGGAGAACCGAATGGCCGGACTGCCCTGGATCAGATGCGACACCAACGTAAACACCCACGACAAGATCCTCGAGCTCGTCGGCCTCGGAGCCAAAGGCAAATCAGCCGGATTCGTCTACTGGATGGCCCTCACATACAGCGGCGCCCACGACACCGGGGGACTCATCAAGAAAGCCGTCCTCCCGTTCGTTCACGGCACGCCGGCCGACGCTCGAGCACTCGTTGACGCGAGGCTTTGGGCGATCGTCGAAGGCGGATGGCAGATCGTGAACTACGGCACCCGCAATGTGGTCGGCGCTTCGCAGCAGGCCGTCGCGGACGCAATCAGGGCCGCGCAAATCGAGGGCGGCAAGAAAGGCGCCCACGAAAGATGGGATAGGTGAGGGGTTAGGTCGAATGTCGGTAAGGCATGGTAGACCCAATGGGTTACCTATCAAAACTTGACATGGGTCGTACCCTAACGAACGTACGGACGTACGAACGGAACGGACGACCACCAAGACCAGACAATCAATCTCACTTTCCTAATGCGGGAGCGGCTGTGGAAGAAGTGGAGTCACTCAAGCTCGGAGATGCGCTGGACACCGCGATCCAGACGTTCGGAGCCGTCTACGACCGTCAACCTGTGCTGAACAGGGAACCGCGCCCCAACCCGGAAAACAACCGCGAGCTGTGGGGAGCGCTCATGGCACGTGACGGGGGCAAGTGCTGGATGTGCCACCGCTCAGACGGGTTCATGGTCATCGACCACCTCACGCCACGCTCCGCATTCCGCGCCGATGAGATTCGCCTCGCCGACCGTTCCGACAACCTCGCTATCGCCTGCTGGGAGTGCAACACGGAGAAGGGCAACAGGCTCATCCCGTTCCGGCCACCGCTCCCCGTGGTCGTGATTTGCGTTGTCGACTGGAAAGCGTCGTTCGGTTGGACAGAGGAGGAATTGGTCTTCCACCTCGAGCGGTACTCCGACGAAACGATGCACGCCTTCTGCTGTCAGCACCGGTCGGCTGCGACAGTCCCGAAGAACTGGCCGATTATGGCGCTGCACTAGCGCCGGCCAGCCCGCTAACTCACAAAGCCGAGGTTCCCGATTCCGGGGGCCTCGGTTTTCTGTTGCCCCACAAGGAGAACCCTGATGACGATGAGTCGTCACGACCGGCTAATGGCGACCCGCCTCGAATCCATCATGGACCGCCACGAAGCCCGAGAAGCCCGAACCCTGCTCGAACTGAACCAGGCCGGGTTCCACCTCACCATCCCCCAAGCCCGTGACAGGCTCGCCGCGCAGCGACGGATGCCGTCAGTCCCGCAGCACGTTCTCGACGAGATCGTTGCTGAGCTCGCGAGGGCGCGGCGATGAGCGGACAGAAACCCACCCGCCCCGTCACGCAAACCTGCCGGTTCGATCATCCGCATCGTCACGGTTCTTCTCGCTGCTATCAGGGCGGGTGCGGGTGTGTGCCATGCCGTGACGGGAACACAATGCGGGTAACGGACTACCGGGCTCGGAAGAAAACCGAGGACGTGGACGCGCGTGTGCCCGCAGGTATAGACCTCGCCAATCACGTCAATGAACTCCGCGCCGCGGGGCTCCCCATCGGTGTGATAGCTGACCTCGCCGGGGTCGCGTACAAAGTGGTAGCGGACGTTTCTAAGAGACCTAACGTTCGTGTGCGGATCGTGTCGAGAGACGCCCTGTGGGGTGTGACGGCCGACATGTACAAGCGTCCGCGGATGCCGAGGAAGCAGATCCCGAACGTGGGTGTGAGCCGCCGGTTGAAGGCGCTCATGTACATGGGGTATCACGGCGCGGACCTCATGCGACGCATGGGGGTGGATGAGAGGTACATCACTCGGCTTGTGAATAGCGAGTGGGTGTATCAGTCGACGTTCGAGAAGGTTGCGGACCTTTACGACGAGCTGTGGTGTGTGCCGGCGCCGGATACGTATGGGGGGCGTCGTGCTGCGGCGCGTGCTCGACGCGAGGGGTGGGTTGGGCCGTTGGGGTGGGATGAGGAAACCATCGACGATCCCGCCGCGGAACCCGCCACAACCCGTGAGGTTCGCCCGAACGGTGCGGAACTACTCTCCGAGGTCGCTCACCTCCTCGAAGCGGGCGAGTCACCCGAACACGTCGCCAACATCCTCGGCCGGAAGTTGTCGACCATCACCCGCCTCGCCGACCGCCACGGCGAAAAGACCATCGCGTCCGCGTTCGCAGCTGCACTACGCGCCGCATAACAAGTTTGGAGAACCCTGATGGATGAAGCGTGGGACAAGAAAGCCAAATGCACGGACAACCCGGAAGTGATGTTCCCCAACCTCACTTTGAAGCATCAGGTGGATCGTGCGAAAGCGGTCTGTGTTGGATGCCCCGTGAAAGCGGAGTGTTTGGCTGACACCCCGGACTGGGACGAGTGGAGTGTGCGTGGCGGGACGACGCCGAGGGAGCGGGCGAAACACCAAGCAGGCGCAGCATGACTCGTTCTCATCGCACTGCCCGTCAAGCCGGAACCCAAATGGAGACATGGGTAGTCGACTACCTCCGAACCCACCTCGGGGATGACCGGATCGAACGACGCGCCCGCAACGGGAAGAACGACCGGGGCGACGTCACCGGAGTCCGCACCACCACAGGGGAACGAGTCGTGATCGAAGTGAAGAACACGAACCGGCTCGAACTGGGCGTGTGGATCAACGAAGCCGAAGTGGAGCGCGGGAACGACGACGCCGCAGTCTCCGCGATCGTCCACAAGCGCCGAGGGTTCGGGGAGACACGCATGGGTGAGCAGTACGTCACCATGCGCCTCCAAGACCTCGTCATTCTCCTGGGAGGATCGCCGTGAGACTGGGCTCGCAACTGGTGATGGGTGAGCGGTTGTCGGGCGGGTTGCTCGACCTGCTGCCACCCGAACCAGCCCCCACAACCGTTGGGCAGAAGGTCATCCTTCACCTGTGCGCGGACACCGGCTCGGATACCTGGCCGTACCGGTCTGACCCGAACTACAAGGTCATCACCATCGGCGAATCGGTGGGTGTCGAGAACTTCTCGCCCGCCCGCAAGGTTCACGGCGCCGGCGCGAATCCGGTGTGTACGCACTTCTCCACGCTCCGGCGTGGACCGGGCATCAAACCCAGTAACCCCGAGGACGGCATGTTCCTTGTGCGCGAGTGTCTGCGGGTTATCGAGGAGGCGGAGCCGGTGTGGTGGTGGCTGGAGAACCCCGCCACCGGGCGGCTGCGTGACTTCCTCGGCAAGCCCACGTTCGAGTATGAGCCGTGGCAGTTCGGGTCACCGTGGACGAAACGCACCGCACTGTGGGGGAACTTCACCCCACCCGAGCCGATCTTCAAGCGGTTCGAGGATGTCCCTCTGAACCCAGACATCTATGTCCGCCCCGGGCGCCGGCCGTCGATGGCATGGCTGCACAAGAGCGCCTTCAACCTGATCCCCGAGTTCCGTGACTCCGGGATGCCCGAACCGACAAGCGACATGGAGATGCGGTCCCTGTGTTCTCAGGGGTTCGCTCGCGCTTTCAAGGAGGCCAACCCGTGAATCCTTTGCCTGCTGAACCTCGGTGCGACGCATACGCCCGAGAGCACTTCCCGATTGACCGTGAGCCGCAACCCAGTGACGGCCCGGACTTCCACGCCGAACACGCGGCATGGGAAGCCCGACAGCGGAGCCGCAGGAGCGCCCCGTGAATCCCTTGTGGTGGTGGCTCATCGGCGGCGCCGTACTCCTCGGCATCATCGCCGCGCTCGTCGCCATCGGTGTCACCGCTCTCCTCCGAGCTGTCGCTGATGGCCTCCTGGAACCCGAACCCCTACCCAAAGACGAAGACGAGGACAACTGATGAGCGCCGTGCATGGAGCACAAACGAATCTCAACCTTTACGAGAACGGCGCGCAAGCCATTGCCGCCGCCATCAAACGCGAACGCAACACAACCATCGTCATCGGGGTCGACCAGGACAAGGGCGTACTCCTCATCGACATTGACACGCAGGCCGACATCTGTCGCGATGCGGCCGAGATGCAAGACCACCTCCGCCTCATCATCGAGGCGCTGAACGGACACGACCCGTTCGCGGAAACCGAAGGAGACAGTTGATGGCTTTTGTGAGTGTTGAGGGGACTGTGGCGTCTGAGTGAGCGTGATCCGAGGTTCGTGGATCACACGATCAACGAGGCTCGCGTGGAGGTCACCGCGCGGGCTGAGGCTGCGCCGGCTGAGGTGGGGGAGTCGGGGGGAGCGGACTCCTGGAACACCACCGACCCTGACCTGCCGTTCTGACCGAGGGGGGCGCAAGTGACTGAGTTGCTTGATGCTGTAGATGCGCTAACGAAACCCGTCATCCTGCACCACACGATCGCTGATTCCAGGTTTACCTGTATCGTCACCGACACGCCCCTGCTCACACGGTTGCAGGACGAGATCCGGTTCAGCCTGTCCCGGGAAGGGTCGAAAAGCCTCCCGAACCAGCGTGTCCCGTTGAACTCGGGCGCGTTGATGTTGTTCATGCGGATCAGTAGTCAGGTCACGGATTGGGCGAACGGTGCCGGGTCGGGGGTGGTGAAGGGTGACCCCGGCAGGACTCTCCGCGGCTGGTATGTCGCGTGGGTGCAGCAGGTGAGGGGGGACGGGGAGGTTGCGGCGAGGGTCCGCATCCTGCACGGGTGGGCAGCGGCTATCCGCCGCGAGCTCGACCCCCCCCGGATGAAAGACCTCCCCGACCCGTGCCCCGCGTGTGGGGCTGTGGAGTGGTGGAGGGACGGGGAACGCTACCCGAGACCCCTCGTCGTCGAATCACCCCGGAACCCGGAGAAGAACCTCATCGACGAATCAACCGCCACCTGTCGCGCGTGCGACAAACGGTGGGGAGCGCGAGAATTGGCATACGAACTCGAACAGAAGGCAGAGACATGACCGAGCGCATCGCGGTACCCGATGGCGGCATCTGGGTACGCCCGTCCCTCGAAAGGGACGACGAAGTCGGCCTCGGGTGGAAGCTCCGCCACGCACCCGACTCGCTGTCCCGCGCCGACCAGATCACTCTGGCTGAAATCGTGGACGCCTACGGGTATCTCCTAGTGCAGTCCACTACTGAACAGCGGAACCGTGTCTGCGCGGCCATTCGCCGACACATCCACCGGGAGCAGACCAATGACTGAGGCAGGGTAGCGCCTACTTGCGCTGTCGTGTACAATCTGATACTAGGTCGATTCGTCGCGCCAAAAACCAGATTTCTCCCCGTCGTCCTCACCGGATTGGCGGGGATTTTCGTTTCCCCCAAGTCTCCCCGTTAGTCGTTTGAGCGTGCGGCATAGGCGGGTTGAGAACGGCCGAGCCCAGGAGCCGGCCAGCATCCATAAACACGCCCCTCGCCGACGAGCGAACAGGAGCGTTACACGCGCGAGCCAGAGCCCAACCGGCTGCTGAGGCGCGCACGGGGCTGACAGGTTCGCCCGACACCCGAAGACGCCGTATCCACTCGGCGCACCTGCCAGGTATTCGGTGGTCGGTACTCCGGTTTCGATACCGGCAGCTCCACAATGCGAGGCGCGGTCGTCAGGCCTTCCTTCCTGGCGGGGCGGTAGTTGCAACCCTCGCAGAAGTCCCGAGGTCGTCGCCCGTAGGGGCACTTGGTAAGTACCGGAATCAACCGGATTGCACCTCTGGCACAAAGATGCTCACGCTATGCCCATTCCGAGGCGTGAGATGCGGTATATCGGGGGCCTATCGCGGTCGGCGGTAGTTGCCGGGGTAGCCATCGTGCGATCCGGGAGAGGTGCCTCGGCGTTGGGCGTCGTGGTGAGCCTCACCGACCACCCCAATTCCTATCAGCCCTGCCGCTGACTGGCGCGGGGTCACATCACTCATGAGGGGACAACCCGAATGGCCCTTGCACACCGGCTCGAAACCGAACAGAAGAAGATCCGACCCCAGTTCGACGCATGGCTCGACTCCCTCTCAACCCGCAACCACGACATCGTCGTCGGCTGGCTGAACGACCCCAACCTGTCCAACGCGGCAATCATCCGCATGATCGCTGACGACGACCCCGACGATGATTTCAAGGGGTATCGGGCGAACAAGGACACGGTCGCGGAATGGCGGCGACGCAATGGCACTCGCTGAACGCGCGCTCACGGAAATCAACCCCGCCGTCCGAAACCGGATTTTGATTCTCGACGTTGAGCGGGTCAGTGGGATCAGTCAGCAGCAGTGGTGGGACCGCGGAGACCTGAAGAACCGTTACATCCATCACGAGACGGTCATCCGGGAACCCAGAACCACGATCGTCTGCGCGAAGTTCTATCACGACGCGGAAGTCATCCGGCTTGCCGAGTGGGACAAGGGCGGTCGCGCACGCTTCCTCAAGGAAGTGCACGCGCTCATGTCCCGAGCTGACATCATCGTGGGCCACAACATCCTGAACGCCGACATCCCGTGGCTTGAGGGTGACCTGTACTTCCCCAGGATCGGGCACCGGCACAAGCCGAACCTTCCCCCGCTTCCCCCGTTCAAGACGGTGGACACGCTGAGGGTCGCCCGCCAGTTCAAGAGCGGTGTTCACTTCAAGTCGTTGAACGCGCTCTGCCAGATTCTTGAGATTCCGGCGAAGACCGACGTGTATGACCGTGAGGCCATGAACCGCGCTGTTGCGGGGTCGGTCGAGGATCGGGAGCGGTTGACGGAGTACTGCGCTGGGGACGTGATCGCGACGCAGGGTTTGTTCGATGCGCTGCGACCGTACATCAAGAATCATCCGACGCTGTATGTGGATGGTCAGCACAGTCTCACGACCTGCAATAGGTGTGGGACTGAGACTGAGCCGTCTCCGCGCCGCTATATCGCGAACGTGTTGTCATATGCGATGAGGGTTTGCCCGAACTGTGGCGGCTATTCGCGTCTGAGCTTCGAGCCCGAACGTATGACCATCGTTAGGGGTGTCTGATGGCTCGCGTGCTGATAACAGGTTCTCGGACTTGGGATGACAGCGCCACCATTGTTGGTGCACTCTGGGGCGCTTGGGAAGAACTTGGCGAGTACACGCTCGTCAGCGGCGCTTGCCCGTTAGGCGCGGACCGCATGTGTGAAGAAGCGGCGATGCGTAAAGGCATTGCGGTGGAGCGTCACCCCGCGCGCTGGAACGAGTACGGGAATCGCGCGGGCTTCGTTCGCAATGCCGAGATGGTAAACCTCGGCGCTGACCTTTGCCTCGCCTTCATCAAAGACAGTTCACGTGGAGCATCCATGACCGCCGATCTCGCCGAGAAGGCCGGAATCAGGACGATCCGCTTCACGGCATAACTACTTCCATCCAGCCAACGTGGTGCTCGTGTTGGAAGCCATGAGCTAAGTGGCGCTGTGACCCTGCGCCAGCCACCAATCTTCCATCCGCCAAACCCCCGGCATAGAACACTACGGGCCGCGAGCCTGATCCTTTGAACGCGGGGACGAGGGCGGCGGATCGGATCTTCCCAACAAGATAAGCAACAGAGGTGATACTTCTGCCGCGATAAGCCCCTAGGGGGTCGCCGTGCTCTCACCCGATCAATACCACCCGTGCGATCAATGCGGGGTCCGGAGCTTCGTGTTCGTGATGCTCCCCAGCGGCGCAGAACTATCGTTCTGCGGGTCGCATGGCCGGTTGAACCGGGACGCGCTTCTGCATAGGGGTGCGATCATCGACGATCTCACGCATCTCATCGGGTACGTATGAGGATCCGGTGGTGGCCGTTGGGCTTGTCGATCCTCGGATGCATGTTCCTCCTCGCTTCACCACCGTACGGGTTTCCGGTGGGGTTTCTGCCTTTCGGGTTCTTCCTGGTGGGTGGGTGCTGGTTGGCGTGGTGGGGGCGCGTGCTCGACAAGGTGCGGGATGCGGAGTTCGAGCAGTTGTACCGATACCTCGAATGGTATGGAAAGGCCGACTGATGAGTGAGCGGTTCGTTGACTGGCGGCAGGACTCCCGCAGCCTCGTGTGGCGTCACCCGGAGACCGGGATCGAGATCCTTGACGAGGACATGCCGTGGGAGCTGCGGCCGGTGGGTCGGAGCGATGGCTGAGTCGACGCCTAGCCGTGAGCGGAATGACAACCGAGGAACAGACCAATGACTGAGGCCGACCGAGCCGTAATCGATCAATTCCGCGCCGCTCGCATCGTCGTTGGTGGATCCAACCCTCGGGTAGATGCCGCCCTGGCGAATGCTTACGACCGCCTCTGTGAACTCGTGGGAACAGACCAATGACTGAGGCGGCGAGTTGGGCCGACAGGGAAGCCCTCGCCGAAGCGCTGCAAGCGCTCCACCTCATAGATCTCAACAACCTGCATGAAGTTGTCACCGCTGTAGTAGCCGCGGGCTGGCGCCCCCCAGAGAAGCATGAGTGCATCTGCTACGGATACGGCATAGATCCCCGTTGCCGCGCGCACGAGGACGAGGAGCAGACCAATGACTGAGGACACCTGCACTTGCGATGGTGAGTGTGTGGAGTGTCGTCTGCGGGTTCAGCAGGTGGAGTCAGAGGAGCAGTAGCCATGTTTCGTCGTATCGGGGACTGGTGGCGTGCACGTGGTCGCGCTCACCGTATCGGCCCGCACCTCACCCCGAAATGGGAACGCCAATGAGCGCCGAAACTAAGCGTGCCCTCGAAGACGCGATCGCCAACCACTACTCCAACGAATACCCCGGCGTCTACTGCGCCGAATGGGTACTCCAATGCTGGGGCCAATCACCCGACGACAACACCAACTACTACCTCCGCGAATGGCCCGACACGCAACCCATCCACCACACGGGCGGGCTCATCGACTACGCCAGAACCGGACACACCGCATACCTCGCGATGAACAGCACCGACGACGAGGACGACGAATGACTATCGACCCGATCCGCGACCACATCCGCGCCGAATTCTACCGAGCAGTCAAAGACTCAGCCAACGCACTCACCATCTTCGCCCTCACCATCACCATCGTCATCCTCGCCTGGATCCTCAAAGGCCGACGATGACGAACTGCCCCGAATGCGACCGTCCCTGGCCTAGCATCGCCGCAGCGCAAGGATGCGCCGAACGCGACAGGGCAGAAGACGCCGAAGCCCGACGAACCCGATAACCCACACGAGAACAGGCCGGCACCGTCAAGGTGACCGGCCTTTCGTGTTTCAAGGACCGCGCGAGACACCATGAGCAAAAAGCCCAGGAACACCACGCAGCGCGACAAAGACCGGGCTCGCATCGCGAAGAACAAACCGAACTGCGGTATCTGCGGCGAGCCCATCGACTACACGCTCAAGTGGCCCGACCCAAGGTGTTTCGTCGTTGACCACATCAAACCGCTTCACCTCGGCGGCGCGGACACCATCGGCAACAAACAAGCCGCACACAACATCCCCTGCAACTCGAAGAAGAGAGCGCGGGAGTACGCACCGATCGTTCGCCGATCCGGTGCGCTGAAGTAAGACCGCTCGACCTGTCGGGGTCGAGTGCCCACGGACGGACTGATCCCCGTCGCGGTGGGCATTTCTTGTACCCACCGACATGGGGAGAACGAAATGGCCGGAAACTGTACAACGGACGGATGCGACCGACCGACGAAGGCGAGAGGACTCTGCGGCACGTGCTACAACCGCACCCTCCCGAACCGCCACCGCAAGGTGATCGTTCCGTGCGACTGCTGCGGACAACCCACGCCGAAGGAAGCTCGAGCTAGACGCTACGCCGGCACATACTGCTCCCTTGTCTGCCGTGATTACAGTCGATGGGGCGCAGCCTCGTGCGAACTTCCCTCCAACCACTGGGCGCGATGCTTCGGCGCCACATCACTCTGGACACCGCCGGAACCCAAACACTCTGCCTTCCAGGTGGGGTCATGCGATGAGTGCGGGGCCAACATCGTCGAACCGACCGGGCAGACGCCTTCGGTCTACTGCGGCATGACCTGCACGAGGCGCGTGAGAAAGCGCCGCCGCAGAGCCCGAGAACACAACGCCCCAGGACTGTTCACGTACACCCAAGTGATGGGGCAGTACCGCCGGCAGGGAAACAGCTGCGCGTACTGCAAGACGCCATCACACGGACTACCCGACCCGGAGCACGTCCTCCCACTAAGTCGAGGCGGACGCAACGACATGTCGAACATCGTCGCCGCCTGCCGAGCATGCAACGGCGACAAGGGAGACATGACACTCGCCGAATGGGCAAGGGATCGGGACCGTCGAGGGCTCAAACCCATAGACACAACACTCGAAGGCGCTGCGTACCTACGCCTGTGGCAGGCGGAGCCAACAGGAACATCGAAGCGACTCGCCGCCGCCTAAGCCCCCACCCAAGGGTCCCCCCAAGAGGCCCTATCCCGTACCACCGGGGCTAGGCGGTCCCTCCCTCTACCCTTTTTTTCGTTTCTGACCAAGGGCGGTGATCCGATGGCCGCTAAGCCTGCTTTGCGTGCTGTGGCGCCGGATGAGACGCCTGAGCCGAAGAGGGATCTGGGTTTGAGCCTGTCCGAGGCGATCGTGAAGGGCGATCGTTTGCAGATCGAGTACGCGCAGCGTCGGGACATCGCGTCGAAGCTTGATGGCGCGAGTGGGCCGGCTGCGGCGGCGTTGCATCGGCAGTTGTCTTTGACGAACGACAAGATCGATGCTCTCGAGTCTCGTGATGAGCGGGAGGATGATCCGGTTGCCAGGGTCGAAGATGGCAAGTTCGACGCGGCGGCGATCTGAGCTTCGCCTGTCGGAGGTTGCCCGGCATGTGGTGATTCCGAAGGGGATCGTGACTACGGCGTGGCCTCGTGTGGTTGCTCAGTGTGAGCAGATGGGTGTCGGGTTCGACGGTTGGCAGCACGGTATTGGGGCGATTGCGCTTGGTAAGCGGGCGGATGGGAAGTACGCGGCCACGGTTGGCGGCGTGGTCCTGAGCATTCCCCGTCAGGTTGGTAAGACGTTCCTTGTGGGCATGATCGTCATTGCCCTGTGCATCCTGGTTCCTAATCTGACGGTGTTGTGGACCGCGCACCGGACGCGCACCACTACCAAGACGTTCAAGACGCTGCAAGGGTACGTGAAGCGGAAGCGGATCGCCCCGCACCTGAAACCGAACCGGTCTAACGGCATCCGAACCGCGAACGCTGAGCAGGAGATTGAGTTCGCGAACGGCTCGATCATCATGTTCGGTGCCCGTGAGGGCGGTTTCGGGCGTGGGTTCGACAAGGTCGACATTGAGGTCTTCGATGAGGCGCAGATCCTCACGGAGAAGGCGCTTGAGGACATGGTTGCGGCGACGAACCAGTCCGAGCAGCCGTCGGGGGCGTTGCTGTTCTACATGGGTACGCCTCCGCGGCCTGTGGATCCGGGCGAGGAGTGGTTGTCGCGTCGTGCCGGCGCCTTGTCGGGCGAAGAAGACGACATCGCGTATATCGAGTTCTCGGCTGATGATGACGCTGACCCGGATGATGAGGCGCAGTGGGCGAAGGCTAATCCGTCGTACCCGGAGCGGACTCCGCTCGAGTCGATGCAGCGTATGCGGAAGAACCTCCGCAATGACGATTCGTTTCGCCGTGAGGCGTTGGGTATCTACGCGACGTCGTCGCCTCGGGTCATTGATGAGGAGTCGTGGAAGCGTGTCGCGGATGCGGCGTCGATGCCGGTCGAGCGGTTGGTCCTCGCGATCGACGTATCGCCGAACCGTTCCACCGCCGCTGTCGCGCTTGCTGGCAAGCGGGCGGATGGGCTGTGGCATGTGGAGCTCGACGAGCACCGATCGGGTGCGGATTGGGTTGTCCCTTGGGTGGTGGAGCGGGCGTCGAAGAACAAGCTTCACGCGGTCGTGGTCGATGAGATGTCTGGCCTGGTGAAGTGGCGTAACGGGACCGCGTACCTCGGGGATTCCGCGATCAAGGTGACGCTCGCGGGTGCTGAGGGGGCCGACATGGTTGTCGCGTGTGCTCAGTTCTTCGACGCTGTCATGTCGCCTACGACGCTTGTTCGTCATCCGGATCAGCCGCAGGTGAACGTGGCGCTTTCGGTTGCGCGGAAGCGTCCGTTGCGTGGCGGGTGGGCGTGGAACCGCAAGGACGAAGAGTCAGACATTACCCCTGTCGTGGCGGAGACGCTCGCGCTTTGGGGGGCACGGAACGACACAGTGAAGCGGCCCGGTAATCGGCGCGAAGAGAGAACGGCGGTGGTGCTTTGAGCGACAAGATCATCGTTCCGGGACTCTCGGAAGACGAGACGGTTACGGTCAATGTCCTCGCTGATGAGTTGAGGGCCAGGTCGCGTCGGAATCTGCTGCGGTCGTCGTACTACGACGGGAAGCGTGCGATTCGTCAGATTGGTTCGATCATCCCGCCGCAGTATTACCGGCTTGGGATCGCTTTGGGTTGGGCGGCTAAGGGTGTCGACGGTCTTGATCGTCGTGTGAGTCTCGAAGAGTTCGTGTGGAACGACGGCGACCTTGACTCGATCGGTATGAGCGAGCTGGAGGAGTCCAACTTCCTTCTGTCCGAGCTCGCATCGGGCCGCACGGACGCTTACATTCACGGGGTCTCGTATCTGATCACGACGCAGGGTGCGGAGGGTGAGCCGCGGGCGCTGGTTCATGCGAAGGATGCTCGGAATGCGTTCGGGCAGTGGAACAGCCGTAAGCGCGCCCTTGACAATCTCCTGTCGGTGACCGCATGGGACGGCGGGAAGATTTCGGGATTCGTGCTCTACCTCGACGGGGAGACGATCAGCGCGGAGAAGGTCGACGGGAAGTGGGCGGTCACGGGACGCTCTGAGCATCCGTGGCATGTTCCTGCCGATCCGCAGGTGTATCGTCCGCGTTCGGGGCGTCGGATGGGCCGGTCGCGCATCACCCGCCCGCTCATGTCTCATCAGGACTCCGCTTTGCGCGAGCTGATCCGACTTGAAGGGCATATGGACGTCTTCGCGATGCCGAAGATGTTCCTGCTGGGAGCAAGCGACAGCGTGTTCAAGAACCCTGATGGGTCGATGAAGGCTGCCTGGCAGATGGTTCTCGGTCGGGTTATGGGTATTCCTGACGATGAGGATGCCGCGAAGCCGCGCGCGGACGTGAAGCAGTTCGATGCGCAGTCGCCGGAGCCGCACATCGCGGATCTGAATATGCTGGCGAAGCTCGCCGCGCGCGAGACGGACCTCCCGGACTCCGATTTCGCGTTGTCGGACATCGCTAACCCGACGTCGGCGGATTCCTACGTCCAGTCGCGGGAGAACCTGATTTCGGAGGCCGAGGGCGCTCAGCGCGACCTCGACATTCCCAGCCGGCGCACGGTTACGCGGGCTCTCGCGATCCAGAACGGCCTCACTGAGGTGCCACCTGCATGGCGTTCTATCAAGCCGAAGTGGCGGTCTCCGCTGTACGTGTCGAAGGCGGCTCAGGCGGATGCGGGGGCGAAGCAGATCGCAGCTGGCCCGGAATGGCTGAAGGAGACGACGGTGGCGCTTGAGCTTCTGGGTCTCACGCCGCAGCAGATTGAGCAGGCGTTGAAGGAGCGGCGGCAGAACGCGGGCCGCGAGGTTGTGCGGGCTGCGCTGAACCGCCCGGCGCCGCAGGACAATGCCGACGGCGTTTGAGTCGAAGGCGGCACTCTCAGCGGTTACAGCGGCGGCAGTAGACCTGTCCGGGCGAGTCCTCCGGGGCTTGGATGGTTCCCCAGAGGTGCGGCGGGCGGGGCTTCTCGAGGCCGTGCCGGAGGTGATCGGGTACTTCACGGAGGGGTCTGCTGCTCTCGCGGCTGATTTCTACGCCGATGAGCGTGAGCGGGCCGGGGTTCGTGGAGTGTTCGAGGTTGATCTGACGATCAATGACCGGACTGTGAAGATCCGGCGCGCGGTTGCTTGGGCTTCTGACCCGCTGTTTCAGGGTGATGATGTGGCGGCTGTGAAGCGGCTCGCGCAGGTGACCCAGTTTGAGACGGCGAAGCCGTACCGGGACACGATTCTCGACAATCGTCGCCGTGACCCGGAGTCGGTGGGGTGGCGGCGGATTACGTCGCCGGGTTCTTGCGGGTTCTGCCGGCTGGCCGCGTCGAAGGGCGCGATCTACAAGAAGTCGACGGCGGATTTCGCCGCGCATGACCACTGCGGATGCACTGCCGCCCCCGTGTTTCGGGGTGGTGAGACCGGCCCTGAGGTGACCGCTCTGGCGTATGTCGCGGCGAAGCGTAAGCGCACCCCGGCTGAGAAGGCTGCTCTCCGTGACGCGATCGCGCACTTCGAGAGCCTCTGAAAACTTCCACGAATCCTCGTGGACCGCACGCGACGGAATCGCGGTCATGTCCGACGGGACAGAAACGGGAGATACCGATGAGCACTGAAGCACAGACCACGGATGCCGAGACGGTGACTGAGGGTCAGCAGCAGACGCAGGAGAAGACCTTCACGCAGGCCGAACTCGACCAGATCGTCAAGGACCGCGTCGCCCGAGAGAAGGCGAAGTACGCGGACTACGAAGACCTGAAAGCGAAGGCTGACGGGGCGAAGACCGTCGCGGAGAAGCTCGCCGACCTCGAGCGCAAGCACGCAGAGGCAGAGGCGCGCGCACTCCGCAGCGACATCGCCGCGAAGCACGGCATCAGCGCTGAGGACCGTGACCTGTTCCTCACCGGATCCGACGAAGCCACCCTGACCGCACAGGCCGAGCGCCTCGCGGCGCGGGAGGCGGACCGCAAGAGCAAGACACAGAACGTCGCCCCGAAAGAGGGAGACGTCAAGAACACGGGCGCGACCGACCAGGAGACCCGCGAGTTCGTGCGCGGACTGTTCAGCCGACCCGACTAACCGAAAGGAAGACCATTCATGGTCGCACTGGCAACCGGATCGCTTTCGATCCCCAAGCAGAAGATCGACCCGTGGCTCGGGAAGATCCAGAACGGATCCTGCGTCGCGACGCTCTCCGCCCAGACCCCGATGACGTTCGGTGAGGGCGAGTCGTGGACGTTCGACATCGGCGAGGCCGAGTACGTCGCTGAGGGTGGCGCGAAGGGCCCATCGACCGTCACGCCGTCGAGCAAGCCGATCAAGCCGTTCAAGTTCCACAAGACCCTCCGGTTCAACCAGGAGGTTCTGTGGGCGGACGAGGCGCGTCAGCTTGAGGTCGTGGATGAGATCCTCGAGCTCATCCAGCCGGCGCTGTCCCGCGCGCTCGACTTCGGCGTGTTCCACGAGATCAACCCGACGGGTGGCGCGGTTGTCGCCGCGATGAACGGTGGCCTCACTGACACGACCAACCTCGTCGAGTACGTTGCGGCGGACAAGCCCTACGTCAGCCTTGACGCGGCCGACGCCCTCGTCCTGGCGGACGGGTTCGTTCCCCGTGACATCGCCCTTGACCCGACGTACGCGGCGAAGTTCTCCGCGATCCGTGGTGTGAACTCGGAGCAGAAGTTGTACCCGAACTTCCGCCTCGGCGTGGAGACGAGCGAGCTTGATGGTCACCGCGCGTCGGTGTCGAACACGGTTCGCGGTTCGGGCGTCCTCGCGGTCGACACGAAGGTGCTGGGTTTCGTGGGTGACTTCTCGGCGATCCGCTGGGGTGTGCAGAAGTCGATCGGCCTCGAGCTGATCGAGTTTGGCGACCCGGACGGCGGCGGCGACCTGAAGCGGTACAACCAGGTCGCGTTCCGCGCCGAGGTTGTCTACGGGTGGGGCATCGCGGACCTGAACGCTTTCGCGAAGATCCACGACCTCGTCTGATCGTGGTTCGCCTGGTCAATAGGAACACGGGCGCCATCGTGCAGGTCGCGGATGAGAAGGTCGCGCGTCTCGGCACGGAGTGGGCGCCCGTCGAGGAATCGAAGCCCAAGCCTGCGGTAAAGCCGAAGGCGAAGTCCTGAGAGAAGGGGGCGGTCATGGCTGTGACTCCCGCTGATATTGCGGTTGCGCTTGGCGTGGCCGCCCCCGAATCCGGTTCGCTCACTGAGCAGCAGTGGGAGATGTGGATCGATGACGCCGCGATGCTCATTGATACGCGCCGGGAACTGTTGGATGTGGCGCAGATCGATGAGGTGAAGCTCGATTACGTCATTCGTGAGGCTGTGGTTGCGCAGGTGAAGCGCCCGGATGATGCGACTCAGGTGACGATCAGCGTCGCGGATGAGGGGTCGTCGTCGAGGACGTATCGGTCTAGCAAGGGCCGCGTCGTCATCATCGATGAGTGGTGGACGCTCCTCGGGCTGACACAGCCGTCGGGGGCGTTCGCTGTCGACATGCTCGGGGTGGACACGATCCATCAGCCGTGGTGCTCGCTGTCGTTTGGCGCTAATTACTGCTCCTGCGGCGCTGACCTTGCGGGGTATCCGATCTATGAGGGTGGCGTCGAGTGAGTTTCGGCGCTGACATCGCGCGGGTGATTCCCGAGTTGCGGGCGGCGGCTGAGTCGGCGATGCGCGGCCAGTACCGCGTCACCCGGGCCGGCGCTGAGGTGTGGAACCCGGTGACGATGCAGAACGAATCGACCCCGGTGACCGTGTTTGAGGGGCCGGGGCGGCTTCGGTCGGTGAACACGCAGGATCGTGCGGGGAACGCGGCCGATCAGTCGTTCATTGAGTCGCAGTTCATCCTTTCCCTTCCTGTCGACGGGTCCGAGGGTGTTGCGAAGGATGACGTTGTCGAGTGTCTCAGCGAACCGACTGATACGGCGCTCGTGGGACGGAAGTTCGTTGTCACGTGGCCGTCGGCGCAGTCTGACGCGACCGCGCGGCGCCTGCCTGTGCGGGAGACGCTATGAGCGGGTTCGACGAGCTGCATCAGTTCGAGATCGACCTCACGAACGCGGCGGCTGACGCGCTCCCCCTGATCAAGAAGGCCGTGGGGATTTCCGCGCTGAAGGGCAAGCGGGCGTGGCAGGAGAAAGCCCGCGGGCACCGCTACTCGGGCTCATACCCTGCATCGATTGATTACGACCCGGTCGACGCGAACTTCTCGACGGATCTTGGCCCGAACTTGAACCGTCGCGGTACTGCGGGTCTCGGGATTGTTGAGGACTCGCCGGGTGGGGTGCGTGGAACTCCGCAGCGGAACTACCTCGCCGCCGAATCGATCATCGAGGACGACCTGCCCCACGGCGTGGAGATCGCCATAGATCAGGCGTTGAGGGGGAACGGGCTGTGAGGACTCAGCATTACGCCGCATTCGAGCAGGCCGTGAAGGTCGCTGTCCCCGCATTGTCGGCGCTCGTGTTCGACGCTGACGTGCCTGTGAACCCGGATGGGACTGTGCGGCGGTCCACGTATCTGGTGCTGCATGACATGGGGTTTGACCGGCAGGACGACGAGCGTCTCACGGTGACCGCGCAGGACGCCGCGGAAGGCCGATACCGGGTCGTTGTGCGGGTGGTAGCCACAACTCGGAGTGCCGCACGGTCCACGGTCGATGCCGTGAGGTCTCTCATCGGGGTTCGCCCCACCGTGGCGGGCCGCTTCTGTCAGCCCATCGCCATTGACCCTGGGCCGTATCCGATCGAGCGGGACGACGACGTGAAGCCGCCGATCTTCTACACGGACCTCGATTTCACGTTCCGCTCTCAGCGGGCGTGACCAAGCCCCTCCGGTCTCCCCGGAGGTAAACCGAAGCCCCGGTTTGCGGGGAGAAGGAAGGAGTCTGCTATGGCAGATGCAGCCGATGTGGTCGCCCCGGCGGTAGACCAGTCAGGAAACACCGTTATCTGGTGGGTGGGTGGTTCGATCACCGACACCTCCGCGGTGAAGGCGGCGACGGAGATCGGCGCGGCCACCACGTACCGCATTACGCACGACTTCACCCCGGACGGGTTCCCGCTGGACTCGTCGCAGGAGAAGTCGCCCGATGAGCGGCTTGCGCTGGTGGACACGCTCGAGTCGCTCGGGAAGATTTCGACGACGTTCGGTGACGGGATCACGTACGTCGACACGCAGGCGACTGCGGGTCACGCGACGGTGGTCCTCAAGCCTGCGGGTGGTGCGCCGAGCATCTCGGGGTATTTCGTCGTTCGCCGCAATGTGCCGAACTCGACGGTCGCCGCCGCCGCTCAGAAGGCGACGGTTTACCCGGTGACGCTCGGTAAGCAGCGTCCCGGCCCGATCACGGGTACGGGCAAGTTCACGTTCAAGCAGCAGGTCGTTCTCACCGGGGCTCCGGTCGAGACCACTTTCGCGGCCTGACATTCAGCTCGGGCCGGGGGTTCTGCACCGTACCCCCGGCCCGGTCCTCTTAACGGTGCAAGAAACGGTGCAACCCATGAATATCGACGACATCCTCGCCGCGGCAGAGTCGGAAGCGCCCGACACGCGCACTGTCAAGGTGTGCGTGAACCCGGCAGTAGCGAGGAAGCGCGCCGCGCTCCTGGAAGCGCTCAAGCAGGCGAAAGAACTCGACGCGAAGGCATCCACCACTGAGGAGCGTCTCGGCGCCGCACCGGCACCCACAACGGAACACGCCGATCGCGCCCAGGCTGAACTCGAAGCATTCGACGACGAAGTCCTGAAGTCACTCATTACCCTGAAGTTCACCCGCCTCGACGGCGAGAGGTGGTCGAACCTGACCGCCGCGAACCCGATGCGAGTAGACGTCGCCCTGGATCGGAACTACGGGTACAACTTCGACGCCGTATCCAAGACCGCCGCGATGCTCACGGGTGTTCGGCTCAGCGACGACGGGGAAGAACTCCTCACCCCCGAGCAGTGGGACCGGCTTTTCAAGCGTCTCTCGGGTCACGATTTCCGGCTCATCATCGACGCCGTGTGGACTCTGAACGAGTACGCGCCCTCTCAGCACATTGAGGCGCTGGTAAAAGGCTTCGGGGCAGCGTAGCGCTCCGAGATGAAGTTGCGGCCGCTGCGCGCCTCGGGATCTCCCACGCGGAGTTCATGGGCTGGCCGCACGATCAACGCGACTTGATGATCGCGTACGGGATTGTCGAACGCAACACGGGGCGTTACGGCGAATGGCTCCCAGACGTGGTCACAACCTGGCCCGACGTCCCCGTGAAGCCCGCGCGCTTCAGCGGGCCGTTCGTCAACTGGCAGGAAAAGGTCATCCAGGACGCTGAGGCCGAGCACAGGAAGACATCCGGTAAGGACGCGAACCTCAACGGGATGTTCTGGACAGCCGCCCCCGAGTAGCCATCAGCATGACGGCTATGAGGCAGGCCACGCCGAGTCCGACCGCGGCAGCGATCCCCGCCGCGACGGATCCCGTCGGCACACCGAACAGAAGCAAGCCGATGCTCAACGCCGCGATGGCGCTCACGGCCACGATCGCAACTTTCCGCATTCCCGAAGTGTAGCGCCGCGTTCGGCGATTGAGGAGGTCGCTCGTGAGCGAACGGGTCGTCAAGGTCACAATCGCGGCGGAAGTGAACTCCTACCTCAACGGCGTGAGCCAGGTAGCGAAGAAGTCCCGCGAGGCGCGAACCGAGGCTGAGGCGCTCACTGCGAAGCTTGAGGCGCAGCAGAGGGCGTTCAACATCGCCGGGACAGCGCTGTTCGCCGCTGGTGGCCTGGTGGCTGCTGGACTCCTTCTCGCGACCAAGCGCGCCGCGGACTTCGACCAGGCGATGTCTGAGGTTGCCGCGACTGGTGCGGACGCGAAGGCGAACATCTCGGGTCTCCGTGAGGCTGCGCTTGAGGCGGGCGCCGAGACCGTCTATTCGGCTCGGCAGGCCGCGGGGGCAATCGAGGAGCTTGCGAAGGCGGGCATCGAGGCGAAGGACGTTATCGGCGGTGGCCTGACTGGTGCGCTGAACCTTGCTGCTGCCGGTGGGATCGAGGTGGCGAACGCGGCCGAGACGATGGCCGACACTCTGAACCAGTTCAAGCTCGAGGGGCGCGATGCGACACACGTCGCGGACCTTCTCGCGGCTGGTGCCGGTAAGGCGTCAGGCGGTGTCGACGACCTGGGGATGGCTCTCAAGCAGGTTGGGCAGGTTGCCGCATCGACGGGGCTGTCGGTGGAGGAGACCACGGCGGGCCTCGCGGCATTCGCTTCCGCTGGCCTGAAGGGTTCTGACGCCGGTACGTCGTTCAAGACGATGCTCGGCGCGCTCACCCCGAACAGCCAGAAGGCCGCTGACGAAATGAAGCGGCTCGGGATCAACGCCTTCGATTCGCAGGGTAACTTCATCGGTTTGCAGAAGTTCGCCGGTCAGTTGCAGCGGCAGCTCGCGGGGCTGAGCAACGAGCAGCGGCAGGCGTCGCTCGAGATCATGTTCGGGTCCGACGCTGTGCGCGCTGGCATCGAACTGTACAACCAGGGCGCGGACGGGATCCGCAAGTGGATCAAGGCCGTTGATGACCAGGGGTTCGCGGCGAAGCAGGCGAGCGAGCGTCTCGACAACCTGAACGGCGACCTCGAGAAGATGTCGGGCGCGTTCGACTCCGCACTCATCTCTATCGGTGAGGCTGGGCAGGGTCCGCTCCGCGCTGTAGTGCAGGGCATCACGGAGGTTATCGACACCTTCAACGGTATGCCCGAGGGCGGGCAGGTCGCTGTCTACTGGGTGGGGGCGGTAGCGAGCGCCGCCGCGGTCGCTGGCGGGGTCTTCCTGCTAGCGGTCCCGAAGGTAGCGGCTTACAAGATCGCCCTTGAAGAGTTGGGGCCGGCCGCGCAGACTGCTTCGCGAGGCATCGGGAACATCGCGAAGGTCAGCGCGGGGGCCGTGGCGGGTTTCACCGGTGGAGTGATCGCCGCGAATCTTCTCATTGACGCGCTGCGGAACACCGGCCTTCATGGAGAGGAGTTGGCGAACAAGATCGCCACTGCGCGCGACGCTGTACAGCTCTTCGACGCGCAGAGCCGCAAGACGTTCCTCGGAAGCTCGAACCTGAAGATCGCCGCCGCTCAGGTGGATGCGCTCGGGGGAGCGCTCGACAAGCTGCGGGAGAAGAAGACAGGCGACCTGATTGACATTCAGTCGATCACCGCCGTGCAGGGCCTTGGCGCTGAGCTCGGGAAGCTCGCTCAAACCGATCTCCCCGCCGCGCAGAAGCAGTTCCGCCTCCTCGCCGAGGGTGCTGGGCTGAACAAGGAACAGCAGTCGCAGTTGATCGGCATCATGGAGCCGTATCGCGACGAGTTGACCAAGCAGGCCACCGCTTCTGGTGATGCCGCCGACGCGGCCACCCTATTGAAGCTGGCGCTGGGCGACACGCCTCCTGCCGTGAAGGAAGCTTCGGACAGCATCGATGTGATGGCGAGTGCGGCGTCGAACGCGGACGACAACCTCTCAGGCATGAAGGATGCCCTGTCGAGCGTCAACGACACGGCGATGACGATGAGCGGTGCTGTGGATGACGCGATCGGCTCTCTCAACGACTTGGCGAAGGCCGCTGAGGCCGAGGGCGCAAGCGTTGACGGGTCGAACGACGCATCGATCGCTTTCCGCGACTCCATCCGTGATGTGGAGCAGGCGCACAAGGATGCCGCTGAGGCGATCCTGAACAACGGCGGCACGCTCGACGAGGCGAAGGGCAAGTATTACGAGGGCCGCGACGCGGTTATCGAGATGCTGAAGGCGAAGGGCCTTGACCAGAAAGCGGCCGAGGACTGGGCGGACAAGAACCTCGGCAGTGCTAGCGAGGTCGAGGGTGCGCTGCGGAACGTTGCGACGGCGGTCAATCAGATTCCTGCGAAGAAGACGATCACCCTCGTCGCCGACACGGCACCGGCACGGGCGGACTTCAACCGGTTCATCTTCGACTACGAGGGTCGTCGGATCAACTTCTATGTTGACGGGTACGCGGGTCGGAAGGTCGCAGGGTCGAGCCTGGTCGATGTCGCCCGCGCAAGTGGCGGCATCATCCCCGGGGCGCCGTCCAGCCGAGACAACATGCTCGCCGCTGTCGCATCAGGTGAGTTCATCGTGCGGGCGTCGCAGGTCTCCATCCCGGAGAACCGGCGCGCGCTCGAGTACATGAACGCGGGCGGTCGGATGCGTGGTTACGCGAACGGTGGTTTCGTGCAGCCTCCTCGCTACGCCTCGAACCAGTCGATCAACATTTCCGCGCCGTCCCTGGACGGCATGAGCATCACCGGAACCCTGGACCTCGGGAACGGGCTCACCGGATTCGTGGACGGTCGAATCACACAGGCATCCCGTCAGGGCGGCATGAAGCTCCGAAACGGGGGCAGGGGGTAAAGGCATGGTTGCGCCGACACTGACTGTGGACACGTCGGGGAATCCGTTCGTGGAGTTCTTCATCGACGCTGGCGACCTCGACCCGGCTGCTGAGCGGCTGCGACTGTACCGCTTCTCGGACAACCGTCAGTGGAAGGTTCGCGGGGGTTGGGATATCGCGGTCGGGGTTGCGGTGCTCGATTTCGAGTGCCCGTTCGGTGTGGACGCGACGTATCGGGCTGAGGTGTTCGATGGGGCTGGGTTGTCGCTGGGGTTCACGGATTACGCGACGGTGACGTTGGATGTCGGGTCGGTGTGGGTGCATAACCCGCTGGTGCCGGCTGAGGGGATCGAGTTGGGGGCGGCGGCGCTCCTCGACGACTCGGGCGCTCGAGCTACGAGGCGTCCGATCGTGGGGAGCGTCGTCTACACCGAGGGTTCGATGCTGGGGCGTTGGATCGGGTCGGGGCGGCGTGGGGTTGTGGACTACTCGCTGGGGTTCGCTGTCGAATCGTTGGACCTGGCTGACCGGTTTCAGGGGATGCTCGGCGACTACAACACCCGACAGGTGGGGGTGTTGTGTGTGCGGACGCCTCCACCTGTGCGGATTCCGCGGACGTTCTTCACGAGCGTCCCGGATCCGACCGAGGTGAGTGTGGACGTCCAGTGGGGTGGTCAGCGGACGGACATCGTGTTCACGGCGACGGAGGTTGACCCGCCGTTCGTCGGACTCGTTACCCCGCTGCTGACTTACGACGATCTGGATGCTGCGTACTCGACGTACGACGAGCGGGACGCGGCCTATGCCACATACACCGATATGGATCGGGACTACTCGCTCGCTGGGCTCGCTGGTTGATTTAGAGGGGGTGCCGGGTGCGGTTCGGTTCCTCTGATCTCAAGGGTGTCCTCACGGGGCCGTTTGACGCGGTGTGGACCGCTGACCTGTATTACAACGGGGAGCGGCGTATCGCTGATGTGCCGATCGCGGATGTGCGGTTCGGTGAGGACGCGAACGCGGATGTTCAGCAGTCGGGTTCGTGCACGGTTGTGTGGACGGATGAGTTCGCGTCGAGTGTTCTGCCGGTGTCGGTGTCGGATCCGTTGGCGCCGTTCGGTGCCCAGTTGTACGTGTATTGCCTGGTTTCGGCGGGGAACTTTTCGGAGCGGGTCGCTTATGGGCGGTTCCTGATCACGGATGTTCCTTCGGCTCGGGATGAGGAGATGCGGTTCCGTGGCGAGTGGGTCACGGTGGGGTCGACGGTTGGTTTGGAGTTGCGGGAGCTTCTTGCTGGGGTTCAGCAGGAGTCGTTTGATGTTCCGACTGCTCCGACTGATTTGTCTTCGACGTGGGCGGAGTTGGGGCGGGTTAGTGGGTTGCCGCTGATTCGTTCTGTCGCTGATGTTCCGATTACTCGTTCGGTGATGTATCCGGATGGGAAGTTGGATGCGGTTTACGAGTTGATGGGTGTGATGCTCGACGCTGTTCCGCATGTGACGTCGGATGGTGCGTTGTCGGCGCGGCCGAATGTGTGGCCGGATCCGGTTGATGATGTGACTTTGGATGTGATCGAGTCGGTGTCGTCGTCGATGAGTGCGGCGCAGGTTTATAACCGGGTTGTTGTGCGGGCGACGGGTGGGGATCAGGCGGCGGTTTTGGCTGTTGCTGAGGTTACGTCGGGGCCGTTGCGTGTCCGTAATCCCGATGGGTCTGTGTCGCCTTTTCGTGCGAGGACGAGGTATTTGTCTTCCGAGTTTGTGACGACGGTGGAGCAGGCTCAGGCGTGGGCTGATAGTGAGCTCGCGAAGGTGTCGGTGTTGCGGTCGCGGGTAGTTGAGGTTGTGGAGACTTTCAATCCGTTGCGTGAGCGTGGCGATGCTGTGCGGGTTGAGCGTAACCGGGTGTGGCTTATTGGTCGGGTGGTTTCCGTTGATCGTGGTGGGGCTACTCAGCGGTTGAGGGTTGAGGTTGCTTCGACGGTTCCGAAGGCCGATGCGGTTGATGTGTTCCCGGGTTTCACGGGGTTCGGGTTGTTCCCTGATGGTGAGTTGTTCCCTGCTGACGATGAGTTCCCGGAGGCGTGATGGTTGATCAGTCCGATGTGATTTTGGAGCTGTTCAACTCGAAGTCGAATGTTCAGTTGATTTCCGGTAATTATCGTGGCCTGGATGGGTTGCGGGCGGTGGTCGATTTTTCGGGCGGGCGCGTGCCGGCGCATCCTTCGATGGGTTTCATTCCTGAGGTGAATGACCCGGTTTGGGTTGCGGTGGTTGATGGTGTGGCTTGGATGTTGGGGCCGACCGTGCTGCGTCCGGGGAATGGTGAGGTTGTTTCCGAGGCAGCGGGGATCGCGGTTGTAAGTACCGTGATTGGTGATGTTGCGGCGACGTATAACAGCGGTTCGACGTTGTCGCCTGGTGATCAGGTGAAGCTGTATTGGAATGAGGGTTGCCACATCATTGGTGTGCGGTCTGATTCCCCGGCTACGCCTGACGCTCCTGACGCTCCCGGTGCCGGGGGTGGTCAGCAGACGGTTTCGTTCAGCGCTATCGATTCCGGTTCGTACCAGTCGGGGTATGGGTGGCGTATCAACGATGTGTGGTCTTCGTCGAGCAACATTGGCGCATGGTTCTACGGCACGAAGATTCGGGACACTATTCCTGATAGTGCAGTGGTGAGCGGTGCGGAGATTTACTTGCCGCTGATTAAGGATTTGGGGTTGTTCCCGTTCGGCCGTCACGACTATGCGACGAAACCTTCCGGTTCGGTGTCCTTCAGTGGTGTTACGACGCTGAGCGGTAAATCCGGTTGGGTTCCGATTCCCACGTCGCTGATTGATCACTTGAAGGTGAATACGGGTGGTCTGGGGTTCGGTTTGGGTGGTTACAACATTTGGGCTGGGACGCAGAAGGACGGTCAGTCGGGGACTGTCCGTGTGACGTATACGACGTGAGGGGTTTCTGATGGGCTGGTCTTCAAGTGGTGGGCCGAAGGGTCTCGGTTCCGCGACGAACACGCCGTCTACGCAGGCTGATTTCGACAAGATGATCGAGCTGATTGCGCTGATGGGGAATTTCCGTGGTGGCGTGTCCGAAGCGGAGCGTGACGCGATCACGGGGGATGCTCTTTTCGCTGGGCTGCTGGTTTACAACACGACGAAGACTCGGCTTGAGGTGTGGGATGGGTCCGGGTGGGACATCGTGTGGCCGACGTCGGCGACGGGTGTGGTGGCGTGTCCCGCGTCGGGGGGCGGTGGGTCTTCACCGATTTTCTGGTCGGACCTGATTGATGTGACGTTCCCGGTCGGAATGTTCTCGTCCGCACCGATTGTGGTGGTGCAGACGGTGGGGCCTGCGGGTCAGGTCACGATGAACGGGATGGTGGAGCAGATCACCGCGTCGGGTTGCAAGGTGCGGGGTATGCGGATTGGGTCTGTGCCGTCGAACTTGTTCAGCGTGCAGTGGAAAGCAACTCGGGCGTGACTCGTGCCGCTCTACAAGAACGGGTATATCCCGGTTGATCTTCTGGTGAGCGTCGGGTCTGGGGAGGACAGCTACGGCCGGTATGACTGGTTGCTGTCCCCGTCGACCGCGGCGAAGCATGAGGCTCTGCTGAAACGGAATCCGCGGCTGCGTCCGTCTGCCGGGTTCTCCTGTTACCGGCCCTATGCCTGGCAGGTGAAGTATCGGGCCGTGTGGGGGAATGGTGCCGCATGGGCGGGGACGTCGTCGCACGGGGGATTGTGGGAGGGGAAGCAGACCCTCGCTATTGACTACGGCAACTGGGCGTACTGCTACGGCAATCGTGACGGGCGGGACACGCCTGATAAGCGGGACGCGTTCTTCGCCGATTGTCGGGCTGTGGGGCTGTCCCCGAATCTGATCTGCCCTGCGCGCGGCTACCCGGATGAGCCGTGGCATGTGATCGACCTGGACCCTTGGGCTCCCACCACCGCGGGAACGGTGACGGGATTGGTCCCTGAAGCAAAGAAGGCGAGGGCTGGTATGGCCACCGTTTACGTCAATGTAGATACGAAGGTGTTCGCTCTTGCGGGCGATGGTGTGGGTAAGGCCGCGTGGCTCGAGTTCACCGATCAGCAGCTCGCGAACAACCTGGTCGCGTTCCACGGGATCAGTCAGAAGGCGGTCCCGCTGGGTGATGTTTCGTTCCGCGAGTGGCGGGCGAAGTACCTGGGTGCGAGCTGATGGCTGACGATCCCGTTCCGATGCGCCCGCAGGATCAGACGAACTTCCTGCTCGGGCAGTTGACGGGTCAGGTCAGTTCGTTGCAGTCGTCGGTTGATTCGAACGCCGCTTCACAGTCGGAGATCAACGCGACGTTCCGGGGCGACATTGCTCGTGCGCAGTCGACGGCGGACACGGCCCGGTCGGAGAACGCGATCCTGGCGCAGCGTATCCCGACGAAGACTGCCTGGTATCAGATCGTGGGTGGTCTTGCCGGCATCACGGGTCTCATCCTTTCGGTCGTGGCCCTGTCCAAACTTCTTCTCTTCTAAGGGGGACTCAATGAACGTCAAGAACATCAAGTGGTATCTCGTGCGTCGTTGGCTTTACGGCGTGCTCGCGGCGGCTGGTCTGCTCGCCATTCAGCAGGGTTGGATCGACGCGGAAACGGTGCCCCTCATCATCGGCGTCGTGCTGGCCGCGTTCAACACGCGTCCGCCCGCCGTGCCGGGTGAGCCTGCGGACGCTGAGTAACCGAAGGGGGCCGGGGTGACTGTTATCAACCTGACGGCGTTGGAGAGGCTTCTGGAGGCTCCCGGCCCGATCGCGGAAGGTGAAGTCACCGTCGACTATTGGGCTGGTCGTGGACCGGTCACGGTGGTTGATGGTGCGGATGTGGTGTTCCCGTCGCGTATCCGTGTGGGGATCGTGGATGGGGTGTTGGTGGCGCCGTTGGATGTGCCGGGTACGGGTGGGGTTGCGTGTGCGCGGGTGCGGGTGGCGTCGAAGAAGGGGCCAGCGGTTACCCGGTTTGTGGAGATCCCGGATGTGGGTCCGGTGGATTTCGGTGACCTGGTTGTGGTGGATCCGGTGTCGTTCGCGCCGACTCCTCAGCCGCCGTCGCTGATCGCGTTGATTGATCAGCGCATTGCTTTGTTTCTTGAGTCGAATCCGCTTTACCCGTCTGATGGGGGTATCTGATGCCGTATGAACCTTTGGAGTGGTCGAATCTTCCTGCGAAGACGACTCGGATCAACGCTGCCCGTTTGGCGCATATGGAGACGCAGTATCAGGAGGTTGTGGATGACATCGGCACCCCGGGTACTCCGGTCGGTGACGCACTAAACACCACGATTGATGCAGTTGTCGACGCGGCCCTCACGCCCTCCTACCTCCGCGACATCCGGGAGTTTCTGGCGGACGGCGAGACTCTGATCCGGAACAACACCGGAACGAACCACGTCCTGTTTCAGCGAGCGATCGACGCGCTCACAGTTGAGTACGCCGCGCAGTCAGGCACCTTCGCGAAGATCGGCTATCAGATCGTCGTCCCCGCGGGTCTCTACCGCTTCACGACCAAGCTCACCTGGAAGACCGGCGTCGGCATCCGCGGCGCGGGCATGGGGCAGACGATCTTCTATCCCGTGGGCAACCAGTCGTTCATCGACGGCTCCTACCCAGGCGCGGGCTACACGTTCGACGACTGCACCTTCCAGGACTTCGACGTCGACGGCACCTCACAGACGAACAGCAGCTACACGACGCAGATCAAGGGCATCTTCATCCAGTACATGAAGCGCGCCCGGTGGGAGCGTGTGCGGGTACGCAACACCTGGGCGACCGGGTTCGGCGTCGACCACCTCGAAGGCGCGATCTTCGTGGACTGCGTCGCGGAGGGCTGCGGTCGCGGCATCTTCGAGAAATCCGTCGACCCGAAGACCGCCTCCGGTGGGTCCGGGTTCGGGATCGGCACGGGTGGATCGCCCACCGAGTCGGTCACGATCATCAACTGCACGTCCCGCAACAACGGCATCTACGGGTTCTTCACGGAGAAGCAGAACGGTGAGACGTACTACCCGAATGGGTTCCGACTGATCGGCTCGCACGGCGAGGGCAACTGGATCGGCTTCAAGGACTGCGGCTCCACGGGCGCGATCGTGCAGGGGAATCACTTCATCGGCAACAGGTACGCGGGAGTCGCGATCGACGACACGATCCTCGCCCCTCAGGGCGGCGTGGACGGGCTGATCCGTGGGAACGTGATCTCGGGCAATGGCGGGAGTCCGCTCACGTACACGGGCGCCGGTGTCATCCTCGGCAAGGCGTCGACCGGTGGCTACACGATCGCGAGCAACGAGATCTTCGGGAACACCGGCTACGGCATCTGCATCCCGTCGACCGCCGACCTCGGGGCCGGCGTGTGCATCGACTCGAACCGGGTCCACAGCAACACGCTCGGCGGAATCGCCGTGCTCGGGTCGACCTCGTACCTCGCGATCCAGCGGAACACCCTGTTCTCGAACGCGGGGACCGACCTCATCATTGGGGATGCGACGAAGAACGCGAGCAACTTCGCGCTCACGGACAACGATCTGCGCCGCGCGACCGTGACGTTCACGCAGAGCGCGCCGGGCGCGGAGATCGCCCGGAACATGGGATACCGCAGCGACAAGCCCTCGGGCCTCACAGCGTCGTCCACATCCTCGACGCAGCTCGACATCTCATGGAGCCAGCCGACGCAGGGAGTCCCGACCTCCTACACGCTCGAGCACATGCCGGCTGGAGGCTCCTGGACGGCGATCACGCTCGGCTCCCCGACGGCGACGAGCGTCACGAAGACCGGCCTCACGGCGGGCACCGTCTACGGGCTCCGCGTCAAGGCGACGTTCGACGGGGTGGACTCCGATTGGGTATATGCCAACGCCGCCCCCAACATGGCCCTCGCCCTCGCGGACAACTTCAACCGCGCGGACGCGCCCGCGGGCAGCATGGGGTCGACCAGCACCGGAGCCGCGGCCTGGAGTTCCGGCACCTGGAGCATCGTCAACACGCAGGCGTATGCGACCACGACGTCGGCTTTCGCGGTCGTCGGCGCAGGCGGCACGAACCACTGGGTCAAGGCAACGTTCGCGGGGCGGATCAGCACCGGCAGTCACACCTTCGGGCTCCTGGCGCGGTACACGTCCACGTCTGCCTGGGTCGGGCTGAACATATCCAGCACCACATCCGAGTGGCTGTTGCAGTCCTACACGGGCTCGTACACGACGCTGCTCTCGACGGGCGTCACCGCCTCGCCGGGCGACGTGGTCGAAGTGGCCGTTTACGGTACGACGTTCACGGTCATCATCAACGGGGTCATCAAGGGGACCGCAACGTCATCGACGGCATCCGCGGCGACGCAGATCGGTCTCCGCGGAACGGCTGCGGGCGTCCGCGCCGACGACCTCTACTGCTGGTCGATCACCTGACGCGTTCGAGTCGGCGGGCGCGGCGTGTTCCTTCGGGAACCGTCGTGTTCGCCGTCTCGGCGGCGTGCGAGAAGCGCTTGCGGAGCACGCCGAACGGCTTCTCCACCCAGTGCAGCATCGCCCACGACAGCAGCACTGTCGCCGCGATCCCGATGATCGCCTGCGTCAGGTGCGGTGCGGGGATGTACTCCTCGGCGAGCATCAGCGCGGGACGGTGGATGAGGTAGATCGAGTACGAGATCACGCCGACCCACATGATCGGGCGCCAGTTCATCGCCCGCCCTACGATCGATCTCGGCGCGAGGATGAGCGGGATGAACACGCCCGCGAGAACGACCGCCTGGACGGTGTAGCCGACGGTCATGCCGATCGAGTCGGGCATCCGCGAGACGACGTAGAACACGGCGACAGAGGCGAGCAGGATCGGCGTGAGCAGCCGCTTGCGGCGCGGTGCGCGGATCTCGTCGTACATCGGGTTCGCGATGATCGCGAGGATCGATCCCCACAGAATCGCGTCGGCACGGGTGTCGGTGGCGAGATAGATCCGGTCGTAGCTGGCACCGTCAGCGAACAGCCAAACCCGCCACCCCATGATCGCGAGGCAGATCGCCGCGAGGACACCGGCCTGCCACCACCGGTTCGGGAGCCACTTGCGCAGCGCGATGTAGATGATCGGGAACAGCAGGTAATAGTGCTCCTCGACGGCCAGCGACCAGAGAGCGTTCATCCCTCCCGGGAGCCCCTCGCGACCGGCGAAGATGATGTAGTAGTTCGCGAAGAACCCGTAGGCCGACGCCGCGCCCAGAGCCGTCATCTGGTTTGCGATGATGCCGGCGAGCGAGAGCACGACCATGATCGTCACGACGATGTACAACGGCGGGAAGATCCGGAACAGCCGGCGCAGGTAGAAGTCCTTGATCGAGACCCGCTCGGTCTTGTCGAACTCCCGGCGCAGCAGCGTGGTGATCAGGTATCCGCTGAGGAAGAAGAAGATCGTCACACCGGACGATTCGCGGATGAACTTGTACGGCAGCTCCGCGTGCCCCCACACGACGAGCAGGATCGCGACGAACCGCAACCCGTCGAGCGAGGGGATCACGAACCCGCGACCGGCGACCGCTCCACCACTAGGCATGGTCCGAACCATAGCGGCGACTCGTTACGGGGAAGTGACGAGGCCGACGCATCCCAGCAGAAACCCCCGCAACCGAACCTTTCCGTCTCAGAGTGGTTCGGATCCCCTGAAGCGTCCCACCCCCAACCCTCACCCAATCCCGGGTGGGGGTTTTCTCATGCCCTCGTCACAGAAGGAACACGTATGCCGTTCGCTCGAACAAACAGTCGCACCGAAGGACCGCACCTCAACTGTTGGGGATCATTCCTCGGCTGGCTTCACGGACTCTTCCGCTGACACACCGCCCCTTCCACCCTCCCCGGGTGGGAGGGGCGGTTTTCGTGTTTCCGGGAGCCGGTCGACCGTGGACTGCACTTCCGCAGCGAACACGGCCCACTGCATCCGCCGAATCAGGGGCTCGAGGTTTTCGCCATCCGTGTGCGTCATGATGCGATCTGCCGTTGGTGGGTGCCGGCCATCGCGGTCTGCACCACGTCAGCCATGACAAGGTGAGCGTCGGGCATGAGGTGACCGTACGTCTTGCTGATCTGGTCCGTGTTCTCATGCCCGAGGCGCGCGGCGATGAGGAACAGGGGGACACCGTTCGCGATCAGCCATGATGCGTGGGAGTGGCGTAGCCCGTGGATCGTGGGGCGTTTCGTCAGCGGCTCGAGCCCAGCGGCTTTGCAGAGCTCGGGGTCCATCGCTTTGCGGACGGCGGGTTCCCACGTGGACTTCTGGAACACCTTCCACAACTGGTTCCGCCCGCTCACACGCCCCGGGAACAGGAGCTGATCGGGGGAGCCAGGGTTACCGAGCATCGCTACCGTGTCATCTGACAGGGCGATCGTCCGGGTTCCCTTGAAAGACTTCGGATCACCCAGGACCGGTTTCCCCTTGACGCCTTTCTTATAGGCCTTGTCGATGCGGACGGTCGCGGGGTGTACGCGAAGGTTGATGTCACCCCACGTGACGGCGGTCGCTTCACCCCACCGGCATCCCGTCCCCGCGAGGAACTGAACGAACGGCTTATGCCTGTCCGGGATGAAGTGGAGCAGGGTCATGTACTCGTCGGGGGTGAGGAACACGATCTCCGGGCGTCGGCCTTTGCTGAGCCGCGTCCCGCGGGCGGGGTTGTCGGGGATGAGTTTCGCTTCGACCGCCGTGTTCATCACGCTCGACAGGAGCCCGTGGTAGTTGGTGACGGTCTTCGGGGCGACGAGCTTGCCGGTGTCTTTCCCGCCACGGGTGGATGGTTGCTTCTCCTGCCATGCGACCCACCTGCCGATGTCTTGTTTCGTGATCGCATCGACGGGCATCTCACCGAGGACCATGAGGAAGGATCGTTCGGCGGCGAGGCGGTAGTCGTGGCGTGTGCCGTCCGTGACGCCGGTGAGGAGTCCACTGTCCGGGTCGAGGTATCGTTCGGTGAACTCTCGGAGCGTGACGACTTTCTCGTTGCGGCCTTGGCGTGCGGCGAGCACTTGACGGGCCGCTTTCCCCCCGATGGTGTCGACGAGGTTCCCGAACCGGTGTGCTGCTTCGGGTGTGTCGAACGTTTCCCCGGTGAGCTTCCCGTCGATGCGGAACTGGACTTGCCACTTCACGTCCCCGTTAGCGGAGAGCCGGTGACGGACACTAGCCACGGTCGTCCTCAGTCATTGGTCTGCTCCTCGTCCTCGTGCGCGCGGCAACGGGGATCTATGCCGTATCCGTAGCAGATGCACTCATGCTTCTCCGGGGGGCGCCAGCCTGCGGCTACAGCGGTGACAACTTCATGCAGGTTGTTGAGATCTATGAGGTGGAGCGCTCGAAGTGCTTCGGCGAGGGCTTCCCTGTCGGCCCAACTCGCCGCCTCAGTCATTGGTCTGCTCCCTGTACGGGTTTCAACTCGTCGAACGGGATTCCTCGAAGCCTGTCTGGCAGATCTGAGACTCGCACGTGCGTCGGCGGGGGGACAAACCACGTTTCCCCCGCCCGCCACTCGCCCGCCTCAGTCATTGGTCTGCTCCCGGTAGGGATTGAGCGGACGCTCAGAGGTGTAAGTGAGGTCTTGTGCGGTTGCACCCTCGTCCCATGCGTCGGCTAGCACCCGGTTCAGGTCCATCGCGAGGTGACCGCGTACGAACTCCACGAAGACCCGGGCAGCCTCACCCATGTCCTCGAGCCGACCGTCCACGGTGCCGTCGTCATGGATCCGGAGGAGGTCGTCGCCGATGACCAGCGAACACGGGGGAACATTGCTACCGATAGCTATGCCCTTCAAGGCGGCGAGCTCCCGGATAGAATCTTCCATGTCGACTCCTTACCAGTCGGCCAATGCCCCGGCCTGTTTCCGCAGGTGCGGGGCTCTTTTCATCCCTCATTCTACCGCGGATGTAGTCAGAAAAGTAGTCGGGAGGAGTCTTGGCCTCGAACTCCCGCGTAATTCCGGGCCTAAATCGGAGGGGATGACGGGAATCGAACCCGCACCATCAGTTTGGAAGACTGAGGCTCTACCATTGAGCTACATCCCCGAGCGCGCCGAAGCGCACCCGGTCGAGTCTAATACACAGGACGCGACGGCCCTGGAATGCCGCTCAGTCCGGCCTCGCCTCGGGATGCAGCGCCCCCCGGTGCACCTCGTAGATCCGCGTGTGCGCGTTGCCGGCGGCATGGTCGCGGATGGGCTTGTCATCCATGAAGAGCCGGATGACGTGGGCGAGCTCGTCGGGATGACTGAAGTTGATCGCATGCGCGGCCGTCGCCATCTGCACCACCAGCACGTGGTTGTCGCTCTGCGACGCGACCTCCTGGATGCGCTCGGCCTTCGGCAGCAGCGGATCGCGCTCGCCG
The DNA here is from genome assembly GCF_052180235.1 of Microbacterium sp. F51-2R. Lineage (GTDB taxonomy): Bacteria > Actinomycetota > Actinomycetes > Actinomycetales > Microbacteriaceae > Microbacterium. The sequence continues at coordinate 317,257 of NZ_CP197470.1, read as the reverse complement.
AGCACGACGAGGGTCGGGATGTGGAGGCCGAGCAGCCGCTCCAGCGAGGGGTACTGCGTCAGCGCCTTGAACATCTTGAAGGTGCTCGGCACCCCGAACCGCAGGTAGTCCGGTGTCGCGACGCCGACCATCCTCACCGGCTCACGCCCGCCGTCCTTCGCGAGCTGACCGATCGCACGCGCGAGCGGCTGGTTGTGGATGCCTCCCGCGGGCGACACCAGCACAGCCCGCTCGATCCGGTCGGGGTAGTGGTAGGCGAACTCGCAGATGACGGGGCATCCCATCGAATTGCCCACGAGTGTCACCTTCTCGATCCCGCGGTCGTCCAGGAAGCGCGCGGCCGCCCGGGCGAGATCGGGGACGTCGAGCTGACCCGGCGCCTTGCCGCTCCGTCCGAAGCCGGGAAGATCCGGCACGAGGGTGTGGAACTCGTCGGCGAGACGCTCGGCGGTCGGGAGCAGGTAGCGCCCGGAGAGGCCGAAGCCGTGGACATGCATCATGACCGCGGCATCCGGAGGGTTCACGGACTCGCGGTAGAAGACGTCGACGCCGTCGACCATGGTCCAGCGCTCGGCGAGCGTGGTCTGCGGGCGACGCGGGTGCAGCCGTCGGCGGTGGCGATAGTCCGGACTCGTCCCGGTGCCTGCGGTCATGCCTGACCCCCCTTCTGCATGCCTGAGGGGAACGTGCCACCGGGCCTCTGCGGTGTCAACAGCGCGCGAGCCCGATTCGCCCCGCACAGGTGACCCCCTCCCAGGTCGGCTAGACTTCTCGGGGCCGTTCGGCGTACGCGTGCGTCCGCACCCGCCCGGGGCGTAGCTCAGCTTGGTAGAGCGCCCGCTTTGGGAGCGGGAGGCCGCAGGTTCAAATCCTGTCGCCCCGACATCACGGCCCCTCGAACTCGAAAGATTCAGACCTTCCGCTGCCGCGCACGCGCGCGGGTCACACAAGGAGAACGAAAAGGCATGGTCAACAGCACCGTCGAGAAGCTCAGCCCCACGCGGGTCAAGCTGCACATCACGGTCACCCCCGATGAGCTCAAGCCGAGCATCGCGCACGCCTACGAGCACATCGCTCAGGACGTGCAGATCCCCGGCTTCCGCAAGGGCAAGGTGCCGGCGCCGATCATCGACCAGCGCATCGGCCGCACGGCCGTGCTCGAGCACGCCGTCAGCGAGGGTCTCGACAGCTTCTACCGTGAGGCCGTTCAGGCTCAGGAGCTGCGCGTGCTCGGCCGCCCGAGCGCCGAGGTCACCGGCTGGCCGAACGAGAAGGACTTCTCGGGCGATCTGCAGGTTGAGGTCGAGGTCGACGTGCGTCCCGAGTTCGAGCTGCCCGACTTCGAGGGCACCACGATCGAGGTCGAGGCCGCCGAGGTGGACGAGGCTGCGATCGACGCCGAGCTCGACCGCCTGCGCGGCCGCTTCGGCACGCTCGTCACGGTCGACCGCCCGGCCGCGACCGGTGACTTCGTCGAGCTCGACCTCGTCGCCACGATCGACGGCGAAGAGATCGACCGCGCCGAGGGCGTCTCGTACGAGGTCGGCTCGGGCGAGCTGCTCGAGGGCATCGACGAGGCCATCGACTCGCTCACCGCGGGCGAAGAGACGACGTTCCGTTCGAAGCTCGTCGGCGGCGACCACGCCGGCGAAGAGGCCGAGGTCGCCGTGTCGGTCAAGGCCGTCAAGGAGCGCGAGCTCCCCGAGGCCGACGACGACTTCGCGCAGATGGCCAGCGAGTTCGACACGATCGCCGAGCTGCGCGACAGCCTCAAGGAGCGCGTCGGCCAGCAGTCGGTCTTCACGCAGGGCTCCGCGGCGCGCGACAAGCTCGTCGAGCAGCTCCTCGAGCAGGTCGAGATCCCCGTGCCGGCGCAGCTCGTCGAGGACGAGGTGCACAACCACCTCGAGGGCGAAGGCCGTCTCGAAGACGACGTGCACCGCGCCGAGGTCACCGAGGCCAGCGAGAAGCAGTTCCGCACGCAGATGCTGCTCGACGCGATCGCCGAGAAGTTCGACGTGCAGGTCTCGCAGGACGAGCTCACGCAGTACCTCGTGCAGTCCGCCGCGCAGTACGGCATGGCCCCGCAGGACTTCGTCGACGCGCTGCAGCAGAACAACCAGCTGCCCGCCATCGTCGGCGAGGTCGCGCGCAACAAGGCTCTCGCCGTCGCGCTCGGCAAGGTCTCGGTGGTGGACACCAACGGCGCCCCTGTCGACCTGACCGGCTTCGTCGCCGTCGACGACGAGGAAGAGGTCGTGGAGGAAGCCGAGGAGATCGCGGATGCCGCGACCGAGGCCGACGCGATCGTCGAGGCCGAAGAGGCCGAAGCGGCTGACGAGAAGCCCGCGAAGAAGGCTGCCAAGAAGAAGTAAGGTCGCGCGAGCGCGATCGACGAAGGGGGTGGATGCCGCGGCATCCACCCCCTTCTCTGCCCAGGGCGAACACGGGCGGGTCGTCCGGAGCACGCCGGTAGATTCGTCAGCACGACCACCGGAAACAGGAGTGAACATGGCCGAACCCCTTGTCGCGACGAGCGTCTTCGACAGGCTGCTGAAGGACCGCATCATCTGGCTGGGCTCGGAGGTGCGCGACGACAACGCCAACGAGATCTGCGCGAAGATCCTCCTCCTGGCCGCCGAGGACTCGGAGAAGGACATCTACCTCTACGTCAACTCGCCCGGCGGCTCGATCACGGCGGGTATGGCGATCTACGACACCATGCAGTTCGTGCCGAACGACATCGTGACGGTCGGCATCGGCATGGCCGCCTCGATGGGCCAGCTGCTTCTCACCGCCGGCACGAAGGGCAAGCGCTACATCACCCCCAACGCGCGTGTTCTGCTGCACCAGCCGCACGGCGGCTTCGGCGGCACGGCGAGCGACATCCAGACGCAGGCGCAGCTCATCCTCGACATGAAGAAGCGCCTCGCCGAGATCACGGCCGCGCAGACGGGCAAGTCCGTTGAGCAGATCAACGCCGACGGTGACCGCGACCGCTGGTTCAGCGCCCAGGAGGCCCTCGATTACGGCTTCGTCGACCACATCCGCGAGTCCGCAGCCGACGTCATCGGCGGCGGCGGGACCGCGTCCTGAGACTGCGGCGAAAGAGAGAGAAACGTCAATGATCAGCCCGACCTTCGGCACCCCCGCTCCGCAGTCGCTGCACGTTCCCAGCAGCCGCTACGTCCTGCCCCAGTTCGAGGAGCGCACCGCCTACGGCTACAAGCGCCAGGACCCCTACAACAAGCTCTTCGAAGACCGCGTCATCTTCCTCGGCGTGCAGGTCGACGACGCGTCGGCCGATGACGTCATGGCCCAGCTCCTCGTGCTCGAGAGCCAGGATCCCGACCGCGACATCATCATGTACATCAACTCGCCGGGTGGATCCTTCACCGCCATGACGGCGATCTACGACACGATGCAGTACGTGTCGCCGCAGATCCAGACCGTCGTCCTCGGCCAGGCGGCCTCCGCGGCCGCCGTGCTCCTCGCGGCGGGCGCACCCGGCAAGCGCCTCGCGCTGCCGAACGCCCGCATCCTCATCCACCAGCCGGCGATGGGGGAGGCGGGCCACGGTCAGGCCTCCGACATCGAGATCCAGGCGGCCGAGATCATGCGCATGCGCACGTGGCTCGAGGAGACGCTCGCGAAGCACTCGAACAAGTCGCAGGAAGAGGTCAACAAAGACATCGACCGCGACAAGATCCTCTCGGCCGAGGAGGCCGTGGTCTACGGTCTCGTCGACCAGGTGCTCACGACGCGCAAGCGCACGCCCGCAGCCCTGACGAAGTAGCCTTCGCCGATCAAGCCCCGCCGCCGCTCACGCGCCCGGCGGGGCTTGTTCGTGCCACCCGGTTCCGCTGGCAGCGCAACACGAGGATCGCGCCCTCCACATTGCGCGTCGCAATCCGCCGCAAGTCGGCGGCAGCGATTAGGCTCGACATCAGCCGGCAGGGGACCGGCCCCGCAAGGAGGAGAGCAGATGGCCCGCATCGGTGAGAGCGCCGACCTGTTCAAGTGCTCCTTCTGCGGAAAGAGCCAGAAGCAGGTCCAGCAGCTCATTGCAGGCCCCGGCGTGTACATCTGCGACGAGTGCGTCGAGCTGTGCAACGAGATCATCGAAGAGCGCGCCGCCGAACAGGGCGCCGGAGTCGTCTCCGACTTCGACCTGCCCAAGCCACGTGAGATCTTCGCGTTCCTCGAGGAGTACGTCGTCGGGCAGGAGCCCGCGAAGCGCGCCCTCTCGGTGGCCGTCTACAACCACTACAAGCGCATCCGCGCGCACGGCACGCTTCAGCCCGCCGAACAGCGCGCCGACGAGATCGAGATCGCCAAGAGCAACATCCTGCTCATCGGCCCGACCGGCTGCGGCAAGACCTACCTCGCACAGACCCTCGCGAAGCGCCTCAACGTCCCCTTCGCGGTGGCCGATGCCACGGCACTGACTGAAGCGGGCTACGTCGGCGAGGATGTCGAGAACATCCTCCTCAAGCTCATCCAGGCCGCCGACTTCGACACGAAGCGCGCCGAGACCGGCATCATCTACATCGACGAGGTCGACAAGATCGCCCGCAAGGCCGAGAATCCGTCGATCACGCGCGACGTCTCGGGCGAGGGCGTGCAGCAGGCGCTGCTGAAGATCCTCGAGGGCACTGTCGCCTCCGTGCCGCCGCAGGGGGGCCGCAAGCACCCGCACCAGGAGTTCATCCAGATCGACACGACGAACGTCCTGTTCATCGTGGCGGGCGCCTTCGCCGGGCTCGAAGACATCGTGTCGACCCGCGTCGGCAAGCACGGCATCGGCTTCGGCGCGCCGCTGCACGACAAGGGGCAAGACCTCGACCTCTTCAGCGAGGTGCAGCCCGAAGACCTGCACAAGTTCGGGCTCATCCCCGAGTTCATCGGGCGCCTGCCCGTCGTGGCATCCGTCTCACCTCTCGACCAGCAGGCGCTGATGGAGATCCTCACCGAGCCCAAGAACGCGCTCGTCAAGCAGTACCAGCGCATGTTCGAGCTCGACGGTGTGGAGCTCGAGTTCGAGCGCGACGCCCTCGAGGCGATCGCCGATCTCGCCGTCGCCCGCAAGACGGGTGCTCGCGGCCTCCGCGCGATCCTCGAAGACGTGCTGGGTCCGATCATGTTCGAGATCCCCTCCGCGGAGGATGTCGACAAGGTCATCGTGACGCGCGCGGCCGTCGACGAGGGCGCAGCTCCCACCCTCGTACTCCGGCACAAGCGCAAGAGCGCCTGAGACCTGAGCCTCCCGCCGCGCGGATGCGGCGATCGGGGACGGCTTCCTGCCCGACCTCGAGGGGTTCGGCCCCGCGAACGTCGAGGCGCCCACCTTCGGTCGGGTGCGCGACACGATGACAGCCGTGCGCGGCGGGGCGATCCGACCCGCCGCACACCTCTCGACAGGCGTCAGGCCGCGAGACCTCGACGCGTCAGGAGCGGCTCGATCTCGGCATCCCGCCCCCGGAAGTCGCGGTAGGCCTCGAGCGGATCCTTCGAGCCGCCGACACCGAGCAGACGCTCGCGGAAGCGATCGCCGTTCGCGCGCGTGAGGCCGCCGTTCTCACGGAACCACTCGACCGTGTCGGCGTCGAGCACTTCGCTCCAGATGTAGGAGTAGTAGCCGGCGCTGTAGCCGCCCGAGAACACGTGCGCGAAGTACGTCGAGGAGTACCGGGTGGGCACGACGGGATTGTCGAGTCCGATGTCGGCGAGGGCGGATGCCTCGAACGCGGCCACGTCGATGTCTTCGGCCGCCGCGTCGGCGCCGAGCGAGTGCCAGGCCTGGTCGATCCACGAGGCGGCGAGGTACTCAGTCGTCGCGAAGCCCTGGTTGAAGGTCTCGGAGGCGGCGAGCTTGTCGACCACCTCGGCGGGGAGCGGCTCACCGGTCTCGATGTGGCGCGCGTACTTCGCGAGCACCTCGGGCCAGTAGATCCACATCTCGTTGACCTGGCTCGGGAACTCGACGAAGTCGCGGAAGACGTTGGTGCCCGCGAAGTGGGGGTAGGTCACCGTGGCGAAGAGTCCGTGCAGGGCGTGGCCGAACTCGTGGAAGAGCGTCGTGACCTCATCGAGGCTCAGCAGCGTCGGCTTGCCGGGTGCGGGCTTGGGGACGTTGAGGTTGTTGACGACGATGGGGCTCGTGCCGCGCAGGCGTGACTGCGAGACGATCGAGTTCATCCAGGCGCCGCCCCGCTTGGTGTCGCGGGTGTAGAGGTCGAGGACGAACAGCCCGAGCGCCGAGCCGTCGGCGTTGTGGACCTCGAAGACGCGCGCGTCGGGGTGGTAGGCGCGCAGGTCGCCGCGCTCGGTGAAGGTGATGCCGTACAGCTGCGTCGCGGCGTGGAAGACGCCGTCCTGCAGCACGCGCTCCGCTTCGAACCACGGCCGCAGCGCCGCACGGTCGAGGTCGTACTCGGCCTGGCGGACCTTCTCGGTGTAGAACGCCCAGTCGTGCGCTTCGAGCGCGAACGACTCGGGCCCGGCGTCGATGATCGCCTGCAGGGCGTGCTGCTCGCGCCGGGCGTTGCGGGCGGCGGGCACGGCGAGCCGGCGCAGGAGACTCTGGACCGCCTCGGGCGAGCCGGCGGTCTCGTCGGCCGTGACGAACGCCGCATGAGAGGCGTAGCCGAGGAGCGCCGCGCGCTCGGCGCGCAGCCGCACGATCTCGCGCAGCACATCGCGGTTGTCGAACTCGTTGCCTCGCGATCCACGTGCGCGCGAGGCATCCAGGATCCGCTTGCGGCTGTCCCTGTTCGTGAGGCTCGAGAGATACGGATGCCCCGTGAACAGTGTGAGCGTCACGAGGTACTTGCCGTCGAGCCCGCGATCGGTCGCCGCCTGTGCGGCCGCCGACAGCTCGCCGTCGGTGAGTCCGTCGAGCGCGGCGGCGTCGTCGAACGTCACGGCGAGATCATTGGTGTCGCCCAGGAGGTTCTTCTCGAACGTCGTGGTCAAGGTCGACAGGCGCTGGTTGATCTCGGTCAAGCGGCTCTTCGCCTCGTCGTCGAGGCCCGCGCCGGCCTGCGTCATCTCGCGGAAGTGGCGCTCGACGAGGTACCCCTGCTCGGGATCGAGGTCGAGCCGGTCGAGCTGGTCGTGCAGCGTCTTGATGCGCCAGTACAGCTGGGTGTCGAGCTGGATCGAGTCGTAGTGCGCCGACATGAGCGGCGCGAGGGTCTCTTCGATCTCCTGGATCGCCGGCGTGGCATCGGCCGACGACACCGTGTAGAAGGTGCGCGAGACATCGCCGAGGAGGCGACCGCTCGTCTCGAGCGGCAACATCGTGTTCTCGAACGTCGGCATCGAGCGCACACGGGTGATGGCGTCGATCTCTCTCCGGTGCTCGGCGAAGGCGTGCTCGAAGGCCGGGAGGTAGTGCGCCGGTTCGATGTTCGCGTAGTCGGGCAGCTGGTAGGGGAGCGTGCTGGGGGAGAGGAGCGGGTTCTCATTCGCCATGCTTTTCAGCCTAGTCACGCGGGGCGCGCATGCCTACGACTCTTTGCAAAGATTGTGTTGCAAAGACTTCTTTGCAGTTGTACTCTCTCAGCATGGAAGATCAGCAGGGCCCCGAAAAGATGTCGCCGGCAGAGCGCGTCGAGACCCGGCACGCACAGGACCGGGTCCTCGATACGGGCGCACTCCGGGCGCTCGCACACCCGCTCCGTGTGCGGATCTACGACATCCTGAGCCAGTACGGACCGCAGACCGCGAGCTCGCTCGCCGAGCGGCTCGGGGAGTCGAGCGGCTCGACCAGCTACCACCTGCGCGCACTCGCGAAGCACGACCTCATCCGCGAGGTCGACGGCCGCGGCTCGGCGCGCGAGCGGTGGTGGGAGCGACCCATCGGCGGCGTCTCCTTCGCGAACGGCGAAGCACTGAAGACCCCCTCGGGTCGCGCGGCGACGCAGATCGTGATGAGCGAGTTCTTCCAGCTCCGCCAGGCCCAGCTCATGCGGTTCGTCGACAGCGGCCTGACCGAGGAGAACGGGCCGTGGCAGGACGCCAGCATGATCTCCACGGCGACCGCCCGTCTCACGCCTGAGCAGAGCACCGAGCTCACCCGCAACATCATGGCCTTGATCGATGAGGCCGTGGACAAGTACCGCAATCAGACCGGGGACGACGTCCGGCCCGTCACCATCCGCGCCGACGTCTTCCCCCTCCCCGAACTGGAGGAACAGTCATGACCGCCCTCACCTCGCCGCAGACGTCCACCACGACGATCGACCGCGCGCTCCTGCGCGCGGCATCCGCCCTCGACGCCTTCGTCGCCGCACGCGTGCAGCGCCGTGCGACCGCGACCCCCTCGGCCGCGATCCAGCACGACGCATCGCGTACGCAGGCGCAGGCGCTCGGCGCGATCGGGATCATGCCGCGATGACCGACACCGTCGAGACCGCCGAGGCGTCCGCGGCCGGGCGGGGAAGCAGGGCCCCGCTCGGCCGCGACTTCGGAAAGCTCTGGACCGCCGCGGCCTTCAGCAACCTCGCCGACGGCCTCGGACGCACCGCCGTCCCGCTCATCGCCACGACCCTCACCCGCGATCCGCTCGCGATCTCGGTGATCGGCGCCCTCGCCTTCCTGCCCTGGCTCGTCTTCGGCCTGCCCGCCGGCATGATCGTCGACCGGTTCGACCGGCGGATCGTCATGGCGATCGCCAACACCATCCGCGGCGCGGTCGCGCTGTGGCTCGCCATCCTGACCGTCACCGGCGGTCTGCAGCTGTGGGCGCTGTTCCTCGCCACCCTCGTCTTCGGGCTCGGCGAGACCCTGTTCGACAATGCGACGAACGCCGTCATCCCGGGCATCGTGAAGCGGCCGCAGCTCGACCGTGCGAACGGCCGCATGCAGGCGGCCCAGGTCACGATCGACATGTTCATCGCCCAGCCCATCGCGGGCGTGCTGTTCGCGGTGTCGCTCGCCCTCCCACTCTGGATCGGGTCGGCCGGGTACATCGTGCCGATCGTCCTCGCACTGCTGCTCCCGCTGTCGGCAGCTCACTCCCTGCAGCGTGACGAGACGGTGACGGATCCCTCGGCCCCCGATGTCTCGTCGGCGGGGCCGATCGCGGAGCCTGTGCCGACCCCACCGGTGCGCTCGAAGACGAGCGCGCGCGAAGCCGTCTCCTACCTCTGGCACCACCGCTACCTGCGGACAATGACGATCTACACGGCCCTCGTCGGCAGCGCACTGTCGTTCGCGCAGGCCGCGACGATCCTCTACTTCCTCGACGACCTCGGCGTGCAGCCCTTCGCCATCGGCTTCGTCACCGCCGGCATCGGCGTGGGCGCGCTCGGCGGGTCGCTTGTCGCCCCGCGTCTGGTCGAGCGCTTCGGGCGCGGCTGGGTCATGCTGGGCGCGAACTTCGGCGCCGCGATCGGCCTCGGACTGACCGGGGTCATGCCCGAGGTCTGGTCGGCGAGCATCGCCTACGCGTTCGGAGCGTTCTCGATCTCGGTGTGGAACGTGCCGTGGGGCGCGCTTCGCCAGCAGATCGTGCCGCCGCAGATCTTCGGCCGTGTGCTCGGCACGATCCGCACCGTCACGTGGGGGATGTTCTCCTTCGCCACGCTCCTCGGCGGCTGGGTGGCGCAGACCTCGCTGCGCCTGCCCTTCGTCACGGCGGGCGTCTTCATCTTCATCGCGACCGTGCTCGGCGCGCATCTCCTGGTCGTCGGCACGCGCAACGCGGGCGCCGAGGCCGGCGATCCGCACGCCGCCTGACCGGGCGGGTTCGGGGCGAGTGCCCGAGGTCAGTGACCGCCGAACGACGTCTCGTCGTCGTGGCGGACCTCGGGCTCGCCGTCCTCGTCGAGCGTCACGATGACGCCGGTGTCGAGCTCGGCGATGGGGCGGCCTTCGAGCCACGTGAGCGTCCACCGCGGGCGCGGCTGACCGAGCTCGTCGGCGGGCATCGCGCCGTCGACGCCGCGCACGCCGCGCGCGAGCGCCGCGGGCACGGCGGCGGGCGGCTCGTCTCCCGACGTCCATCGCGTTCCGAGCTGCATGTCAGACCTCCACGGGAGCGAGTTCGATGTCGGCGACCGCGAGGGCCTCGGCATCCGTGTACTGGATCTCGTCGATGCGGCCGACGGCCTTGAGGTCGCCCTCCGCGAGTCGGAGAGCGGCGACGGATGCCTCAGGCCCCGCGATCGTGACGCGGGCGACGGGCGTCTTCTGCGAGGCCTTCGCCTCGGTCTTGGCGCGGCGGACGCTGACCAGCGCCTCGCTCACCGTCGTGAGCACCGTGAGGTCTCCCTCGATGCCGAGGGGCTCGGGCCACTCGGCGAGGTGCACGGAGTCGTCGTGGAACCACGACCACGACTCCTCGGCCGCGAATGCGAGGACCGGAGCGAACAGGCGCAGGAGCGTCTCGAGCGCGATCCGCAGCGCGAGCGCCGCCGAGGCCTGTCCGACGTCGGTCTGGTTGTAGGCGCGCTCCTTGACGAGCTCGAGGTAGTCGTCGCAGAACGTCCAGAAGAACGACTCGGTGATCTCGAGGGCGCGGGCGTGGTCGTACGCGTCGAGCGCCTTCGTCGCCTCGCGGACGACCCCGTCGAGGGTCGCGAGCATCGACGCGTCGAGCGCGTGCGTCACCTCGGCACCCTCGGGCACCGGGAACGACAGCACGAACTTGGCCGCGTTGAGCACCTTGATCGCAAGGCGGCGTCCGATCTTGATCTGCGTCGGGTTCTGCGGGTCGAAGGCGGCGTCGGTGCCGAGGCGGCTCGAGGCGGCCCAGTAGCGCACGGCGTCCGACCCGTGCTGCTCGAGGATGTCGGCGGGCGTCACGACGTTGCCCTTGGACTTCGACATCTTCTTGCGGTCGGGGTCGACGATGAAGCCCGAGATCGCGGCATCCGTCCACGGCGCCGTCCCGTTCTCGAGCGCGCTTCGCAGGAGCGTCGAGAACAGCCACGTGCGGATGATGTCCTGACCCTGCGGCCGCAGGTCGAAGGGCGAGACCAGGAACCAGAGGTCGGGGTCGTGCTCCCAGCCGCCCGCGAGCTGCGGGGTGAGCGACGAGGTCGCCCATGTATCGAAGATGTCCTGCTCGCCCTCGAATCCGCCCGGAACGCCGCGCTGCTCGGCGGTGTAGCCCAGGGGGATGTCGGTGGTCGGGTCGACCGGCAGCTGCTCGAGGGTCGGGACCAGCACCTCGCTGTAGTCGCGCTCGCCGTTCTCGTCGAGCCCGTACCAGACGGGGATCGGCACGCCGAAGAACCGCTGCCGCGAGACGAGCCAGTCGCCGGTGAGCCCGTTGGTCCAGTTCTCGAACCGCACGCGCATGAAATCCGGATGCCACGACATGGTCTGGCCGAGCGAGATCAGCTTCTCGCGCAGTGCCTCGTCGCGGGCGCCGTTGCGGATGTACCACTGCCGCGTCGACACGATCTCGAGCGGACGGTCGCCCTTCTCGTAGAACTTGACGGGGTGCGTGAAGGGCTTCGGGTCGCCGATGAGGTCGCCCGACTCCTGGAGGAGCTCGACCATGCGCTTCTTGGCGCTGAAGACGGTCTTGCCAGCGAGCTCGGCGTAGGCGGCCTTGCCCTCGTCGGTGACGATG